>DATCVI010000109.1:0-43744 GCA_036566925.1 Stenotrophomonas sp.
GCAGGGTGGGGGCCACTTCCGGTACGGTCACCGGTGCCGACGACCCCGCCACGACGGCGCCACCCAGCAGCACGCCGGCACCGAGCCAAAACCCGGCCGGCCAGAGCGCGGCGCGCAAGCGGTGCCCACGCGGGCCAGCGCCGGCCGGCATCGGCCGCTCGCCATCGAGCGTGCGCAGGGCGGCGAACATCAGGCTCATATCACCGTCACCCGCAGCACCATCACCAGCTCGCGGCTCTTGTGGGTGCGCGCTTCGGCACCGAACAGTTTGCCCAGGCCGGGTACGTCGGACAGGCCGGGCACGCCGTTGTCGGTGTTCTGGTCCTGCTGGTCGATCAAACCGCCGATCAGCACGGTGTTGCCGTCGCGCAGGTTGAGCGTGGTGGTCATGCCCTTGAAGCTGATGCGCGGCAGCGTTACCGAGTTGCCGTTGCCCACTTCCACCAGCGCCAGGCTGGCTTCATCGACCTCGGTCTGCATCGGGTGCACCAGCAGTTCGACATTGCCGTCGTTGCGGATCAGCGGCGCCACGCCGATGACCACGCCGGCGAACAGCGATTCGGTCTGCACGTCAGAGGAGGTGTTGGTGGCGCCGCCGCCCGGGTTGCTGAAGCTGGTGGTGGACTTGCTGACATAGCGGATGTTGCGGCCCACGCTGAGATAGGCCGGGGTTCCGTTGCGCACGCGCACGCTGGGGTTGGACAGCACCTTGACGTGGCCGAACGAGCGCAGCACGTTCAACGCGGTGGAGAAGGTGTCGCCGACATAGCCAATACCGGTGCCGCGGCCGAGGGCGGTGCCGATGGTCTGGCGCGGGATGGTGAGCAGGCGGCCGAGCGAATCGTGGTTGGCGCCCGGCAGCGAGCCGCTGATCGGGTCCAGGCTGATCGGCGCGTCGCCGACGATGCCGGCGACGCGGTTCTTCAGCAGGTTCCAATCCACGCCGTACTGGAACTGATCGTTGAGCGACACGTCGATCAGCTGCGCTTCGACCAGCACCTGTCGTGCCAGCATCGCCTTGTTGCGCTCGACCAGGTCGGCGACCGCGCGTACCTGCGAGGGCCGTGCGCGCACGTACAGCGAGCCGGTGAGCGGATCCAGGCTGAAGCGCGCCGCTTCGCGCGGCGGGCCTTCGCCCTTGGTGGCCTGGTCTTCGCGCAGCACGGCCTCGACCTAGGCGCCGAGCTGCTTGTACGGGTCGTTCTGCTTGCCCACGGTGCCGTCCATCACCAGCTTGCCGCGCAGCGAATCTCCACCGCCGGCACCACTGCTGCCGGCGCCGAAGACATCGCCGCCGGTGCTCATGTCCAAGGACGTGGTGGTGTTGAGCATCTCGACGTTGAACACCCGTTCTTCCATCGGGCTGACCACCAGCGCGCCGCCGCGGGTTTCGCCGTAGAGGTCGAAGGCGGTGAGGATGTGGTTGTAGACCTCGCGCGCGGTGACGTTCTTCAGGAACAGGCTGGCGCGCTGATCGCGGGCGAGCACGTCGGGATCGACGATCAGATTCATGCCGAGCTGTTCGGCCAGCGCCCACAACAGGCCACCGACGCTGGCGTCGTTCATGTTGAGGGTGACGATACGGTTTTCGAGCGGGTCGTACTTCGGTGCCACCACCGGCACCGGCGCCATGCGCGGTGCGTTGCGCTCGATCTCCTGGCGCAGGCGCGCATTTTCTTCGGCCAGCTTGCCCGACTCTTCGCCGACGCGGTTGCCGATCTCCTGCAAGGCCTTGTACTCGGTGGGCGGCAGCGACTTCACGCTGCGCGGAGTGCCGGTGCAGCCCCCCAGCAGCAGGGTCAACGCCAGCGCGAGCGGAGCGACCAGCGGAGCGTGGCCGGAACGGGACAAAGGAAGTGCGCGGAAACGGGTCATGGCGGGGCCTGGTTCGTCATCGGGTCTGCGTGGCCAGCCAACCGAGCAGCGCATCGGCGCTCTCGCTGGCAACCACGTCGTCGTAGCGGGCGTCCATCGGCCGGCCGGGGGCGGCGATGCACAGGGCGTTACTGCTGGCCATGGCCTGGTTGAGGCCGTCGAAGCGCGCCGGATCGTCGGCGCGGCCATTGCCATTGCCGTCGCGGTCGTCGAGCGCGGCGACCACGGCGAAAGCGGGATTGCTGAGCACGCGGCCGCAGCTTTCGCGGTCGGGATTGGGATCGCTGAGGTAGGGCAGGTCGCCGCCCGGCGCACGCGCGGCCAGGGTGGTCAGGCTGGCGCGCAGGCGCGCGCTGGCGTCGTAATTGCGATCTTCGCTGGCGCTGCCGCTGGGTTGCACCAGGTCGGCGCCGGCCGGGCGGGCGACGGCGTAGCGCAGGCGCTGGCCACGATCGGGCCGCGGCAATCCCAAGGCTTCATAGGGCAGCCAGCCCACTTGCCCGCCCGCCGGGCAACTGCCGCCCTGGCCTTCGCGCGCGCCATCGCCGTAACTGCTGCGGTCGGGGCAGGGCAGGCGCTGGTTGCGCAGGGCGAAGGCGCGCAGCGCCTGCCGCGCCACCTCCGACTGGGCTTCGGCCTGGCTGCGTGCGCGCCACTGTGCGTAATCGCGATAACCGGTGCCGGCGAGCAGCGCCAGCGCACCGACCACGCCGACACTCACCGCCATTTCCAGCACGGTGAAGCCGGCCTGGCGCGCGGCGTGGCGGCGGTGCGCGATCCCCATCACTGCACCGTGGCCGCGGGCGCCGCGCGCACATCGCTGCGCAGCTGGCCCTGCAGTTGCCGCATCTGCGTCATCAGCGCTTCCTGGCGCTGCTGGCGCTGCTCGCCCGGCGGCTGGGTCAGGATCTGCTGCAGCTGGGTACCGAGCTGCTGCATGCGGATGCTGATTTCCAGGTTCTGGCGCACCGCCTCGAGGTTGACCTGCGAGGTGATGGCCGGGTCGTTCATCTGCTCCAGCGTCGCCAGCGCCTGGCGCAGATAGGTTTCCGAAGCGACCGAGCGTTGGCGGGCAACACCGACCAGGCCTTGCACGGACTGCTGCAAGGCGGCCATCTGGCGCGCGCGTTCGGGGTCCTCAGTCGTGGTCGTCGCAGCGGGAACGCTCGGCGTCGGCGCGGCGGTATCGCCACGCAGCCACGGCGGTGGCGTCTGGTCGGCGGTGTTGGCAGGTGCTGCCGGTTCGATGGCGGCGGCGACCGTCGGTGTGGCTATCGGTCCATCCACTTCCAGCGGTGCATCGACACGCGGCGAAGTGCCGCGCAGCACCAGCACCAACGCGATGCCCATAGCGATCGCCGCGCCACCGCCGAGCCACCACAGGCGCGGATTCACGGACGGCCTCCGGCCTTGGCCGGCTGCGCGGTGGCTTGCGCGGAGAACGGCGGCGGCATCATCACGGTGACGGTTTCGCCGGAGGCGGCGTCGAGCAGCACGCGATCGCGGCCGATCGCACGCACGCGGCTGCCATCGGCCAGATGCGCGCCCGGAGCAACCCACTGGCCGTCGATCAAGGCACGACGCTTGCCGTCGGTACTCAGCAGCAGCGTGAGTTGGCGCGGTGCCGGACCGGTGAAGCTGCCTTCGCCGACGTCCTGGCCGGCGGCAGGCAGCGGCTCGACCGCCAACAGCGCCGCACCGGTGTTCGCCGGCGGATTCTCCAGTTGCTCCAGCACGCCCAGCATCTGCCGGTTGCGCTGGACATTGGCTTGCAGCTGCGCCATTTGCGCCGAGGCGTCTTCATCGTCGAAGCGCGACTGCACGCGCGGCTTGGCCAGGATCATCGCGCCCACCCACATCGCTACGCCCAGCCACAGGGCCAATGCCAGTAGCGCCGAATGCTTGAGCTTCACGAGGCCTTCCCCGCGGCCTGCGGCGGCACGCGCTTGAGTTGATAGGAGAACGAACCGCCCGGCGCCTGCGCGCGGGTGTTGCCGCTTTGCGGGTCCAATGCCACCGGCACGTAGCCGGCACTGCGCAGGCGCTCGACGAAGCGCGCGACCTGCCGCCCCTGCGCGCTTACCTCGACATCGCTGTTGACCACGCCGTCCACCCGCAGCACCGGCTCGCTGCCGTCTTCCAGGCGCAGGCGCAGGATGCGCACGTCGTGGCCGGCGGCATCGCGCACGCTGGCCAAGGCGGCATGCGGGTCGAGCGCCGCTTGCAGCTTGCCGGCGCGTTCAACGAACTGCAGCAGGCTGGCGTACTGTTCGGGCAGCGCCTGGCGCGGCTGCAGCGTGGCGATCTGCGCGTCGATCTCTTCGGCCTGCGCCTGCAAGTTCTCGGCGCGGTTGTTGGCGTCGTGCGCCAACAGCGTCCAGCGCCCGCCGAGCGCGGCCAGTGCCACCGCCATCACCAGCGAGGCCGCACTGGCCCAGGGCAGCAGGCGCTCGGCCACGTACATCAGGCGGCTGGCGGTGGGATTGACCGCGACCAGCGCGTTGGCGTGTTGGGCGAGGTGGGCCACGCCGCTGCGGAAGCGGGCGCCGGTTTCGTCCTGCACTTCGACGTGCGGGCCCAGGCGCGTGCTGGCGCCGCTGTGTACCGAGAAGATTTCCAGCAACGCCTCGTCCAGCCACGGCGAGGTGGCGTGCACCGGCAGGCGCAGGGTGTCGGGTTCTTGCGCGAGATTTTCCGGTTCGCTGCCTTCGACCGGATCGAACTGGCCGTCGAAGGTCATCGCGTCGTCGTCGAGCGCGGCGGGGGTGTCCTGCCCCAATACCGGTTCAACCCGCAGCGGCCAATCGCGTTCGAGCGAGGCGGTCGCGGCCTGCGCACCGCGCGGCCAATCGCCATCGCCGGGACGCGCGAGCGGCGTACGCGGCGCCAGCGGGCGATCGTTGGCCGGGCGCGCGGTCAGTACGCCCAGCCATTCCACGTCCAGGGTCTGCAGCGCATCGGCATCGCCTGCGCCCAGCTCGCGGCCGACGCGCTCGGCGAGCGAGGCGACTGTCAGTTCCAGATCCTCGCGGGAATCGCTGAAGGCCAGCGCCGACGCATGCAGGATGCGGTCGCGCAGTGAGGCCAGGAACACCACCTGACGCCCGCCATGCAGCACGATGCCGCGGCCTGGCTTGAGCATGCGCCATAGAAGCGCGGTGGTCGGCACCAACAGGCAATGGTCGGGCTGCGCTTCGGCCCAGGCGAACATCTGCTGCCAGCGATCCAGCGGCACCGCGGTGAACAGGGCCTGGTAGCCGTTGCCGACGGTGCGGGTCTGGTGGATCAGGATCTTGCTTTCGTTGTCGATCAGGCCATCGGCGCGCAGGCGCTTTTCGATCAGCGCCACCGCATGCGCGGGGCTGCCTTCGAGCGAGGTGACCTGGCTGACGGCGCCGTCGAAATCGCTCAAGGCGACGCTGGCGCGGTCGATGTTCGGACGGCTCTCCAGGCGGCGTACGCGCGCGCCGTCGAACGCCAACCATTTGCCGTCCTGGTGCAGCAGGGTCTGGATACTCATGGCGTTTCCTGCAGCTGCGTGCGGAACAGCAACGGGCCGCGCAAGGTCACCAACAACGGCGGGCTGCGCGGCGGCGGTACATCGAACAAACCATCTTCGGCGCGGGTGACCGAGACCTCGAAAGCCTCGGCGCCGAACAGCCGTGCCGGGTCGCGGGCGACGCCATCGAGCAGTGCGTTACCTTCGCTGCGGCTGATCGGTGCCTGGTTGAGGTTGATCAGGCGCTCGCCCCAGCCCTCGGCGAGATAGCCACCGTTGCTGGCGCGCGCCACCAACTGGCGCGCGCCATCGGCCAGCTGCACGCGCAGCCGGGCTTCCTGCAGCCGTTGCTGCGCGCTGCGCAACGCTTGTTCGCGCTGGCCGACGCTGGCGTAGCCGGTGGCCAGGCTGCCGCGCGCGAGGGTGAACCACACCGCCGCCACCACCAGCGCGCCGAGCGTGCAGGCGAACAGCAGCAGCGAAGCGCGGCGCGATTGCACCAGGCGCAGGAGCAGGGCGGGGCGGACCGGGGTCATGGTCTGGCGCCTTATTGATTCATCTTGAGGTTGGCGACCAGGGTGATCACCTGCTCATCGCCGGTGGTGTCCTCCACGTCGCTCGCGCTGCCAGTGCCGGAGATGTTCTGGGTGTTGTTACCGGCCCATTCGATGCCCGGGCTGTTGGCATCGTTGCCGCTGCGGCGCTGTACGCCCTGCTGGCGGAAGGCGCCGTTCTGGGCGTCGGGCTTGCCGTCGATCATCTGGTCGAGTGCGCGCGCCAGGTCCGGGGTCAGGCCGGCGATCACCATCACGTTGCCCGAGCCGGCGTCGGTGCCCGGCTTGTTCCACTGGAAGCAGACCTGGATTTCCTGCGGGTTGCCGTTGGTGTCCAGGTAGACGTAGCGATCTTCCATGCCCTCGCCGCGGCCCGGCGGCAGGGTGACGCCGGCCTTGCGCATCAGGTCGCGCAGGCTGTAGTCGTCGCCGCTCTGGGCCGAACGCGTCATCTTCGACGGCTTGGCGCCGCGGCAGATCGCGTCGGGCTCCTGCGCCTGCGACATGTCGCCGCCGGACAGCGCATCGCCGTTGCCGTTGAAGTTGGCGCCGTTGACCATCAGGCGCGGCGCGCTCTGGTTGTCGCCGACCGGCGCGCCCAGGCGCTGCTGGTAGGTGTTGTAGGCCACCACCCACTGGTCGAGGAACTTCTGCTTGATGCGGGTGTATTCGGCGTTGCGCTGGACGTCGCGGCCGATCATGACGGCGCCCAGGATCACCCCGATGATGACCAGCACCACCGCCATTTCAACCAATGTGAAACCGCCCTGGCCGGCTTTGCGCCGGGCCATCCCGTGTCGTGCGTACATGCGTTGTCCCCTGGTTCGATGAGCGTTTGCATCGCCGGGCGAATCCACGGCGTGTGCTGCGGGCGCGAAGTTAGGGACGGGGTGTAAGAGCCGCGTAAGAGCGGCGTGAAGATTGGCCCGAGCCTCGGCTAGGGCTTGGCGCGACGGCGGGGCGCGGGCTTGGCTGACGGCCGCCGCGAAACGTGCGGATCATCTTCCACGTGCCAGCGCCACGGATGCTCGGCGGCCTTGCTGATGCCGATGCGGGGCGAAGCCACCGGTACCGGCGGCGGGGGCGTGCCGTCGTCGCCGATCCACAACCGCGAGGTTCGCTTGCACAGGTCCAGCCCGCTATCGGCGGCACTCACGCCGAATGCTTGCGCGAGCCGTCCCGGCCCGGAGGCGAGAAGTTTTGGAACCTCGGTACCGCGCGCATAGGCCATCGCCTCCAACCCGGCCAAGGGCGAAGCGGCGCGCAGCAGCACGCCGTGCCCCGGCCCGCGGCAGACCGTGTTGATCGCCCAGTGCATGCCGTAGATGAAGTAGACATAGAGGTGGCCGGGCGGGCCGAACATCACCTGGTTGCGTGCGGTCATGCCGCGAAACGAATGCGCCGCCGGATCATCGCCGCCCCGGTAGGCCTCGACCTCGACGATACGGGCGCGGCGGCCGTCGGCGGCGACCAGGACCTTGTTCAACAGGCGCGGGGCGACGTGCAAGGCATCGTCGTCGTAGAAACTGCGGGGCAGGGGGCGCATGCCGGCAGGGTAGCGGCCTGGGTGTCGAAAGGTTGCCAAGCGTGCGCCGGGGCTGCGTACTTTTACTGATGTGGGCAAGGTAGTTCCTCCGTAGCCGCGCCCTCGCGCAACTGGACACTGGAGGCGACTTTCGTTGAGTTATCCGACCATGGCCCTCGCCCGCGCTACGCCCGTCGCACCGCTTACCTGCCTCCCCCCGCGCGTGTTGCCGCTTGTGCTGGCCGCGCTGCTGCTGGCCGGCTGCGCCTCGACTTCGCACTCGCCTGCCGCCGGGCCGGTGCCCGAGCTCAAGCCTGGCGTGCCGGCCGGCTACCTGGGCCGCGATCTTCCCGACAGCCTGGCCCTGCTGCCGGCGCCGCCGGCGGCCGGCACGCCGGCCTTCGCCAACGACCAGGCCGTGCACCAGGCGGCGCAGCAACTCAAGGGCACCCCGCGCTATGCCCTGGCCACGCGCGACGCCGACCTCGCCTACCCGGTCGCCACCGCCAACTTCGCTTGCGCGCTGGGCGTGCCGATCACCCAGCAGGCCACCCCGCGCTTGTACCTGTTACTCCAGCGCACTTTGGTCGACGCCGGCCTGGCAACCTACGGCGCCAAGGACCACTACCAGCGCACACGCCCGTTCGTGGTGCACGACGAACACACCTGCCTGGCCAAGGACGAAGACGCGCTGCGCAAGGACGGCTCGTATCCGTCCGGTCACACCGCCATCGGCTGGACCTGGGCGATGGTGCTGACCCAGGTCGCCCCGAATCGCGCCAATGCGCTGCTGGCGCGCGGCCGCCAGTTCGGCGAAAGCCGGCTGGTCTGCAACGCCCATTGGCAGAGCGATGTGCTGGAAGGTCGCGCGGTGGCCAGCGGGGCGTTCGCCAAGCTGCAGTCGAATCCGGATTTCCTCGCCGACGTCGCCGCCGCACGCAAGGAAGTGGCGGCGCAACGCAGCGCCGGCAACACGCCGACCGGCTGCGACGCCGAAGCGGCGGCCCTGGCGACGCCGGTGCCCGGGGTGCTGTGAGCGCACCGGTGGGTACCCATCGCGGCCGTCGCGCAGTTGGCGCCTGGCAGGGACTCGGGCTAGAATGCGCGCCTTCGCGTCAGCGAAGGACCACTGGAAGCCAGTCGCCAGGATGCAGATCGCACGGCCGGGCATGTTGTACACTTCCAGTCCCATCCGTGGGGCCATAGCTCAGCTGGGAGAGCGCGTCGTTCGCAATGACGAGGTCGGGAGTTCGATCCTCCCTGGCTCCACCACTATTCAAGACAAGACAGCGTGCCGACGGGCGCGCTGTTTTGCTTTGCGCATGTCGTCACCGGAACGCCCATGACCACCCCCACCAACCCCGAGCCACAACTGCGCGAACTGGCGCGCTTGCGGCGTGTGCGCGACCGCATCGACCGCGAGTACGCGCAGCCCTTGAATGTGGAAGCACTGGCGCGTGGCGTGCATATGTCGGCCGGCCACCTGAGCCGCCAGTTCAAGCTCGCCTACGGCGAGTCGCCGTACAGCTATTTGATGACCCGGCGCGTGGAGCGGGCGATGGCGCTGTTGCGGCGCGGCGACCTCAGCGTGACCGAGGTGTGCTTCGAGGTCGGTTGCGCCTCGCTGGGCACCTTCAGCACGCGCTTCAGCGAGTTGGTAGGCATTTCGCCCAGCGCCTACCAGCGCGGCGAGGCCCAGGCCACCGCCGGCATGCCCTCGTGCGTGGCGCGCCAGGTCACGCGGCCGATCAGGAATCGAGAAGCAGCCACCGGCGATCCCGACCTAGAGTGAGCGCCCGTGGAATGACCACGCAATCAGAGCGATCCGCATGAACCTCAGCATCCATTCGACCTTCCTGCCGCACAACGATCCCGAGGCTGCGCTGGCCTTCTACCGCGATGTCCTTGGATTCGAGGTGCGCAACGATGTCGCCTATGGCGGCATGCGCTGGATCACCGTGGGGCCGGCGGGCCAGCCGGACACTTCGATCGTGCTGCATCCGCCGGGCGTGGGTCGCGGCATCACCGACCAAGAGCGGCAGACCATCGCCGAAATGATGGCCAAGGGCAGCTACGGCATCATCATTCTGGCCACCCCGGACCTGGCGGCGACCTTCGAGCGCATCCAGGCCACCGGCGCTGAGGTGGTCGAAGAGCCGACCGACCAGCCCTACGGCGTGCGCGATTGCGCGGTGCGCGACCCGGCCGGGAACATGATCCGGATCCAGCAGCGCGCCTGAGTTTGGCCGGCGCGCGCTACGCCCTCAGCCCATCGCCAGATAGGCGATGTAGCCGGAGCGCGTTTCGCCGACGGCACGCGCGCGCGAGTCCAGGCGCGCGAGCACGCGGCGCGGCAGGGTGATGTTGACGCGCTCGATGGTGTCGTCGAGCAGGGCGGGGTCGACCTGGATATAAGCCACGATCCAGCCACTGTAGTCGCCCGAGGCCAACGCTGCCTGCAGCGAGGACGGACGCGGAATCTGCTGGCCGGCGTCGAGCGCGGCATCGATCCAGGCAGTGGCGGCCTCTTCGGCGGCGGCGATGGCGCCGTCGAGGGTGTCGCTGGCGGAGAAGCAGCCGGGAAGATCCGGCACCACGACGCCCCAGGCGGTGTCGTCGTCGCCGGGTTCGATCAGGACGGGATAGCGCATTTGTTGACTCCTATTGCAAACCAGCGATCTTGCGAAGCTGGCTGACCAAGCCCTTGCCCAGGTCTTTCTTGGGGTGGGGCACCGTAACGATGCAGCGGAAGCGCGGGTGGACGAAGACATGGTGTGAGCCGCAGACGCGATCCAGCGTCCAGCCATGCCATTTCAATTCCTTGATTAGATCAGCACTCTTCATGGGCAACTTACACACCATACACATTAGAGTCAACAGGCTTCCAGCGCCGGCTTTTCAGGGGGCGTAGAAGAGCGATCCGGCTGCGCGCGCGGCAGCGGGAGGCGTGGACTATAGAGGGCGTGCGACGACGGTTCCGATGCAGAAATGCATCGGTTTTCCAGGGAAATTTTGCTGATATCGAAGCGTCTGCTTCGACTACATCAAGGCGCGCAGTTTCCTGCTCGCGCGCTCAGTTTTTTGCGATCACCGGCAGCAACGGCGTCAGCAGGGTGTCGAGTTCGCGCCGGCGCCACTGCCCCAATCCTGCGGGCCAGCTGGCGTGCTCCAGCAGGCTTTCCAGATGCTTGCGCGAAGCCAGTACGCCGTCGGGCAGGCCCAGTTCGCGGCTGCGCTCGGCCACCGCTTCTTGCAGGCGCTTGAGCGCCTGCTTCTGGTCTTCGCCGCCATTGCTGGCCATTGGTGCATCGGCCTCGTCCGGCAGCGGTGTGGTCAAAGCCTGCCACAACGGCGCGGCCAGCTTGCGCGGGGCCTTCGGGAAGCGTTCGAACAGGCGCAGCAGTGCCGCGGGGTCGGCTGGTGGATTGCGCGCCAGCGTCACTGCCAATTCGTTGTCCAGTATCCAGCTGCGCGGACGGTCG
The DNA here is from genome assembly GCA_036566925.1 of Stenotrophomonas sp. Lineage (GTDB taxonomy): Bacteria > Pseudomonadota > Gammaproteobacteria > Xanthomonadales > Xanthomonadaceae > Stenotrophomonas_A. The sequence continues at coordinate 10,936 of DATCVI010000109.1, forward strand.
CTCTGCCGTGCGGTCTGCTCGCGCCAGCGCAGCAATCGCAACAGCCGCAACTGCGCCGGCGCATCGATGAACTGCGCGCTGCGCAGCGACAGGTGCGGCCAACGTTCGCCATCGTCGCGCTCGACCGAGGCCAGCAGGCGCTCCGCATCTTCGGCCAGCCACTCGCGGCGGCCCAGCTCGCCCAGTTTGGCGTCGAGCGCATCGTGCAGTGCGAACAGGTAGCGAACGTCGTCTGCCGCATATTCCAGCTGCGCTTCGGACAGCGGCCGGCGCATCCAGTCCGAGCGTGTCTCGCCCTTGGCCAGCAGGGTGCCGGTAATTTCGCTCACCAGCTTCTGGTAGCCCATGCCGGCGCCGGTGCCGGCCAGCGCGGCGGCGATCTGGGTGTCGAACAGCGGCCGCGGCAGCACGCCGCAGGTGCACTTGAAGGTCACCAGGTCTTCGCTGGCGCTGTGCATGACCTTGACGATGTCCGGCGCCACCAGCCAGGGCTTGAGCGCCTCGCTCATGCCGGGGATCAGTGGGTCGATCAGCAGGATCTCCTCGCCAACGGCCATCTGCACCAGGGCAAGCTGCGGCCAGTACGTGCGCTCGCGAATGAACTCGGTGTCCAGGCCGATGCGCGCAGGCCGCTGTTGCAGGCGTTGCGCCAGTTCGTCGGGATGTTGGATCCAGTGCGGCACGGAAGTATTCAAGGCGACGCTGCGTTGCGCGGGCCGTGCAGGATAGCCTAACGTCGCCGACGACCGGTGCGGGCCGGGCATCAAGGAGGCAGGCGCGACATGGCAAGGCGGGCGTGGGCGAGGGCGGCAGGGGCGGCGGGCGCGATGGCGGTCAGCCTGCTGTCGGCCTGCGCGCCCGACTCGGTGCCGCCGCCGGTGCCCTCCACCGCTGCTCGGCCCGCCGCCGCGAGTGCGCGCAACCCGAAGCCGAGTGTGAGCATCGGCGAAGCCGGCGGCGAGACCGTGCAGCAATGGCAGCCGCCGGCGGTCGCGCTCGGTGAGGAGGATGGCGAGCAGGTGCGCCGGCGCGCGGCCCAGGCGTTGGCAGAGGGGCGCTTGTTCGAACAGCCCGATGCAGCCATTCCGTTGTACCTGGCGCAGTTGCAGCGCGAACCGCAGGACCGCCGCGCGCGCCAGGGCCTGCAGCAGGCACAGCGCCGCTTGCTGGCCGACGGCCGCGCGCTGCTCGCACGTGCCGGAGAACAGGAAGATGCGTTGGAGCGGGCCAATACCGTGGCCCTGGTGGCGTTGACTTTGGCGCCAAGCGACCCGCAGGTGCGCCAGTTCCAGGGTCAGGTCGAGCGCGCCCAGCGCCTGCAGGGTTTCAACCGTGCCGGCGAAGAGGACCTGCGCAACCAGCGCATCGGCGAGGAAGGTAATGGCGCGCTCGGTAATTTTCGCGAGGCCTTGAAGCTCGACCCGACCGATCCACGTGCGCGGCAAGGCCTGGCGGCGGCTGAAAGTGCGCTGATCCGGCGTGCCGAGGATGCGGCAGGCGCTTACGATTTCGACGCCGCCACGCGCTGGTTGGCGGCGGCCGCGCAGGTGCGCGAGCGTGCACCGACTGTGGAGGATGCGCGCGCCCGCATCGAAGCGGCACGGCACGCCCGCATCGCCGCGCTGCACGACGCCGCGCTGCGCGACCTGGCGACACCGGCCGGGCTCAAGCCGGCGGGGGAGAAACTGGCCGAGGTGCTGCGCATCGCCGCCCCCGGCGATGCGGTCGCCGCCGCGCTGCGCGTGCGCCTGGAACTGGCAACCCATTACGGCAGTTTCCGCCCGCGCCAGGTGTTCACCGACGGCATGCGCGACGGCGGGCGCGGCCCGCAAATGATCGTGGTGCCGCACGGCGCTTTTCGCATGGGCGCCGGCGACGACGAGCCGGGTGCCTCGGACTACGAGCGCCCCGCGCACTACGTACGTTTCGCGCGCGGCTTTGCGATGTCTATCACCGAGGTGACGGTCGGCGAGTTTGCCCAATTCGTCGCCTCGGCCAAGGCGCGCCCGCGGGCCACACGGCGCGGCCACTCCATCGTCTATGACGAACGCAGTGGCAACTTTGCCCGCCACAGCGGCGTGGATTGGCAGTCGGACTACAACGGCGCGCGCGCCGCGCCCAACACCCCGGTGATGCACGTCAGCGTGCGCGACGCCGAGGCTTATGCCAATTGGTTGTCCGAGCAGACCGGACGGCACTATCGCCTGCCGACCGAGGCCGAATTCGAATATGCGCTGCGCGCCGGCAGCCAGGGCCGCTATCCCTGGGGCAACGCCGGCACGCCACCGACCGGCTCGGGCAACTTCACCGGCGGCAACGACGTCTCCCCGAGCGGCCGCCACTGGGCCAATGCTTTCGTCGGTTACGGCGATGGCTTCTGGGGGCCGGCCCCGGTGGCCAGTTTCCGCGCCAATGCCTGGGGCCTGTACGACATGGGCGGCAACCTCAGCGAATGGGTAGCCGACTGCTGGCACGCCAGCTATCGCCGCGCGCCGGCCGATGGCCTGGCCTGGTATAACCCGGGTTGCCGGCAACGGGTGATCCGCGGCGGCAGCTGGGCCAACTCGCCGCAACAGACGCGCGCGGCCTGGCGGCTATCACAGGACTCGGACGTGACCAGTGCCAGGATCGGCTTCCGGCTGGTGCGCGGCATCTGAGCCGAAGGCGCACGGACAACCTCCACCAGACTCCGCGACAAGGACTGCGAGCATGCGCAACGATCCCTTCGATGACCGGCAACAGCGCCAGGGCGCGCGTCGTCCCGGCCTGTTCGGCAACGTTCGCTGGTGGGTGTTGCTGGCCTTTGCGGGCTACGCCGCCTACTACTGGTTTGCCAACCGTAGCGAAGATCCCTACACCGGCGAGAAGGTGCTGATCGACAGCTCGCTCGGCGTCGAGGAAGAGAAGGCGATGGGCCTGCAGGCCTACCAGGAGATTCTCTCGCAGGAGCGGCCGCTCGATCCCAACGCGCAGGCCTCTCAGCAGGTGCGGCAGATTGCGCAACGGTTGATCGCCAAGGTCGACCCGGTCGAAACCGCGCTAGCCACCGAGCACGGCATGCAGCCGAATCACCTCTCGCGCGGGTTCGAATGGGATGTCAACGTGATCCCTTCCGACCAGGCCAACGCGTTCTGCCTGCCGGGCGGCAAGATGGCGGTTTACACGGGCCTGTTCCCGGTCGCGCAGAACGCTGATGCGATGGCCGTGGTGATGGGCCATGAAATCGCCCATGCGCTGTTGCGTCATGGTGCCCAGCGCATGGCCCAGCAGAAGTTGACCCAGATTGGGCAGATGGCCGGCGCGGCCAGCGGCATGGACGTGCAACAACAGCAGATGGTGATGGCGGCGATGGGCTACGGTTATCTGTTGCCGTATGCGCGCAGCCATGAGACCCAGGCCGACGAGGTCGGGCTGATGCTGGCGGCCGCCGCCTGCTACGACCCGCGCGCGGCGATTCCGCTGTGGGAACGGATGGAGCAGAGCAGTGGTGGGCAGGCACCGCCGGAGTTTTCCTCCACCCATCCCAATCCCGGAACCCGCATCCAGAACCTGCAGGCGTTGATGCCGAAGGCGTTGGAGTACCGGCAGCGCTACTGCCCCGAGGGGCCGGCGTTGAAGTAACGAGAGGCCGCGCTTCTAGCCGACCTCGTCGCGTTCCACGCGCACGGCGATCACGCCGTCGCCAACGCGCGCATTCAAGCGTTCGCCACTGTGCACTTGTGTGGTGCTGCGCACCACGCTGCCATCCTCGCGGCTGACGATGGCGTAGCCGCGCGCGACCGTCGCCAACGGGCTCACCGCTTCCAGTGAACGCGCCAGCGAGCGCAGGCGCAAGGCGTCATGGCGCAATCGCGATTCGAGCGGCGCTTGCAGGCGCAAGGCGCCCAGCCGTTGCCGCAGGCTGGCCAGGCGGCGCGCCGGGTCGTGCTGGCGCAGTTGCGCTTGCGCATGCCGCAGCCGTGCCTGCAGGCGCTCCAGCTGGCCGCGCATTTGCGCGGACAAGTGCCGCGCGGCGTCCTGCTGGCGCCTTTGCAGCAGTTGCAGTCGCGCACGCGGCGCTTGCGCTTCCAGTCGCAGGCCGGCGCGGTCGGCGCGTTGCATCGACTGCCGCAGCCAGTGGCGCTGGCTGGCCAGCAGCTGGGCCTGTGCCCTGCGCACGCGCGCGAGCAGTTCGCGTTGATCGGGAACCAGCAGCTCGGCCGCCACCGAAGGCGTGGGCGCGCGCAGGTCGGCGGCGAAGTCGGCCAGGGTGAAGTCGGTTTCGTGGCCCACCGCCGACACCACCGGCGTGGCCGAGGCGGCGATCGCGCGCGCCAGGGTTTCGTCGTTGAAGGCCCACAAGTCTTCGAGCGAGCCGCCGCCGCGGGTCAACAGGATCACCTCGTAGCGGCCGCTGGCATCGGCGCGGCGCAACAGCGAGGTGAGCTGGGCGGCGGCACTTTCGCCCTGCACCAGCGAAGGCAGCAGCTCCACCTCGAGCATCGGGAAACGCCGCGCCAGTACGCTGAGCACGTCGCGTACGGCCGCGCCGCTCGGCGAGGTGATCACCGCCAGGCGCCGCACGTGCGCCGGCAGCGGGCGCTTGCGTTCGCTGTCGAACAGGCCTTCGGCGGCCAGGCGCGCGCGCAATTGTTCGAATTCGCGGCGCAGGGCGCCTTCGCCGGCTTCTTCCAGGTGGTCGAGCACCATCTGGTAGTCGCCGCGTGCCTCGTACAGCGTCAGCCGGCCGCGCGCGAGCACGCGCAGGCCTTCGCGCGGCTGGAATTTCAGCCACTGGCTCTTGGGCTTGAACATGGCGCAGCGCACCTGGGCGCGCGCGTCTTTGAGGGTGAAGTACAGGTGGCCGGAAGAAGGCCGGGTGACATTGCCCAGCTCCGCTTCCACCCAGACCAGCGGGAACGCGCCCTCGAGCAGGTCGCGCGCCAGGGTGTTGAGTTGGCTGGGGGTGAGGATTTCGTCTTCGCGGGCAGGCATCGGAGGATTATCGCCGATCGCTGCCTGGGGGGTGCTGCGCCAGCGCCCAGGCCACATGCTCGCGCACCAGCGCCGAGGCATGTTCCCGTCGCGAGGCTAGTGCGGCCAGTACCGCAGGCGTCGTCGGCGCGTTGCCCAGCGCTACGGCGATATTGCGCAGCCAGCGCTCGTGCCCGCTGCGGCGGATCGCGCTGCCTTCGGTGCGGCGCAGGAACTCGTCTTCCTCCCAGGCGAACAATTGCGGCAGGGTGGCACTGTCGAGATCGTTGCGGGCACGGAAATCCGGCTCGTCGGTGCGCTTGGCGAACTTGTTCCAGGGGCACACCAGCTGGCAGTCGTCGCAGCCGAAGATGCGGTTGCCGATCGGCTTGCGCAGCGCTTCGGGAATCGCGCCTTCGTGCTCGATGGTGAGATAGGAAATGCAGCGGCGCGCATCCAGCCGGTGCGGCGCCACGATCGCCGCGGTGGGGCAGATGTCGATGCAGCGCACGCAGGTGCCGCAATGGGCGCTCGCCGGCACGTCCACCGGCAGTGGCAGGTCGATATAGATCTCGCCGAGGAAGAACCAGGAGCCGCCGTCCTTGTCGATCAGGCAGGTGTGCTTGCCGATCCAGCCCAGGCCGGCGTTGCGCGCCAGCGCACGTTCGAGCACCGGCGCTGAATCGACGAAGACGCGATGGCCGAACGCGCCGACTTCGGCCTGCAGCTGCTCGGCCAGCTTCTGCAGGCGCTGGCGCATCAACTTGTGGTAGTCGCGGCCCAGGGCGTAGCGGGCGACATACGCGCGCTCGCCGGCGGCCAGCGTGGCCCAGGCGTCGTCGTCGTCGCGGCGGCCGTAATCCAGGCCCACCGAGATCACCCGCAACGTGCCGGGCACCAGTTCCTGCGGGCGCGAACGCTTGTCGCCGTGTTGCGCCATCCAGTGCATGGTTCCGTACAGGCCTTCGGCCAGCCAGTCGCGCAGGTGCTGCTCGTCCTGCGCCAGTTCGATCCCGCTGATCCCGCAACGCTGGAAGCCGGCTTGCCGCGCCAGCGTGCGCACCCGCGCGGCAAGCGCGTGCGGGTCGGCGGTGGTCGAGGGCAGGGACACGACGGACATGGTGCCAAGTATAGAATCCTGGCCATGTACGCCCCTCTTTTGCTCCACGACAGCGCCTCGGCGCGGATGCTCGACGCGCAGGCCACGCAGTCGCTGGGCGGCGACCCCTATGTGCTGATGCAGCGGGCTGGCCTGGCCGCCTGGGAGTTGCTGCAGCAGCGCTGGCCGGCGGCTCGGCGGATCGTGGTGGCCTGCGGGACCGGCAACAACGGCGGCGATGGGTATGTGGTGGCGCGGCTGGCGCAGTTGGCCGGGCGCCAGGTGCGGGTGGTGCATGCAGACGGGCGCGGGCCGGACTCGGAGCTGGCGCAACGGGCCTGTACCGACTATCTGGCCCGCGGCGGCCAGGTCGCGCTGTTTCCCTGCGAACTGGCCGATGCCGACGTGATCGTCGACGCCTTGTTCGGCATCGGCCTGAATCGCCCGCCGGAAGCAGCCGACGCCGCCCTGATCGAGGCCATCAACGGCAGTGGCGTGCCGGTGCTGGCGCTCGACGTGCCCAGTGGCGTGGATGCAGAACATGGCACCCGGCCCGGCGTGGCAGTGTGCGCGAACGTGACCCTGCAGTTCATCGTCGCCCACCTCGGCCTGCACACCGGCGATGCACTGGAGCACGTTGGCGAACGCGTACTGGCGAGCCTGGAGGTGCCGGATTCGGCGATGCAGGCCATGCCGCCGCGCGCCGAGTCGTGGTCGGTCGAGGCGCTGGCCGCCACGCTGCGTCCGCGCCGCCGCAACAGTCACAAAGGCGAATCGGGGCGAGTGCTGTGCATCGGCGGCAATGAAGGCAGCGGCGGGGCGATCATGCTCGCTGCCGAAGCGGCGCTGCGCAGTGGTGCCGGGCTGCTGGCGGTGGCCACGCGCGCGCGCCACGTGGGTCCGCTGCTGGCGCGCTGCCCGGAAGTGATGGCGCGCGCGGTGGAGGATGGCGAGGTTTTGCCGCCGCTGTTGCGCCAGGCCGACGTGGTCGCGATCGGCCCCGGCCTGGGCCAGGACGAATGGGCCCGCGCGTTGTGGCAAATGACGATGGATCATGCGGGCGCGAAAGTGATCGACGCCGATGGCTTGAACCTGCTCGCCGCTGCACCTCGCCGCTTCGATGGTCACAGCGGCAGCGATACCGTACTGACGCCGCACCCCGGCGAAGCAGCGCGCTTGCTCGGCATCTCCACCGCGCAAGTGCAGCGCGACCGTCTGGCCGCCGCGCAGTCGCTGGTGGCGCGCTTCGAGGCGGTGGTCGTGTTGAAGGGCGCCGGTACGATTGTTTCCGCACCCGGGCGCACGCCGCGGCTGATCGATGCCGGTAACCCCGGCATGGCAGTAGGCGGCATGGGCGATCTGCTCACCGGGGTGATCGCCTCGCTGCGCGCGCAGGGCCATGACGCTTTCGATGCCGCTACGCTCGGCGCATTGCTGCATGCCGCCGCCGGCGACCGCGCGGCGAGGGAAGGCGAACGGGGGTTGCTGCCAACCGATCTGTTGCCCTGGCTGCGTGCCCTGTCGAACACGCAGCCATGAGCCCGGCGCGCGCCAATGAAACTATCGAAGAGGACGCCATGAAGCACGAAGGCTGGCTGCAAGATGCCGAGGCCACCGAACGCCTGGGCCAGGCGCTGGCGCGAACGCGGCCGCCGCAGGCGTTGGTGGCGTTGCAGGGCGACCTGGGAGCCGGCAAATCCACCTTGGCGCGCGCATTGCTGCGCGCGCTGGGCGTGCAAGGCGCGATTCGAAGCCCCACCTACACGCTGATCGAGCGCTACCCGCTCGACACCGGCGAGGCCTGGCACCTGGACCTGTACCGCATCGGCCACGCCGCCGAGCTCGATTTCCTCGGCCTGGACGAAGGCGACGTTCGCCTGTGGTTGGTGGAGTGGCCCGAGCGCGGCGCCGGCGCGTTGCCGCCGACCGACCTGCGGGTGGCGCTTGCGGTGGAAGGACAGGGGCGGCGCTTTGCCCTGGAGGCGACCAGCCCGACGGGCCGGGAGTGGCTGGCGCGGCTGGGCGAGGCGGACCAGTTAGGGGCCGTTCCTGTCGGGGGATAGTAGGAAAGTCGCCCAGGTCGCGGATATTTAAGGAAAAAGACTATTGCATTCTGGCCGGGCCGGTGATTGAATCCGTGCCATGTCCCCGGCCCCCCGACTTTTTGCCGTCCGTCTGCTCGCCAGCGCCCTGGGCCTGGCGGCCTGCGCGAGCGCCTTCGCCGGCGAAATCCAGGCAGTTTCGTTGAATGCCGGCAGCACCGGCACCCGCGCCGAGATCCGCCTGGCCGGTACCGGCGGCTACAAGACGCTGTCGCTGGCAGGGCCCAACCGGCTGGTGGTCGACTTCCCCGATTCCAGCGCCGTGCGCGGCCTCAAGCTGCCTGCGGCAGTCGGCGTGGTCACCGCCGTGCGCACCGGCCAGCCCGAGCCCGGTACCTTCCGCGTGGTGTTCGATCTGGCCAACCAGGTCGCGCCGTTCAAGCCGCAGATGGACAAGAGCGGCGGCGAAGCGCGGCTGGTGATCGAATGGCCGGGCGAGTTCGCCAGCGGCACGGCGAGCACCGCTGCTGCCACTGCGCCGACGTCGGCCGCTGCCGAGCCGGCAGTCGCCACGAGCACCACTGCCGAAGTGCGCGAGCCCCAGCAAGCGGGCGCGGTCACTACCGCCCAGGCACGCCAGGACGCCGCCCGCGCCACCGCGGCACTCACGGCGGCGGTCGTGCAGCGCGCCAACGGCCCGAGCCCCGAGCCGGTGCCGGCGCAGCCCGCCACGCCAGTGACGGCGGTCGCGAGCAGCCTTCCCACGCCATATCCGCGGGTTCCGGTCGCCGCTGCTGCCAGCGGCGCGAATGCGGCCGTCAATCCCGCGAACAACGTGCCGAGTGCGGCGCACCCGGTCGTGACGCCTACTGCCGCTGTTCCGACAACCATCGCAACCGGCGTACCGACCCCCATGCGCGCCGCATCGGCCTCGCCGCAGGCGATCCTCAATGGCACGGCCGTTCCGATCGCGGCAAGCACGCAGGTCGCCAGTGCGCCGGTGCCGTCCGCCGCGCAAGCGCCGGCCGCTGTCGCCACTGCGACCAGCGAACTGGCGCCGCCGCGCCCGGCAATGCCCAGCGACGCCTCACGCATCAAGATGAAGGCGGGCATGCGCCCGCTGGTGGTGGCGATCGATCCGGGCCATGGCGGCCAGGATCCGGGCGCCATTGGGCCCAGCGGCAAGCGCGAGAAGGACGTCACTTTGGCCGTGGCGCGTGAGCTGGCGCGCCAGGTCAACGCCACGCCCGGCCTCAAGGCCTATCTCACCCGCGACACCGACGTCTTCATCCCGCTGCCGATGCGCGCGAAAAAAGCGCGCGCCGCCGGTGCCGATATCTTCATCTCGATCCACGCCGACGCCGCGGAAAACCGCAGCGCCAGCGGCTCGTCCGTGTTCGTGCTGTCGACCAAGGGTGCCTCGTCGCAACGCGCACGCTGGCTGGCCGACAAGGAAAACGCCGCCGACCTGGTTGGCGGCGTGCGCCTGCAGCAGACCGAGAACACCTTGGCCAATGTCTTGCTGGACCTGGCCCAGAGCGGCCACATGAAGGCCTCCGAAGACGCCGCCGGGCACGTGCTCGGTGGCCTCAAGGCAATCGGCAACAACCACAAGCCGGAACTGGAGCGCGCCAACTTCGCGGTGCTGCGGACCTCCGACATGCCGGCGATGCTGGTCGAAACCGCCTTCATCTCCAATCCGGACGAAGAGCGCCGGTTGACCGATCCTTCGTACCAGCGGCGCCTGGCGGGTGCGGTGCTGGACGGGGTCAATACCTTCTTCACCCGGCAACCGCCGCCGGGCACGCTGTACGCGGCTCGCGCGCAGGCTGAGATGGACGCGGCCGCCGGCACCGTGGCCGGCGGCAGCCGCTGAAGCTCGGCTATCATCTGCGCTGACCCGCTGAGACGGCGCCGCGCGGCGCTGGAAGCCGTGCCTTTGATCGCCTCGCCTTACCTCGCTCCAGATCTGTCGCGGCCGCTGCCATGAGCATCCGCCAGCTGCCGGAAATCCTGATCAACCAGATCGCCGCCGGCGAGGTGGTCGAACGCCCGGCCTCGGTGGTCAAGGAGCTGGTTGAAAACGCCATCGATGCCGGTGCCATGCGTGTGGATATCGAGCTGGAGGAGGGTGGCGTGCGCCTCATCCGGATCCGCGACGACGGCGCCGGCATCGCCCCGGAAGAATTGCCGCTGGCAGTGTCGCGCCACGCCACCAGCAAGATCGCTTCGCTTGATGACCTCGAATCGGTGGCCACGCTCGGCTTCCGCGGCGAAGCGCTGCCCTCGATCGCCTCGGTCAGCCGCTTCACCCTGGTCTCGCGCCAGCCCGGTGCCGAACACGGCCACGCGTTGCAGGTGGAGGGTGGGCGCGTGGGCGAAGTGCAGCCGCGAGCACACGCGCCGGGGACCACGGTCGAGGTGCGCGAGCTGTTCTACAACGTGCCGGCGCGGCGCAAGTTCCTGCGCGCCGAGCGCACCGAACTCGGGCATATCGAAGAATGGCTGCGCTCGCTGGCCCTGGCGCGGCCGGATATCGAACTGCGCGTGTCGCACAACGGCAAGCCGTCGCGTCGCTACCGCCCCGGCGACCTGTACTCGGACGCGCGCCTGGGCGAGACCCTGGGCGAAGATTTTGCCCGGCAGTCGCTACGCGTGGACCACAGCGGTGCCGGCCTGCGCCTGCACGGCTGGATTTCGCAGCCGCACTACTCGCGCGCCAGCGCCGACCAGCAGTATCTGTACGTCAACGGCCGCTCGGTGCGCGACCGCAGCGTGGCGCATGCGGTGAAGATGGCTTACGGCGATGTGCTCTATCACGGTCGCCAGCCGGCGTATGTGCTGTTCCTGGAACTGGACCCGACCCGGGTCGACGTCAACGTGCATCCGGCCAAGCACGAAGTCCGTTTCCGTGATTCGCGGCTGATCCACGATTTCGTTTACCGCACCCTGCAAGAAGCACTGGCGCAGACCCGTGCCGGGGCGGCCGAGACCCAGCCAGCGACGTTCTCGACCCTGGCGCCGGGCGGCACGCCGGTGGGCCTTGCGATCAGCGTGGGCGAAGGCCAGGACGGCTATCGCGACTGGCGCCCGGCGCAATCCCCATTGGGATTGCGGGTCGATGAGGCGCCGGCTGCCTACGCAGCCTTGTACGGCGCCTCCACCGGTGCGTCCGCGCAGCCTTCGATGCCGATGGCGCAGACCGGGCTGCCGCCGACCTCCGAGCACGCCGGCGTGCCGCCGCTGGGCTACGCCATCGCCCAGTTGCACGGCATCTACATCCTGGCCGAGAACGCCGAAGGCTTGATCGTGGTGGACATGCATGCCGCCCACGAGCGCATCGGCTACGAGCGCCTGAAGAACGCGCACGACGGCATCGGCCTGCACGCGCAGCCACTGCTGGTTCCCATCACCCTGAGCGTGGGCGAGCGCGAAGCCGACGTCGCTGAGCGCGAGGCCGATACCCTGGCCGCGCTCGGCTTCGAGATCACCCGCGCCGGTCCGCAATCGCTGCATGTGCGCAGCATTCCGGCGCTGCTGGCGCAGGCCGAACCCGAAGGCTTGTTGCGCGATGTACTCTCCGACTTGCGCGAGCACGGGCAAACGCGACGGGTGGCCGGCGCGCGCGACGAGTTGCTCTCGACCATGGCCTGCCATGGTGCCGTGCGCGCGAACCGGAGGCTGACGGTGCCGGAAATGAACGCGCTGCTGCGCGACATGGAAGCCACCGAGCGTTCGGGGCAATGCAATCACGGGCGGCCCACATGGGCGCGCTTTTCATTGGCGGAAATCGATCGTTGGTTCTTACGGGGGCGTTGATGAGTTTCAATCATGGGGGGAAATGGCTGGGCGGCTTGCTGGTGCTGGCTGGCCTGGCGGGATGTGGTGGTGGCCAGCAGGACGCACCGCGCGCCGAACAAGCCACGCCGAAGCCTGTCGCGGCTGATCCGCAATTCCTGGCCGACAACCAGGTCTGGCGCGACGAGCGCCTGGCCGAACTGCGCAAGCCCGATGGCTGGACCACCTTGGTCGGCCTGCACTGGCTGGAGTTGAAGGCGCACTACGTCGGCAGTGGCAGCACCAGCGGCATTCGTCTGGCGGTGGGGCCTGAGAAGATGGGCATGGTCCAGGTGGTCGGCGACCAGGTCTGGTTCATTCCCGAGCACGGCGTCGCTCTGACCGCCGACGGGCAGCCAGTCAAGGGCAAGCTGCGGTTTTTCAGCGACCGCGACGAGACCCCGACGGTGATTGGTTTCGACGATGGCAAAGGCCTGCTGACGCTGATCCAGCGCGGCGACCGCCGTGCCTTGCGCGTGCGTCATGCCGACGCGGCGACCCACACCGGGTTCACTGGGCTCAAGTACTGGCCGGCCGATCCGTCATGGCGGATCCAGGCGCGCTTCGTGCCGCACGACGTCGGCAAGACCATGCCGGTCGTGGATATCACGGGTATATCGACCGAGCAGCCGAATGCCGGTTCGATCGAGTTCGAGCGCAATGGCCAGACCTACCGTCTGGAAGCCATCGGCGAGCCGGGCCGGGAGCTGTTCGTAGTGTTCGCCGACCGCACCAGCGGCCATGCCAGTTATGCGGCGGGCCGGTTCCTGGACGTCGACGCGCCGGATGCGCAAGGGCACGTGGTGCTGGATTTCAACCGCGCCTACAACCCGCCGTGTGTATTCACCCCGTTCGCCACTTGCCCGCTGCCGCCCCCTGAGAACCGGCTCGACCTGCCGGTGGAAGCGGGCGAGCAGGATTACCACCGCCCGGACCGTTCGAGCTGATCGATGAGTCGTTTGTTCTCGCGTTGGCTGTTGCTGTTGCTGGCCAGCCTGCTGCTGGCCGGACCGGCGCTGGCGGCAACGGCGGTGGCACCGCCGGTGCCGTTGTTGTGGAAGGTAAGCGGCCACGATGGCGCTACGGTCTACCTGCTGGGCTCCTTCCATCTGCTGCGGCCGGACGACTACCCGCTGGCGCCGGAAGTGGACGCGGCTTTCGCACGCGCCAGCCGCGTCATGTTCGAGCTGCCGGCCGAGCAGGTGCAGTCGCCTGAACTGGCCGCACAAATGCTGCAAGCGGCCACTCGCAACGATGGCCGCACGCTGCGCGAGGATCTGACGCCAGCCCAATGGACGGCCCTGCAAGCCTTTGCTGCGCAGCATGGGTTGTCGCTGCAGGCGCTGTCCGGCTACGACGCCTGGTTCGTCGCCCTTACCTTGAGCCTGTCTGAAATGGCCGCGCAAGGCCTGGACCCTTCACTGGGCCTGGACCAGCACTTCATGCGCCAGGCCGGGGCGACGGGCAAGGCGACGGCGGGCCTGGAGACTGCGGCCGAGCAGATCGCGCTATTGGATGGGATGTCGCAGGAAGAGCAGCGACAAATGCTGGCCGAAGCGCTGGATGACGCGCGCGACGGCAACCGGCAGTCACGCGAGCTGCACGATGCCTGGCGTCGCGGTGACGCAGCGAAGATGTGGTCGGAAATGGCGTTGGACATGAAGCGCGAGTACCCGGCGCTGTATCGCAACATCAACGTGGCGCGCAACGACCGCTGGCTGCCGAAGCTGGAAGCGCGGCTGCAGGCCGGGCAGGGCACCACCCTGGTGGTGGTCGGCACCCTGCACCTGCTGGGCGCCGATGGCGTGGTGGAGAAACTGCGCGCGCGGGGGTATCAGGTCGAGCGAATCTGCGCGGCCTGCGCCAAGTAGGACGCAGCGCCGCCAGCGCTCGGATGCCGGCTTTTAGCGCCGGGTCTTTCCGCCCGCAGCCGCGGTCGGGCCCGCCGAGGGCGCGCCGCTGCCGGTGGTGCCCGTTCCGGTACCGGTGCCGGTCCCCGGGCCACGGCCGAAGCCGGCGCCGAAGTTGCGCTGGAATTCCTGCCACAGCTCCAGGTTGCGCTCGGTGAGCTGGTTCATCATCGCCCACGGCGTCTGCCCGAGCAGGTTGCCCATCTGCTGGCGGAATTGCTGCTGCTGTTCCAGGAACACCTGCATGCTGCGCTCCAGGTAATTGCCCATGAAGCCCTGCAGCGAATCGCCGTAGAAACGGATGATCTGGCTGAGCAACTGGGTGGACAACATCGGCTCGCCGTCCGATTCCTGGTCGGCAATGATCTGCAGCAATACCGAGCGGGTCAGGTCCTCGCCGCTCTTGGCATCGCGCACTTCGAAATCCTCGCCATCGATGATGAGCTGGCGCACATCCTCGATGGTGATGTAGCTCGAGATCTCGGTGTCGTAGAGCCGGCGGTTCGGGTACTTCTTGATGATGCGAAGTGCAGCCATGAAAGCAGTCACTCGGTACGGATTGAGCGGAGGATGGCGCAGTGCAGCAGCGCTTGCAACCGCCGGAAGTCAGGGGGGACGGTGCCAATCGGTGAAAAAATGTTGCGCAGCATGCGCTTGCGCGATTTTTCATGCTGCGTCTGAACCGTGCAGCATGAGGTGGCCGCCGATGCGCTTGCGCGGCTCACCAGCCCATGTGGTGGCCGCCGTTGATATCCAGGTTCGAGCCGGTGATCCAGGCCGCTTCATCGGCCACCAGGAAGGCCACCGCGTAAGCGATTTCCTCGGGCTTGCCGAGGCGCCCGGTCGGGATGTCGGCGACGATCTTGGCGCGCACTTCCTCCGGCACCGCCATCACCATGTCGGTCGCCACATAGCCGGGCGAGACGGTGTTGACGGTGATGCCGTAGGCCGCGTTCTCGCGAGCCAGCGAGATGGTGAAGCCGTGCATGCCGGCCTTGGCGGCGGCGTAATTGGCCTGCCCATACTGGCCCTTGAGGCCGTTGATCGAGCTGATCTGGATGACCCGGCCCCAACCGCGCTTGCGCATGCCCTCGATCACCGGGCGGGTGACGTTGAACACCGAGTTGAGATTGGTGTTGATGACCTCGTGCCACTGCTCGGCGGTCATGCGGTGGAAGGTGGTGTCGCGGGTGATGCCGGCGTTGTTGACCAGGATTTCCACCGGCCCCAGCGCCGCCTCGACCTCGCCGATGAGCGCGCGCGCGTGCTCGGGCGAGGCCACGTCGCCCTTGAACAGGGAAATCTCGTAACCCTCTGCCTGCATGCGCTGCTGCCAGGCGCGCGCCTTTTCTTCGTTGCGGTAGTTGCTGGCAACCCGGTGGCCCTGGTCCGCCAGGCGTTTGCAGATGGCGGTGCCGATGCCGCCGGTGCCGCCGGTGACCAGTGCGACGCGGGATGTCATGGAAGCTCCGAAAGACGCGGGGATGGCTGGGATTCTAGACAAGGATGGGGCGCGCGTGTGCGCGTGCCGTGGCAATGCTCAGGTCGGGATCGGTGGCAATCGGCGTGGCAGGCGATCGGCCCGGAACCCGGCCACTGCCGCCGCCAGGAACGCATCGACCGAGCCCGCGTGCGCGGTCAACTCCGGCGCCTGTCCGAGGTCGCGCCACGCGCTGCGCAGCGCCGGCAGCGGGTCGGCGTCGTCCAGCGGGCGCGCCGCCTCGGACTTGGAGAGCTTGCAGCCCTGCGCGTCGGTCACCAGCGGCAGGTGCAGGTAGCGCGGCGTCGGCAGGCCGAGCGCGCGCTGCAGCAGGATCTGCCGTGGCGTGGAATCGAGCAGGTCGGCGCCGCGCACGACATCACTGATGCCTTGCGCGGCGTCGTCCACCACCACGGCGAGCTGGTAGGCCCAGAAGCCATCGGCGCGCTTGAGCACGAAATCGCCGACCTCGCGGTAGACGTTCTGGCTGAGGTGGCCTTGCAGGCGATCTTCGAAGGCGATCGCGTCGGTTTCGTTCACCCGCAGGCGCCAGGCCGGCACGCGGCCGTCGGCGCCATGCAGGCACTGATGATGAATGCCGCCGGCGGCGGCAAGTTCGGCACGGCTGCAATAGCAGGCGAAAGCCTGGCCACGGGCGAGCAAGCGTTCGAGCGCCTCGGCGTACAGGGCCTGGCGCTCGCTCTGGCGCACGATCGGGCCATCATGGGCGAGGCCGAACGCGGCGAGCGTGCGCAGCTGCGCGTCGGCCGCGCCCGGTACTTCGCGCGGCGGATCGATGTCCTCGATCCGGATCGCCCACTGCCCGCCCTGGCTGCGCGCCAGCAACCAGCTGCCCAGCGCCGCGTAGAGCGAGCCATAGTGCAGCGGGCCGGTAGGCGAGGGGGCGAAGCGCCCGCGGTAGGAATAGGGGGACATGAAGGCTGAATCGTCTTTCAGGTTGTCGCTTGATTTCAAGTTGACCGCACCGCAGATTGGCCGGACTTGTGTTTTTCCCTTCAAAGTCCCGCGGAGTCGGCACTTCCATGTTCAGTCGTATCGCATTGTTCCTGTTGACCAACCTGGCCGTGCTGATACTGGCCGGCATCGTGATGTCGGTGCTGGGCGTCAATCCCGCCAACCTGGGCGGGCTGCTGGTGATGGCGGCCCTGTTCGGCTTCGGCGGCTCGTTGATCTCGCTGTTGATGTCCAAGTTCATGGCCAAGCGCGCCACCGGCGCCCAGGTCATCACCGAACCACGCACCCCGAGCGAGCGCTGGCTGGTGGAGACCGTGCGCCGGCAGGCCCAGGCCGCCGGCATTGGCATGCCGGAAGTAGCGATCTACGAAGGTCCCGAGATCAACGCCTTCGCCACCGGCGCCAACCGCAACAACGCCCTGGTGGCGGTCTCGACCGGCCTGCTGCAGAACATGAGCCAGGATGAAGCCGAAGCCGTGCTCGGTCACGAAGTCAGCCACGTCGCCAACGGCGACATGGTGACCATGGCGCTGCTGCAAGGCGTGCTCAACACCTTCGTGATCGTGCTGGCGCGCATCGTCGGTGGCGTCATCGACACCTACCTGTCGGGCAACCGCGAAGACGGCCGCCGCGGCTTTGCCTACTTCGCCATCGTAATGGTGCTGGAGCTGGTGTTCGGCCTGTTCGCGACCATGATCGCCATGTGGTTCTCGCGCCGCCGCGAATACCGCGCCGACGCCGGCGGCGCCCAACTTGCCGGCCGCCAGAAAATGATCTCCGCGCTCGAACGCCTCTCGCTCAACCACGGCCAGAGCACCTTGCCGGCCCAGGTTGAAGCGTTCGGCATCTCTGGCGGCATTGGCCAGGGCCTGCGCAAGCTGTTCCTGAGCCACCCGCCGTTGACCGAGCGCATTGCGGCGCTGTAGCAGGCGAACGCTACGGTTGTCTAACCTTTAATTTCAGCCACTCACAAAAAGCCCGCCTTTCGGCGGGTTTTTTATTGGCAGGAACCCGCGCTTTCCCTCCGACACCAAAGAACTGTCGGGCATTCGGCGGCAGGCTCATTCGGGACAATCGGCGACATGGATGTCGCTGATTAGCCCCCAGGGATTGGTTTGCGTGCGTGTCCCGAAAGGGCCTGCCGCCGAATGCCGCGCGATAGCCCATGGCCGCCGCGCTCTTAACCAACAGCAAAGCGACCCGCACTCAGAACTCGTAAGTCATCCCAGCCGCCGCAGGCCCAATGAAGTCGCCCTGCACATAATCCACGCCAGCATTGAAGAACAAGCTCATCGATGCCGCATCGCCGACGAACTCCACCAACGTCAGGATACCCTCCGGCTGCGCCCGCCCGGTGATCTCGCGGATTTTCTCCTGGCTCTCCTTGGCCTGCACCGCATCGGCCGTCAGTCCGCGGTCCAGCTTCAGGAACGAAGGCTGGAAGTGCGATAGCAACTGGAACGAATCCAGTCCCGAGCCGAACTGCTCCAGGCCCAACTTGCATCCCAACGCCGTCATCTCGGTCAGGAACTGCTGCGCATTGCGCAGGTGCGTGAACACCTTTGATTCCGGCGTCTGCAGCCACAGCCGCGCGCCGGCCACGCCGTGCGCCGCCAGCTCCTGGCGAATCAACGCCACCGTGCGCGGGTCCGAATAAGCGGCCGGACCGATCCGGACCAGCAAGTGGGTGGCATGGCCGGCACGCTGGCGCTCGGCCAGCGTGCGGATCGCCTCGCGGATCACCCAGCGGTCGATGTCGGCGATCAGCGCGTGCTCCTCGGCGATGCTGAGGAACGTGGCCGGCGAAATCAGCTCGCCGTTGCGCTCCAGGCGCAGGAAAGCCTGGTACAGCTCGATCGGCTCGCCCATCAGGTGCAGCACCGGCTGGAAGTGCAGCAGGAAACCGTTGCCGACCAATGCCTCGTGCAATTGCTCGATCCAGCGCTGGATGCGCTCTTCCTCGGCGCGGTCGACCTCACCCGGATCGAACACCTGCACGCCATTGCCGCCCAGTTCGCTGGTCGCGCGCACCGACTCGGTTGCACGCTGCAGCACCTGGCCGATGCTGGCAATCTTCTCGCCGATCTGCACGCCGCCGATGCTGACCGTTACCGTGGCCGAGCGTTCGCCGACGCTGAAGACATGCTGGGCGAAAGCGGCGCGGATTTTCTCGGCCAGCGCACGGGTACCGTGGTGATCGCCGGAAAGGAGCACCGCGAAGCTGTTCTCGCCGAAGCGCGCCGTGCGCATGTCGGCGCCGACATGCGCGGCCAGGTGGCTGGCCAGCGCACTGATCAAGGTATCGGCCGAGTCCAGGCCGATATCGGCCAGGATGCGGCTGTAATGATCCGGCTCGACCAGCAGGAAGCCAGCCTGCGCGCCGCCCCGGCTCGCCTGGGCCACCGCGTCCTCCAGCGCGACCATGAAGGTCGGGCGGTTGAGCAGGCCGGTGACGGTATCGCGCTGGCGCAGGTCTTCGACCTCGCGTGCCAACTCGGGATCGAATTCCTCGCGGCGGCGGAACACCACCTGCACGCAAGCCTCGCCTTCGTAAGTGGCGGTGGCGAACTCCATCGTCGCCGGGAAGGTGTCGCCTTCCAGGCTGCGCGCATCCACCTTGTACTGCGGTGGCGGTGCCTCGCCTTTGCTCATCGACTTGAGCAATTGCTTGAAGTCTTCCACATGCTGGGCGGCGATCAGGTCCAGCAGCGAAATACCTTCGACATCCTCGAACGACTCGAACCCGAACATTTCCAGGTAGGCCTCGTTGGCGCGGATGTGCATGCCTTCGTGGACATAGGCGATCGGGTCGCGAGAGGAGGCGATCAGCGCATCGCAGCGGCGCTCGGTCTCGCGCATCTGTGCCTCGATCCGGCGCAGGCCGCGGCGTGCGTGCAGGTCGGTCATCTCCGCGCGCACCACGCCGAGCAAGTGTTCGGGGCGCTGGCGCAGGGCGATCGCGCGGACGCCGTGACCGGCCGCCTCGACCCACTCGTTCTCGTCGATCTTGTCGGTCAGCAGCACCAGCGGCACGTCCTTGCCACTGCGGGCGATGGCCTGTTGCACCGCCGCCAGCGGCAGGTCGCGCGAACGCGAGGCCAGGACCAGGTCGATCTGGCCGTAGAGCATCGAGGTCAGGTCATCGACGGTCTGCGGGCGCGAAGGCCGCACCGCGATCCCGCTGTTGCGCAAGGTGGTGACGATGCCCTCGGCGCTCTCGCCGCTGTCATCGACGATCATCAGGCGGAGGGTGAGATCTTTGCCGTTCTGCATTCAGGTGTTCCGGGAGACAGGGTGGGGCACTGGCACGGAGGAGGGGCGTTGCCGCTCAGGCAGCGCACGCGACGCAAGGCCGGGCAGTCCGGGGGAACCGGCCGGCAGGGTCCACGCGATCTTCCCCAAGATCCATGAGCTGCTGTAATACACGATGCTGCCGGCCCCCGTCCATGGACACGTCCACGATTGTCCCGCCGGCGGCGGCGCCGGCCGGGGGCGAATTCAGGCCACGCTGCCGGCGGCGTGGCCCGATGCCCAGGCCCATTGGAAGTTGTAGCCGCCCAGCCAGCCGGTGACGTCCAGCACTTCGCCGACGAAATAAAGGCCGGGGACCCGACGCGATTCCATGGTCGCCGACGACACTGCGTCGGTATCCACGCCGCCCAGGGTGACCTCGGCGGTCCGGTAACCCTCGGTGCCGCTGGCAACCAACGCCCAGTCGCGCAGGGTCGCGGCGGCGGCGCGGAGCTCGCGCTCGTCGAGCTGACGCACGGGTTTGTCCGGCAGCCAGAGTTCGCACAGGCGCTGGGCCAGGCGCTTGGGCAGGCGCTCGGCCAGCACGTTGCGCAGTTCGGTAGCGCCGCGCAGGCGCTTTTGTTCGCGCAGCCAGGCTTCGGCGTCCTCGCCGGGCAACAGGTCCAGGCGCAGGTCGTCGCCGGGCTGCCAATAGGAGGAGATCTGCAGCATGGCCGGGCCACTGACGCCGCGGTGGGTGAACAGCAGCGCATTGCGGAAGCGCATGCCATTGCAGCGCGCCTCGACCGGCAGGGCCACCCCGGCGAGGTCCTGCAGGCGCTCCTGGTGCTTGCCCGACAGGGTCAACGGCACCAGCCCGGCGCGCGTCGGCAGCACCTCATGGCCGAACTGTCGCGCCAGTTCGTAGCCGAAGCCGGTGGCCCCGAGGCTGGGAATCGACAGCCCGCCGGTGGCCACCACCAGCGAGGCGGCATGGAAGCGACCCTGGGTGGTCTCCACCCGGAAACCTTCGCTGCCGCGCTCGACCGTATTCACCGTGCAGTGACTGCGGACCTGCGCAGCGGCCGCATGGCACTCGTCCAACAGCAGCTTGACGATCAACTTGGAGGACACGTCGCAGAACAGCTGGCCCAATTCCTTCTCGTGATACGCCACGCCGTGGCGCTCGACCATCTCGATGAAGTCGGCCGGCGTGAAGCGCGCCAGCGCCGACTTGCAGAAATGCGGGTTGGCGGAGAGGAAGTTGGCCGGGGTGGTGCCGGTATTGGTGAAATTGCAGCGCCCGCCACCGGACATCAGGATCTTCTTGCCGACCTTGTTGGCGTGGTCCAGCACCTGTACCCGCCGGCCACGCTGGCCGGCGGTAAGCCCGGTCATCAACCCGGCCGCGCCGGCGCCGATGACCAGGACATCGCACTCGATCACGCTCATGCCGTGGCGGTGCGCTCGATCGGCACGACGGTGGCGCTCTCCGACTCACCCAGGAACTGCACCTCGCCGTCCTGGATCAGCACGTCAAAACGCATGCCGCGGGCGATCAGGGCGGCCAGCGCCGCGGTGGCCGCCGGATCGATCTCGATCACGCGCAACTGGCGCTGGCGCGACAGCGCGGCGCCGTTCTTCTTCCACCAGGTTTCGACTGCCTGGCCGCCGTAGGCCAGCACGATGACCTCGCGCGCGCGACCACAGGCTTTGCGCAGGCGCGATTCGTCCGGGGTGCCCAGGTCGATCCACTGTTCGATCTCGCCGCCGTAGTCGCGCCGCCACAGATCCGGTTCTTCTTCGTTGCTCAGGCCGCGGCCAAAGGCCAGCCGGTCGTCGGCGAACAGGGCGAAGGCCAGCAGGCGCAGCATGAGCCGTTCGTCGGTTTCCGAAGGGTGCTGGGCCACCGTGAGGTTGTGGCTGGCGTAATAGCCGCGGTCGAGGTCGCTGATCTGCAGCTCGGCCTTGCGGACGGTGGCGGTGAGGGCCATGGGGGTTGCCGGGAAAAGGGCGGCTATTCTAAGCGCCGCCGGCCCAGCGCCGGCGGCGACGGGAACGCTTCATGGGATAATTCTGATCTCGCCCGCGAGGCCCGTTCATCCGTTTTTGGGCCAATGTATGCAAAAGAGGAACCCAAATAGGCTGAACTGGTACGAAGATGAATAGGTTATGGGTCGCTTTTTCCCTTAAAGCCTAGTATTGTCCTCGGCACTGTGTTTGCTAGTGGTCACCGTGAATCGTGGCCGTGCGGTTGATCTCATCCGATCCGCTTCAACGTGTGCGCTTTACCAACGCCTGCAAAACAGTCTCGGCTACCGGCTTTTCGGCGGCCGCGATCCTATCCATCCAGGAGTTAGTAATGTCTGATCGTCAGAGCGGTACGGTGAAGTGGTTCAACGACGCCAAGGGTTTCGGTTTCATCACCCCGGAAAGCGGCCCGGACCTGTTCGTGCATTTCCGCGCCATCCAGGGCAACGGCTTCAAGTCGCTGCAGGAAGGCCAGAAGGTGACCTTCGTCGCCGTGCAGGGCCAGAAGGGCATGCAGGCTGACCAGGTGCAGGCGGTCTAATCCCGCCTGCTACCGCAAGGTAGCTACGACGCCGGAAGCGCAAGCTTCCGGCGTTTTTGTTTTCAGGCGACGGGCGACGCCACCACACCGCGCTGCGTCAGCGACGGCTACCATCGTGCGCTCCCCCGCGCGCGCCCGAGCCCATGATCACCGTCCATCACCTCAACAATTCACGCTCCCAGCGCGTGCTGTGGCTGCTGGAAGAACTGGCCCTGCCGTATCAGATCGTGCGCTACGAGCGCGATCCGCAGACCCTGCTGGCACCGCCAGCGCTGCGCGCGGTCCACCCGCTGGGCAAGTCGCCGGTGGTGGTTGATGGCGAACACGTGCTGGCCGAATCCGGCGCCATTCTCGATTACCTGACCGAGCGCTACGACACCGAGCGAGTGCTGTCGCCGACGCCACGCCCGGTCGACTCGCCCGAGCGCCTGCGCTTCCGCTACTGGATGCATTACGCCGAAGGCTCGGCGATGCCGCCGCTGCTGCTGACCCTGGTGTTCCAGCGCCTGCGTAAGGCGCCGATGCCGTTCTTCGCGCGGCCGATTGCGCGCAGCATCGCTGACAAGACCCTGCGTCGCTTCGTCGGCCCGCAGGTCAAGCTGCACCTGGACTGGATGGAGTCGCAGCTCGGCGTGGACGGCTGGTTCGCCGGCGAGCGCTTCACCGCCGCCGACATCCAGATGAGTTTCCCGGTACAGGCCGCGGCCGTGCGCGGCGGTGGCCTCGCCGACTACCCCAGGCTGCGCAGTTTCCTCGAGCGCGTTCAGGCACGGCCTTCCTACCAGGCCGCGTTACAACAGGGTGGGCCTTTCGCGTTGTCGGGTGAGCCAGTGTGATCCGGCAATTCGACAATCGCTTCCTGCAACAGCTGCCGGGCGATCCGGAAGCCGGGCCACGAGTGCGCGAAGTGCTCGGCGCGGCCTGGTCGACAGTGGCGCCGACGCCGGTGCGTGCGCCGCGGTTACTCGGTTATTCGCGCGAAGTTGCCGCTGCGCTCGGCCTGGAAACCGACGAGATCCTCGAGCCCGGGTTCGCCCAGGTATTTGCCGGTAATGCGCTGTGGCCGGGCATGCAGACGTACGCAGCCAACTATGGTGGCCACCAGTTCGGACACTGGGCCGGGCAGCTCGGCGATGGCCGCGCGATCGGCCTGGGCGAGATCGTCGGTAGCGACGGCGCGCGCCACGAACTGCAGCTGAAAGGCGCCGGGCGCACGCCTTATTCGCGCGGCGCCGATGGCCGCGCGGTGCTGCGCTCATCGCTGCGCGAGTTCATCTGCAGCGAGGCCATGCACCATCTCGGTGTGCCGACGACGCGCGCGCTGTGCCTGGTCGGCAGCGGCGAAAGCGTGGTCCGCGACATGTTCTACGACGGCCATCCACGCGCCGAACCCGGCGCCTTGGTGTGTCGCGTGGCGCCTTCGTTCCTGCGTTTTGGCAGCTTCGAATTGCCGGCCTCGCGGGGCGATCTCGCGCTGCTGCGGCAATTGGCCGATTTCACCCAGGCGCGCGACTATCCCGAGCTCATCGGCCCCGCCGCGGCGCGCGATGCCGAATGGTTCGGGCAGATCTGCGAGCGCACCGCCGAGATGGTGGCGCAGTGGATGCGCGTGGGCTTCGTCCACGGCGTGATGAATACCGACAACATGTCCATCCTCGGCCTGACCATCGACTACGGCCCCTATGGCTGGCTCGAAGACTACGATCCCGAGTGGACCCCCAACACCACCGACGCGGCCGGACGCCGCTATCGCTTCGGCGCGCAGCCACAAGTGGCGTACTGGAACCTGGGGCGATTGGCGCAGGCGCTGGCCCCGTTGTTCGGGGACGTCTCGGCATTGCAGGACGGGCTGGATCGCTACGTCCAGCATTACCGTCATCGCGAGCGCGCGCATATCGCCGCCAAGCTCGGCCTGGCCGAGTGCCGCGACGCGGACGTGCAGTTGATGGAAGACCTGCGCAGCCTCATGCAGCAGGCCGAGATCGACATGACCTTGTGGTTCCGCGGCCTGCTCGATATCGACGCCGAGGCACCGGTGCTGCTGCCGCTGCAAGCCGCCTTCTATGACGATGCCAAGCGCGATGCGCACAGCGCGGCGTTGTCGGGCTGGCTGCAGCGCTATGCCGCGCGCCTGCGCGAAGATCCGCAGCAGCCCGCGCAGCGCCGCGAGCAAATGCGCCTGGCCAATCCGCGTTATGTGCCGCGCAACTACCTGGCGCAGGAAACCATCGACAAGGTGGAGCAGGGCGATACCGACGCACTTGCCACCTGGCTGGACGTGCTGCGCCATCCCTACGACGACCAGCCAGGCCGCGAAGCCTACGCGCAGCGGCGTCCGGACTGGGCCAAGCAGCGCGCCGGCTGCTCGATGCTGTCCTGTAGTTCCTGAAATT
Organism: Stenotrophomonas sp.; assembly: GCA_036566925.1. GTDB lineage: Bacteria > Pseudomonadota > Gammaproteobacteria > Xanthomonadales > Xanthomonadaceae > Stenotrophomonas_A. Next base: position 35,428 of record DATCVI010000109.1, read on the forward strand.
CCTGACTTTCCGAGCGGATCCTCTTGATGTCCAACTCCTATCCCTGGGCCGCGCACCTGCGCGATATCGCCGACTTCCCCAAGCCGGGCATTGTCTTCAAGGACATCACGCCGCTGCTGGGCGATGGCGAGGCATTCAAGGCGGCGATCGAGGCCATGTGTGCGCCGTGGCGTGATAGCCGGCTCGATGCGGTGCTCGGGATCGAATCGCGCGGCTTCATTCTCGGCGCAGCGATGGCGCACGCGCTGGGTTGCGGTTTCGTGCCGGTGCGCAAGCCAGGCAAGCTGCCTGCGCACGTGCTGCGCCAGGAATACGCGCTGGAATACGGCAGTGACTGCATCGAAGTGCATGCCGACGCGCTGGCGCCCGGGGCGCGCGTGTTGCTGGTTGATGACGTCCTCGCCACTGGCGGCACGCTGCTGGCCGCCTTGTCGTTGGCGCGACAGTTGCAGGCCGACGTAGTGGGTGCGGCCGTGCTGATCGAGCTGCCTGCTCTAGGTGCGCGGACGCGTTGGCCCGAGGCGACATCGTTACAGGCCACGTTGGCGTTCTGAGCTGCGGGAGCGGCTTCAGCCCCGACGAGCGAGGCTGCGATGCGCCGCTGACCTACAGCTTCCGCACCCGGAATCGCCGGCCCTTGATCTTGCCCGCTTCCAACCGGTCCAGCGCCTTGCCGACCTGAGCGCGCGCGATGGCGACGTAGGAGCGGGTTGGCTGGATCACGATTTTGCCGATCGCCGCGGCCGACAGCCCGGCCTCGCCAGTCAGCGCGCCGAGGATGTCGCCCGCGCGCAGTTTGTCGGTCTTGCCGCCGTCGATGCGCACAGTGACCATCGGCGCCTGCGGCAACTCCGGCGGCTTGCCGGTCGCCAGCGGGGTGCGGGGTAGCGCCAGCGAGAGGCCCTGGTCGGCGGCGATGGCCTGGGCGCGCGGCAGTTCGCGCGAGGACACCAGGCTCAGCGCCAGGCCATGGCGGCCGGCACGTGCGGTGCGGCCGATGCGGTGGCGATAGCCTTCCACGTCGGTCGGCAATTCGTAGTTCAACACCGCCGCCAGGCCTTCCACGTCCAGCCCGCGTGCGGCCACGTCGCTGGCGACCAGCACGTTGCAGCTGCCGTTGGCAAAGCGCACCAGTACTTCTTCGCGATCGCGCTGCTCCATGTCGCCATGCAGCGCCAGCGCCGAAAAGCCGAACTGCTGCAGCGAACCGGCAACCTCGTCCACTTCCTTGCGGGTGTTGCAGAACACCACCGCCGATTCCGGCCGGTGCTTGAGCAGCAACCCGGCCACGGCCTTCTGCCGGTGCGCCGGTTCGACTTCGAAGAACAACTGCTCGATCTGCGGCGCGCTGGCACCGCCCTCGACCGTGACTTCGGCCGGCTCGCGCAGCAGGTGCCGCGCCAGGTCGCGGATCGCTTCGGGGAAGGTCGCCGAGAACAACAGGTTCTGCCGCTCCTTGGCGCAGCGGCCGGCGATCTCGCGGATCGGCTCCTCGAAGCCCATGTCGAGCATGCGGTCGCCCTCGTCGAGCACCAGGCAGCGCACCGCACCGAGGTTCAACACGCGCTTGCGCGCCAGCTCCTGCACCCGGCCCGGCGTGCCGACCACGACCTGCGGGTCATGCGCCTGCAGCGAGGCGATTTGCGGTTCCAGGGAGACGCCGCCGGTGAGCACCGTCAGCTTGAGGTTGGGGATGCCGGTCGCCAGTTTGCGCAACTGTTGGCCCACCTGGTCGGCCAACTCGCGGGTGGGGCACAACACCAGCGCCTGGGTGCGGATCAGCGCCGGGTCCAGGCGTTGCAGCAGCCCCAGGCCGAAGGCGGCGGTCTTGCCGCTGCCGGTCGGGGCCTGGGCGATGACGTCGCGGCCATCGAGGATCGGCGGCAAGGCCAGCGCCTGGATCGGGGTAAGGGTGGTGTAGCCGAGGGCATCGATGCCGGCGGCCAAGGCCGGCGACAGCGGCAGGGAAGCGAATTCGTTCATGCCGCATTTTCGCAGAAGCGCCGCCGCCGTGCCTGCCGCCAGGTTTGGCCGGTACCGAAGTGCCGGCCGGATTCAGCGGGTGGCGCTTCAGCCGGTTGCGCTGGCGGGTGCCTGCGGCAGCAGCTGCGGCCAGCGCCGCAGCACCGCGGCACGGATCCCCGCAGCATCGATACCGGCCTCGGCCAGCAAGTCCTCGCGGCTGGCGTGGTGCTGGAAGGCATCGGGCAGGCCGAGGTGCAGCATCGGCACGGTGACGCCTTCGGCGTTGAGCAACTCGGACACGCCCGAGCCGGCGCCACCGGCCACGACGTTGTCCTCGATGGTCACCAAGCCTTCGTGTTCGCGCGCCAGGCGCAGCAGCAACTCGCGATCCAGCGGCTTGATGAAGCGCATGTTGACCACGGTCAGGCCCAGCTCGGCGCCGACCTGCTCGGCCGCCGGCACGGTCGCGCCGAACGCCAGCAAAGCAACCCGATCGCCTTGCCGGCGCACTTGCGCCTTGCCGATCGGCAGGGTGGACAGTTCCGCGCCAACGGCCACGCCGGGGCCGGTGCCGCGCGGATAACGCACCGCCGCCGGGCCTTGGTGATAGTGGCCAGTGGTCAGCATCTGCCGGGCCTCGGCTTCATCGGCCGGGGCCATCAGCAGCATGTTCGGTACGCAGCGCAGGAAGCTCAGGTCGAGGTTGCCGGCGTGGGTCGCGCCATCCGGGCCGACCACGCCACCGCGGTCGATGGCGAACAGCACGTCCAGGTCCTGCACCGCGACGTCGTGTACCAGCTGGTCGTAGCCGCGCTGCAGGAAGGTCGAATAGATCGCCACGACGGGTTTTGCGCCCTGGGTGGCCATGCCCGCGGCCAGGGTCACCGCGTGTTGCTCGGCGATGGCGGTGTCGAAGTAGCGCTGCGGATATTCCTTGCTGAAGCGCACCAGGCCCGAGCCTTCGCGCATGGCCGGGGTAATCGCCAGCAGCTTCGGGTCGGCGGCGGCCATGTCGCACAGCCAGTCGCTGAAGATGTCGGTGTAGGTCGGCTTCTTCACCGCGCCGGGCTTGGGCACCAGGCCTTTCTGCGGATCGAACGGGCCCACGGCGTGATAGCCGATCTGGTCGCCCTCGGCCAGTTCGTAGCCCTTGCCCTTGGTGGTGATGACATGCAGCAGCTGCGGGCCCTTGAGGGTCTTCAAGGTCTTCAGCGCGCTGATCAGCGAAGGCAGGTCGTGGCCATCGATCGGCCCGGTGTAGTGGAAGCCCATTTCCTCGAACAGCGTGGACGGCACGAACATGCCTTTCCAATGTTCTTCCCAGCGCCGCACGAAGCGCGCGGTCGGGTTGGTCTTCTTGTCGCCGAGGATCTTCTTGCCGCCCTCGCGGAGCGCGTTGAGGGTACGGCTGCCGGTGGCGCGACCAAGCATCTTGGTCAACCCGCCCACCGCCTCGGAGATCGACATGCGGTTGTCGTTGAGGATCACCAGCAGGTTCGGCTCGGCCTCCATGCCGCCGGCATGGTTGAGCGCCTCATAGGCCATGCCCGCGGTCATCGCACCGTCGCCGATGACGGCCACTACCTTGCGCTCGTCGCCGGCCTGCTGCAGCGCGATCGCCATGCCGAGCGCCGCCGAGATCGACGTGGAGGAATGGCCGACACCGAAAGTGTCGTACTCGCTTTCCTCGCGCTTCGGGAACGGCGCCACGCCGTCCTTCTGCTTGACCGTATGGATGCGCTCGCCGCGCCCGGTGAGGATCTTGTGCGGATAGGTCTGGTGGCCGACGTCCCAGACCAGTTGGTCGACGGGCGTCTGGTAGAGGTAATGCAGCGCCACGGTCAGCTCGATCACGCCCAGGCCAGCGGCGAAATGACCGCCGCTCTTGCCGACCGACTCGATCAGGTAGGCGCGCAACTCTTCGGCGATGGCCGGGAGCTCGTCTTCACTGAAGCGGCGCAGGTCGGCGGGGGTCTGCGCCTGGGACAGGCGCGGATAGCGGGCGGGATCGATCATCTGGGTGGGGACTTCCTAATGTGCGGCCATTGTCCCGCTCCCGGGCCGGCTGCGGCAAGTGAACGGGGAGGTTCAGGACCCTGGGGCCTCGCTGTTGGGGGCGGACGGTGCTTCCCGGCAGGCGCATCGCGCAACAGCGTCGCTGTTCTCGGGCCCAGAACTATTCAGAAATACTGAAAAAAGTACTTAGGGCAATAGACGTGTTCTGCACGAGAGCGCGAAAAAGATTCGCGTGCCCTGTGGGAACCAAGCCTGCTCCAGGAACCAGGGCGTGCGTAAGTGAGGTGACCCAACTCACGCCGAGCCGTTTGAGGCACTGATTTTTCCGAGGGGGCTTGGCGGCAACCCTTCCGCGACAACTCATAAGGTGCAGAAATGAACGATATCTCTCGAACGGGGCGTCCGTGCGCGCACGCCTCAATGGGTACCCGTTGTGTATCGCCGCCGGGTCAAGCGAATCAGGCCCGGCGTTCGTCCTCCAACGGGTACACCTCCTGCCTGCGTTATAGCTGCCACGTGATCATCATGATGATGGCCGGATGTGGCGTAGCCGGTGCCGTGACGGTGACGGGTGATACCTCCTGCGTGAGCAGTGCAGGGGCAGCGACGCCGGGGAGGGAAACGCTAGGCCAGACCACCCGCCAGGCGACTGATGGGAACGGTACGTTTTCCTTCGTTGCCGGTTGCAACGCGAGTGGCAACAATCAATGGGCCGTGACTGCTTTTGGAAGCTTCAGCAGCGTGACCGGGACAGGGGCCACGGCCATGGGTTTCGACGCCATCGCAGCCCAATGGGCGGTGGCCAACGGCATCGATACCAGGGCCACGGGGACCGGCGCGGTGGCCTTGGGGTTTGGCAGCATTGCCAGCGGCTCGAACACGGTCGCTATCGGTGCGGCAGGCGGCGATGGCACCACGCCTTTGTCCGCCGCAGATTCCACCACGGCCTCGCAACAGGGCAGCATCGCCATTGGCGCTAATGATGTGCGAGGGGCGCAATCCACGGCCGCCAACGCCATTGCGCTTGGCGGCGAATCTACCGCCCAGGCAACCGACGCCCTGGCGGTCGGTCGGGCCAGCAGCGCCAACAGTGCCAATGCGGTAGCGCTGGGCGCTGGCGCCATCGTGTCCGATGCCGGTGCCGTGGCGCTGGGAAGCGGCTCGGCCACGGCGGCGGCGCTGGGCACCGCGTCCGGCACGATTGCCGGAACGACCTATGCTTACGCCGGCACCACTCCGACGAGCACGGTAAGCATCGGCGGCGCAGCGACCGAGCGAACCTTGACCAATCTCGCGGCCGGTCGCGTCAGCACGACCAGTACCGACGCCGTCAACGGCAGCCAGCTCAACGCGACCAACGTGGCCGTTACCGCCGTGGACGGCGCGGTCGATGTGCTGGGCGCTGGGGTGGCGAGCAGCCTCGGGGGTGGTTCGACCTACGATCCGGCGACGGGGACGTTGTCTGCGCCCAGTTACCAGATCGGTAGCACCACCTACAACAATGTCGGCGGCGCGCTGGGCGCGGTGAATACCACGTTGAACGCGATCAACGCCGGTGGCGGAGTGAAGTATTTCCACGCCAATTCCACCCAAGCCGATTCAGTCGCTTCTGGTGCGAACAGCATCGCCGTGGGACCGCAGACAGTGGCCAGTGGGGGCTCCAGCATCGCCATCGGGCTCGGCTCGGCCGCTTCCCAGGACCGCGGCATTGCGATCGGCCAGGACAGCAGCGCTTCGTCGACCGGTACGGTCGCGATCGGTACCCGAGCCACTGCCAGTGCCACCGGCGCCATCGCGATCGGAACGGAAGGAACATTCGGCGCAACGGCGGTGGCCAGCGGCCCCGATACACTGGCGATCGGCAATGGTTCCCAGGCCTCGGGCGGCGGCAGCGCCGCGTTCGGTGCTGCCGCGGTGTCTGCGGGCAACCGGTCGTTGTCCGCCGGACCCAACGCTTCGGCGGCCGGCGCCAACGCCGTGGCGGTGGGCGACCGTGCATCGGCTGTCTCCAGCAATTCCACGGCACTAGGCCGTAACTCGGTGGCCGGTGCAACCGGCGTCGACGGCGCTACGGCGCTGGGGGCGACGGCTTCTGCCACGGGGGCAAATTCGTTGGCGCTGGGCATCGGGGCCAATGCGGCGCAGGGCGGTGCGATCGCACTGGGCGCCGCCTCAGTGACCGCCGCGGCAGTAGCCACGGCGAGTGGCACGGTGGCCGGAACGACCTATACCTACGCCGGCACTGCACCCACAAGCACGGTAAGCATCGGTTCGGTCGCAGCCGAACGCACGCTGACCAATGTCGCGGCCGGTCGCGTCAGCACGACCAGCACTGATGGAATCAACGGCAGCCAGCTCAACGCCACGAACCTGGCGGTGACCGCCGTGGACTCGGCGGTCGATACCCTGGGCAGCGGCGTAGCCAGCAGCTTGGGGGGAGGTTCGACCTACGATCCAGCCACCGGAACGTTGGCGCCGCCAAGCTACAGCGTGGGCGGCACGACGGTGAACAATGTTGGCGCTGCGCTCACCAATATCGACGGCCGCACAAGCAGCAACACCACGGCCATTGCCAACCTCGGCGATCAGATCAACAGCGGCAGCATCGGCTTGCTGCAGCAGGACGCCACCACTCGCAACCTGACCGCCGGTGCGGCCACCGACGGCACGACGGTCGATTTCACCGGTACCGCCGGCACCCGCGTATTGACTGGCGTGAGCCTCGGCGCGATCACGGCAACCTCGGCCGACGCCATCAACGGCAGCCAGTTGTTTGCCGGCAATACCAGCATTGCCGCTGCCCTCGGCGGCGGGGCCGCGGTCAATCCCGACGGTACGCTCAGCGCGCCGACGTATACGATCAACGGCACCAACTACGGCAACGTCGGCGATGCGTTGGCGCACCTGGCGACCGGCGGGGTGCAGCCCAGGTACTTCCACGCCAACTCGTTGCTTGCCGACTCCACGGCCCAAGGCACTGACAGCATCGCCGTCGGTCCAGTGGCCGACGCGCTTGCCACCGACGCAGTGGCGATCGGACGGAGTGCGACCGCCGGAGCGGCCGCCGGCGGGGCGGCGGCGGTAGCCCTCGGTGCCGATGCGTCGGCGACCGGGGCCGGCGGACTTGCCCTCGGTCAGGGCGCCAACAGCTCGCAGGATGGCGCGGTCGCCTTGGGCAGTGGCGCGCAGACCGCCGTGGCGATCGGCACGAGCAGCATCACGATTGCTGGCCAAAGCTTTAGCTTCGCCGGTGCTGCACCCGTCAGTACGGTGAGTATCGGTGCCGTCGGCGCCGAGCGGACCCTCACCAACGTGGCGGCGGGCCGCATCTCCGCGGCCAGCACCGACGCGGTCAATGGCAGCCAGCTGTATGCCACCAACCAGAGCGTCGAAAACCTGGCCAGCGTGGTGAGCGGCATCAACACCGGCGGCGGCATCCGCTATTTCCGCGCCAACGCCAGCGGGCCCGATGCCGTGGCTGGCGGCATCGACAGCGTCGCGATAGGGGCAGCGGCGCTCGCCTCGGGCAATGCCGGGCTCGCCATCGGTCAGGGCGCCCAGGCCAGTCACGACAACAGCGTTGCCCTCGGCGCTGGCGCGCAGACCACCACGGGTGCACAGGCCAGTTATAGCGCCGCCTATGTCGGCGCCAGCAGCTCGACGGGCGAAGTGAATGTCGGTAGCCGCACGATCAGCGGCGTAGCTGCGGGCGCGGCGCCGACCGATGCGGTCAACGTGAGCCAGCTCGATGCCGGTGTGCAGAGTGCGATCAGCGTCGCCAATGCCTATACCGAGAGCCGCCTGTCGCAGGTCGCGCCGGGTCCTGGCAGCGCCATGTTCAGTGTCAACAGCGCCAGCCCCAGCGGACCTTCCACCGTGGGAGCCGATTCGGTTGCCGGCGGTGCTGGCGCGGTGGCGTCTGGCAGCGGCAGCGTAGCGATCGGCAACAGCGCAACTGCGACCGGCGCGGCGAGCATGGCGCTGGGCAACGGGGCCAGCGTCACCGCCGACAACAGCGTGGCTATTGGTGCCGGTTCGGTGGCCGGGCGCGGCAATGCCTTCTCCGTGGGTGATGCGGGGGCCGAACGCACGGTCATCAACGTGGCCGCCGGCAGCGCCGACACCGATGCCGTCAATGTGGCCCAGCTCAGGCAGGCGCAGGCCAGCGGTACGCAATACGCTACCGCGCCGGACGGCACGCCCGACTACGCCAACCTGAGCCTGGGGGGTCCCAACGGCACAACCACCACGCGGGTGCACAACGTCTCGGCGGGCGTGGCCCCGACCGATGCGGTCAACGTGCAGCAGCTGCAGGCTGGCCTGGACGACAACCTGT
>DATCVI010000110.1:0-7647 GCA_036566925.1 Stenotrophomonas sp.
AGCGCGGTTGTCCAGCCATTCGTACAGGCCGGAAGCGGCAAAAGCACCGAAAGCGGCGGCCAGGGAGAGGGTCAGCAGCGTAGGAAGGGGACGCATGGGAGCGAGGTTCCGGGAACGTGTGCGAAGGGAAGCAGGATCGCCCTGCGGACGAAACTGAACAAGCCTGCCGGCGCGGTTTTTAACGGCTGGTGAAGCCCGGCCCGGGACGGCCAGCGCGCCGCCGCGACAGCCGTTTGACAGTGCTCGTGGGCGGCGCTAGCTTGCGCGCGAAAGCCCAAGATGTTGCGCTTCCTGCACCTCCAGCCCCAATACTTGGGGGCATCGTCCTCGCGTCCGGTTCATCTACCGCTGTACATCGTCGCGTCAACAACACGCCCGAAGGAGGGCTCATGAGCAACGGCAATGGTGCATCGGCGACGGTTTCCCAGGTCGCTGGAAACATGAAGGAGTCCGCCGTCCACCTGGGCGAGTCGATCGCCCAGACCGCCAGCGATGCGGTCGCGAGCGTGGAGAAGATCGCCAAGACCGCGCGCAAACAGGTGACCCAGCGCGTGAGCAAGGCGCGCAAGGCGGTGGCCAAGAAGACCGCCAAGGCCGGCAAGGCGGTGAAGAAGCGGATTGCCTCGGCGCGCAAGAAGCTGGAAACCGCCAGCGCCAATGCCAAGGCCGAAGCGGCGGCACTGCGCCGCAAGACCGGCAAGAAGGCCGCGAAGAAAACCGCGAAGAAGGCCGCCACGAAGAAATCGGCCGCGACGCGCAAGGTCGCCAAGAAGAGCGCGGTGAAGAAGGCGGCCACGCGCAAGCCGGTAGCCAAGAAGACCGTTGCGAAGAAGGCCGTGGCTAAGAAAGCCGTGGCCAAGAAGGCCGTTGCCAAGAAGGCGACGACGAAGAAGGCGACTGCGAAGAAAGCCGTCGCCAGGAAGTCGGTGGCTCGCAAGGCGCCGATGAAAAAGACCGCCGCGCGCAAGACCGCCAAGAAAGCGGCTCGCTAAGCGGCCGGAGCCCTCTTCCGCCGTGCGGGAGAGGGCTCGTAGCCAAGTCGCTGCGGCTCAGTCGCCCAGCGTCAGCAACGACGCATTGCCACCCGCCGCGGTGGTGTTGACCGTCACCACCTTCTCGGTCGCGAAGCGCAGCAGGTAGTGCGGGCCGCCGGCCTTGGGGCCAGTGCCCGACAAGCCCTGGCCGCCGAACGGCTGCACGCCGACCACCGCACCGATCTGGTTGCGGTTGACGTAGACATTGCCCACGTTCACCCGCGAAGCAATGCGATCGACGGTCTCGTCGATGCGCGAATGCACGCCGAGGGTAAGGCCATAACCGGTAGCGTTGATCTGGTCGATGACCGCGTCGAGCTGGTCGCTCTTCCAGCGGATCACGTGCAACACCGGGCCGAACACCTCGCGCTGCAGCTGGTCCAGCGACTTCAGCTCATAGGCGCGCGGGGCGAAGAAGGTGCCATAGGTGACCGATTCTCCGGCCGGCGCCACCGCAATCAGGCGCGCCTCGCTGTCCATGCGCTTGGCGTGCGCTTCCAGTACCTGCAGTGCATCGGCGTCGATCACCGGGCCGACATCGGTGCACAGCAGGCCCGGGTCGCCCAGCTTCAGCTCGGCCATGGCGCCGGCGAGCATCGTCATCACCTTGTCGGCGATGTCGTCCTGCACGAACAGAACGCGCGCGGCCGAGCAACGCTGGCCGGCGGAAATGAAGGCGCTGGCGATCGCGTCCTTGACCACTGCCTCGGGCAACGAGGAGGAGTCGGCGATGAAGGCGTTCTGGCCGCCGGTCTCGGCGATCAGCACGCCGATGGCGGCATCGCGCGCGGCCATGGTGCGATTGATCGCGCGCGCGGTTTCGGTCGAGCCGGTGAAGGCCACGCCGCTGACGCGCGCGTCCTGCGTCAGCGCCGCGCCCACGGTGGCGCCATCACCAGGCAGGAACTGCAGTACGGTCTCGGGCACGCCCGCCTCGTGCAATACCTTCACGGCGTGGTAGCCGATCAGGTTGGTCTGCTCGGCCGGCTTGGCGATAACGCTGTTGCCAGCCGCCAGCGCCGCGGCGACCTGGCCAAGGAAGATCGCCAGCGGGAAGTTCCACGGGCTGATGCAGACGAACACGCCGCGGCCGTGCAGCTGCAGCTCGTTGGATTCGCCGGTCGGCCCGGGCAGGCGCTCGGGCGCGCCGAACTGGGCGCGGGCCTGGCCAGCGTAGTAGCGCAGGAAATCCACCGCCTCGCGCACTTCGGCGACGGCGTCGGGCAGGGTCTTGCCGGCTTCCTTGACGCACAGCGCCATGAACTCGGGCATGCGCGCTTCGAGCAAATCGGCGGCGTGTTCGAGGATGGTCGCGCGGCTGGCGGCCGGCGTGCGGTTCCAGGCCGGCTGCGCGGCCACTGCATTGGCCAGGGCCTTGTCGACGGTGGCGGCATCGGCCGGTTGCCAATGGCCCACGGTCTGGCGGCGATCGGCCGGCGAGGTCACCGCCAGCGTGGCGCTGGAAACCACTGCGCCCGGCACCAGCGGTGCGGCCTTCCAGGGCTTCACGGCGGCATTGAGCTGCTCTGCGAGCTGGCGCAGTTCCTGGTCGTTGGCGAGATTGGCGCCCATGGAGTTCTTCCTGTTCTGGTTCTGGCTGCGCAGCAGGTCGGCCGGCAGCGGGATCTTCGGGTGCGGGATGGAGGCGAACGAGGCGACGGCTTCGACCGGGTCGCGGATCAGCTCTTCGATTGCCACCTTCTCGTCGGTGATGCGGTTGACGAAGCTGGAGTTGGCGCCGTTTTCCAGCAGGCGCCGCACCAGGTACGGCAGCAGGTCTTCGTGCGAACCGACCGGCGCATAGACGCGGCAGGGCAGGCCGAGGCGATCGGCCGGCACGACCTCGGCGTAGAGGTCATCGCCCATGCCGTGCAGCTTCTGGTGCTCGTAGCTGCGGCCAGCGCCGGCGTGCGCCTGCGCGATGGTGCGCACGGCGGCAATCGTGTGCGCGTTGTGCGTGGCGAACATCGGATAGATCGCATCGCCGTGGCCGAACAAACGCTTGGCGCAGGCCAGGTAGGAAACGTCGGTGTTCTGCTTACGGGTGAACACCGGGTAGCCCGACAGGCCGTCCAGCTGCGCGCGCTTGATCTCGGCGTCCCAGTAGGCACCCTTTACCAGGCGCACCTGCATGCGACGGCCACTGCGGCGGGCCAGGTCGGCGAGGTAGTCGATCGTGTACGGGGTGCGCTTCTGGTAGGCCTGCACGACCACGCCGAAGCCGTCCCAGCCGGCGAGCGAGGCATCGCCGAACACGCGCTCGATGATGTCCAGCGACAACTCAAGGCGGTCGGCCTCCTCGGCGTCCACGGTGCAGCCGATGCCGTACGACTTGGCCAGCTGCGCCAGTTCCAGCACGCCCGGCACCAGGTCGCGCAGCACGCGTTCGCGCTTGGCGTGTTCGTAGCGCGGATACAGCGCCGAGAGCTTGATCGAGATGCCCGGGGCCTGGGTGACGTCGCCATCGGCCTTGCCGCCGCGGCGCACATGGTCGCCGCCGATGGCGTGGATCGCGCGGCGGTAGTCTTCCAGGTAGCGCAGCGCGTCCTTCATCGTCAGCGCGCCTTCGCCGAGCATGTCGAACGAGTAGCGATAGTTCGCGTTGTCGCCCTTGTGCGAGCGCGACAGCGCCTCGTCGATGGTGCGGCCCATCACGAACTGGTGGCCCATGATCTTCATCGCCTGGCGCACCGCCAGGCGGATCACCGGCTCGCCGACGCGGCCGATCAGGCGCTTGAAGGCGCCCGGTGCATCGGCGCGGGTGAGGTCGTTGATCTGCACGATGCGGCCGGTGAGCATCAGGCCCCAGGTCGAGGCGTTGACCAGCACCGAATCGCTACCGCCGAGGTGCTTTTCCCAATCGGCATCGCCGAGCTTGTCGCGGATCAGCTTGTCGGCGGTGTCCTGGTCGGGGATGCGCAGCAGTGCCTCGGCCACGCACATCAGCAGCACGCCTTCCTCGCTACCGAGGTCGTACTGGCGCATGAAGGCTTCGATCGCGCCCTGGTCCTGGGCGCGGGCACGCACGCGCGTGACCAGGTCGGCGGCCAGCGCCTGCACCTTGGCCTGCTCGGCGGCGGGCAGGCGGGCCTGCTCCAGCAGCTCGCGCACATGCTCGGTTTCGTCCTTGAGCCAGGCGGCGGTGACAGCGGCACGCAAGGCGCCCGGCGGCGGCGGCAGGTCCGGTGCAAGCAGCGGCGGGGGCAAACCGCCGGCGGTGGAATCGGGAACGGCGCTCATGGCATCGAGGAAGAAAAGAGAGAGTAGCGGCCATTCTAGGTCCGCCCCCAGGGCCGGCACTTGACCGCAAACGGCACCGCGGCCGCCGTTTTCTGCAGGTCGCCCGCAGGCTGCCGCCAGGCGCGGTTTGGCGAAATGCTTGATTTGGCAATGCTTTCTGGTTGCAGTGCAGCATTATCCAGGCGAGATGAATGCTTGCCGGGCTTGCGCGCGCAGGGCTACCATCGAGTCGTTCTCCGCGGCTTGGAGTACGGTCGCGACATGATCGAAATGTTGCCGTCCAGCCCCCACGGTCCGGCCACGCAGCTCACGCTGCGGCCGCCGCGGGCAATGACGGCCCGGCAATTCGTGATGTTGTTTGCCGCGCTCGCGGGGCTGATGTGGCTGGCGGCGGGTCTGGGGTGGTGGGCGGGCAATGTCTTCGCGCCGCTCTTTGCCTTGCTGCACAGCGGGCTGGTAGCAGTGGCGCTGCGCTGTTTGTGGCGCAGTGGCGAACGCGAAGAAGCGATCCGGGTGGGGCCGGCCGTCGTCCAGGTCTTTCCTCGAACGGATTGCCCGCCAGTGTTCCAGGCGCATCCGCATTGGGTGCGGCTGCAAGTGGGGTTTGATGACAGGGTATGGCTGGCCAGCAGTGGCAGGCAGGTCGAGGTGGGAAGTTTCCTCGGCCCGGCCGAACGACTGCAGCTGGCGGAAAAACTGCAAGGCTTGCTCGCGGCCGCAAATGGCCGCAACCGATGACGCCCAACCGATGACGCAAGGGTCTAGGCAATGAAGCAACGCAACAGTGGTCGCAGCAGGGCGTGGTACCGGGGAGTGATGGCGGCGGCGGCCTGGTTGGCCACACCGCTGGCGTGGGCGCAATCGGCTGATCCGAAACCGTGGCAGCTCAACATGGGGCGCGGCGTTACCCATACCGCACGCATGGCCTATGAGGCGCACATGGTGGCGCTGTGGGTGTGCGCGGTGATCGGCGTGATCGTGTTCGGCGCGATGGGCTATGCGATCTTCAAGTTCCGCAAGTCCAAGGGCGCGGTGGCTTCGCAGTTCAGCCACAACACCAAGGCCGAGATCGTCTGGACCGTGATCCCGGTGCTGATCCTCATCGTCATGGCCTGGCCGGCCACCGCCAAGCTGATCGCCATGTACGACATGCGCGATTCGGAAATGACGGTGAAGGTCACCGGCTACCAGTGGATGTGGAAGTACGAATATCTGGGCGAAGGCGTGGCGTTCACCAGCCGCCTGGACCGCGGCTCGGACAACGTGCGCCAGAGCCACCAGGTGCCCACCGTCGCCAGCAACCCGCACTACCTGCTCGACGTCGACAATCGCCTGGTGCTGCCGGTTGATACCAAGATCCGCTTCGTGATCACCTCCGACGACGTCATCCACGCCTGGTGGGTGCCGGCGCTGGGCTGGAAGCAGGACGCGGTGCCGGGCTTCATCAACGAGGCCTGGACCAATATCGAAACGCCCGGTGTCTACCGCGGCCAGTGCGCCGAACTATGCGGCAAGGACCATGGCTTCATGCCGATCGTGGTCGAGGCGCTGCCCAAGGAAGAGTTCAAGCGCTGGCTGGCCACGCGCAAGCCCAAGCCTGCTGAAGCCGCACCCGCGGCACCGACTGCGGCGCCGGCCACTGAAGCAGCGCCTGCCACCGAAGCGCCGGCGGCCACCGCGCCCGCCGCTCCCGCCACGCCGCCGCAGCCCACCGCCGGCTGATCCGCACACCAGCTCCGATTTGCAGAGGTAGTCCATCGTCATGGCGCATACCGCAGTCGATTCCCACGGGTACCACCAGCAGAGCTTCGTCGAGCGCTGGTTCTTCTCGACCAACCACAAGGACATCGGAACCCTGTACCTGGGGTTCTCCTTCATCATGTTCCTGGTCGGCGCCGGGATGAGCGTCATCATCCGCGCCGAGTTGTTGCAACCGGGCCTGCAGTTCGTCAAGCCCGAGTTCTTCAACCAGATGACCACCGTGCATGCGCTGGTGATGATCTTCGGCGGCATCATGCCGGCCTTCGTCGGCCTGGCGAACTGGATGATCCCGCTGCAGATCGGCGCGCCGGACATGGCGCTGCCGCGCATGAACAACTGGTCGTTCTGGTTGCTGCCGGTGGCCTTCAGCCTGCTGCTGGTGACCTTGTTCCTGCCCGGCGGTGCGCCGGCCGGCGGCTGGACGATGTACCCGCCGCTGATGCTGCAGGGCGGCTACAACGTGGCCTTCTCGGTGTTTGCCATCCACGTGGCCGGCATCAGCTCGATCATGGGCGCGATCAACATCATTGCCACCGTGCTCAACATGCGTGCGCCGGGCATCGACCTGCTGAAGATGCCGATCTTCTGCTGGGCCTGGCTGATCACCGCGTTCCTGCTGATCGCGGTGATGCCGGTACTGGCCGGCGCGGTCACCATGCTGCTGACCGACAAGTTCTTCGGCACCTCGTTCTTCAATGCCGCCGGCGGCGGCGACCCGGTGATGTACCAGCACATCTTCTGGTTCTTCGGTCATCCCGAGGTCTACATCATGATCCTGCCCGCCTTCGGCGTGGTCAGCGAGATCATCCCGACCTTCAGCCGCAAGCCGTTGTTCGGCTACCAGGCGATGGTGTACGCGATCGCGGCGATCGCCTTCCTCAGCTTCATCGTCTGGGCCCACCACATGTTCACCGTGGGCATGCCGCTGGGCGGCGAGATCTACTTCATGTTCGCCACCATGCTCATCTCCATCCCTACCGGGGTGAAGGTATTCAACTGGGTCAGCACGATGTGGAAGGGCTCGCTGAGCTTCGAAGCGCCGATGCTGTGGGCGGTGTCGTTCGTCATCCTGTTCACCATCGGCGGCTTCTCCGGCCTGATGCTGGCCATCGTGCCGGCCGACTTCCAGTACCACGATACCTACTTCGTGGTGGCGCATTTCCACTACGTGCTGGTGACCGGCGCCTTGTTCGGCCTGATCGCCGCGGTCTACTACTGGTGGCCGAAGTGGACCGGGCGCATGTACAGCGAGCGCTGGGCGCAGGTGCACTTCTGGTGGACGATGGTGTTCGTCAACCTCACCTTCTTCCCGCAGCACTTCCTCGGCCTGGCCGGCATGCCGCGCCGCATCCCGGACTACAACGTGGTGTTCGCCGACTGGAACCTGGTCAGCTCGATCGGTGCGTTCGGCATGTTCGTCACGCCGTTCCTGATGGCCGGCATCCTCTGGTCCTCGCTGCGCAACGGCGCGCGCGCCGGCGACCGCGCCTGGGAAGGCGCCCGTGGGCTGGAATGGACGGTGCCTTCGCCGGCGCCGGCACACACTTTCACCCTGCCGCCGGTGATCAAGCCGGGCGACCTGGCGCACGACGATGTCAGCCACTGAACCCAG
>DATCVI010000111.1:0-12550 GCA_036566925.1 Stenotrophomonas sp.
GTTGCGCCCGCCGGCGCGCCGGCTTCCGGCAGCGCCACGCTTGCCGCGCCGGTTGTGGCCGACGTGGCGCCGGCGGTCAACACTTCCAGCGTGCCACCTTCCACAGGCCGCGCGGGCGGATACAACATCAAGTACAGCGCCAGCGCGCACAACGGTTGCAGGACCAGCAGGACGTTGCGGCGCCAACCACGCGCGCCCGACGCCTGCCGCAGCAGGCGCAGCGGCGCAGCCACGGCGACCAGGGCAAGCACCACGGCAGTGGCGATCTGCCAGGTGTTCATGGGCGTTCACCCGCTGACAAAACTTCCAGATAGCGTCGGCCAGCGGCGTCGGGCGCCTGCCGCGGCAACGGCCGCGCGGGTGGTGCGGCAATCGCGGACCACAACAACGCACGCAAGCGCTGCTGGCAATCGACACAACCCGGTTCGGCGCGGTACTGCTCAAGCGCCGCCGCCAGATCCAGCGGCGCATCGATCCGCGTCTCGTGCGTACCCAGCCAGCGGCCGAACGCATCCAGCGTCGCCACCGACGCTGGCCCGTTGCCGGGCGCCAGCGCCTGCCACAAGGCGAGCGCGTCGGCGGCGTCTTCGTCGTGCCAGGGCTGCAAGGCATCGTCGCGTCGCGCCAGCCCGGCGCGGTCGCCACTCAAGCGGCGGCTCAGGTCGATTGGCGGCAATTGCGGGCCGGTGCGCGCCAGGTAGATGCGCTCGGCCTGTTGCACCTGCTTGATGAAGGCCAGGGCCTTGTAGGCGTAAGGCAGCGCTGCGTCGGGCCGGCCCTGGCGCAGCTCGCCTTCCGACTGCCACATCTGGTCGAGCGCGGACTTCAGCGTGGCGCGGGTCTGTGGGTCGAGCAGGGTCGCGGCCTCGGCGTGGTCGTGGGTGTGGCCATACTCGGCCAGGACGTTGTCGTCGCGGCCGAAGCTGGCCGGTGTGCCTTCGTGGCCATCGTCGTGGTCGTGGTCGTCCAGGGCGCCGGCGCCGGCGTCGTGGGCTTTGGGCTCGGGCTCGGCAGGGGCGTCGGCGGTGGGGATGTCGGCGCTGTCGCTGGTCGGCGGGTCGCTGGTGGGCACGTCCGGCAACTTCGGCGCGCCTTCGCTTTCCTCGCCCAGGAACTGGCCATAGCGCAGGCGCAGGATGCGCTGGTCCACGCCGATGGCATCGGCGCGCTTGAGGAAGGTCTCCGCATCCAGGTTGCGCTTTTCCTTCAGCAACGCCTCGGCGTCGATGATGATCTGGCGCTGGCTGCGGAAGTAGGCTGGCAGCGTCTTGCGGACCGTGGCTTCGAGTTCGATCCCGGCCCGCTCCTGAGGCGCCGGCCAACGCAGGATCACGCTGCCGCTGCGCGCGGTCTGCGCGGACGGCTGGCGGTTGTCGCGCACTTCCAGCTGCGCCACCAGGTCATCGCCTGGCTGCATGCCGAGGGCGGCGGGGTCGAGGGTGTACTGATAGCGACGCAGCGTGGCCGGGCCGCTGCCGGCCAACGTGGTGCCATGTTCGCTGAAACGGATGTTCTCGCCGCTGCCCTGGGCCAGGGTCAGGCGCAGTTGCGCCGCGCTCGCCACCGCGTAGTCGTCGCTGGCCTCGAAGCGCAACGACCAGCGGCGCCGTGCCGGTTGCCACTCGACCAGCGCCGTGTCTGGCTCCACCACCCGCACTTGCGGGGCGCGGTCGGGGACTGCTTCGAGCCGGTGCAGTGCCAGCGGCTGGCCATCGAGCACGATGCGGTACAGCAGCGAGCGATCCAGGACCAAGGCCAACGTCGCGCGATCGCCTTGCAGCTGCAGCGGCAGCACGCGGCCGTCGGTGAGCCGCAGCTGCGCCTGCGCCGGTGCGCGATCGAACCGCAGTTGCCACTGCAGCCGCGTGCCCTGCGGCACCTTGGCGTCGAGCGTGGGCAGCGTGGCCGCCGCCTGCCCCGTATAGGCCGGCGGGGTAGCCTGCAGCCGCGACGTGCGCAGGCGCACTTGTTCGCGCGCCTGCGCCGCACGATCGACCGGCGCGGTGGCGGCAGCCGGTGTTGCCACCTTCGCTGGCCACCACAGCACCGCCGCCAGCATCAAGCTGCCGAAAACGAACAACGCGCCGCCCCGACGCCATGGCCAAGGCTCACGCAGCGCGCGCAGGGTGTTCGGTAGGCGGGCGAGCACGCGTTCGCGTTGCAGGGATTGCAACGAACCCAGGTGGGCCGCGTCTGCGAACAATAGATCGGCGCTGTCTTCCAACGCGGGCTCGGCATCCAGCCGCCGGCGTACCCAGCGCGCATCCAGTCGACGCGACCAAGCCGCGGCCAACGCCGCCAGTGCAAGCGCGCCGCCGACCAGCGCGGGCCACACCAACGAGGCCAAGCCCAGGCGCCACGCCAGTGCCGCCGGCAACACCGCCCACGGCAAGCCGAACAGCGCAACGATCGTCTTGCGGCGGCGGCGCGCGGCGCGCCAGCGGGCTTGCAGCAAGGGCAGGCTCATGCGCCGACTCCGCGACGCGGCGAGGTCGCCCACCAGCGCTCCAGCGCGAATACCAGCGCGATCAGCAGTGCGAGCCAGGGCAACAGCGCGGCCGTCGCACGCGGCCACGCCCTTGCCTGTTGCCGCGGTGCGAACTCGGCGGCCACGGCGCGCGCGGGGGCCGGCACCGGACGCAGTTGCGCGGCCAGGTCTTGGGCGAAGCGGGCATCAAGCAGTGCAGGAACAGTACCCGGGTCGAGTCCGCGCGGCAGGCGCAGGAGGCGACCGCGTCCGAACGCCGCCGTCTCCAGCACGGTTGTCCCGTCTTCGTCCTGCCACTGCGGCTGCGGCGCGACTCCTGCCGGCCACGGCGTCGCCGGCGCCAGCAACAGCTCGCCGCCATTGCGAACCCAATCGAGCCAGGCCGGCGGCAGCGCCTGTTTGTGCCACCACACTGCGAGGGTGCCGGGCGTGCGCAATGCGGAACTCGGTCCGGCCGCTTCGATGCGCGGCAAAGCCGCGTCGCCCTGCCACGCCGCTTGCAGGGCCTGCAGCGTGCGCACGGCCGGGTCGGCCGGTGCCGCGCCAATCAGCGCCAAGCGCAAAGGCGTGACCGCTGCGTTGGCAGATGCGGGCGAATGACCGGCGACCACTTGCCATTTCACCGTCCGCGACAACACCGGCCGCTGTGCATCGACCGCGCCCCAGTCCGCCGGCACGACCACGCGCAATGGCGCTTCCGGCGGCAGGCTGGCATCGAACTCGCGGAGCAAACTTGCCGCGGGCTGCGTGCCGCCCGGCATCGGCGTTTCGAAAGCAGGGAAGCCGGGCGCCAGCCACTGCAGCTGCGCATCTGGCGGAAGTTGCAGCGCACGCAGGGCCGTCATGTCGACGCCCGGCGCCACCAGCACCCGCGCGCGCCGTGCGTCCTCGTCGCGCCAGGCCAGCCCAGCCAACAGCAGCGCCAACAGCGCCAACAGCAGCAAGCGCAGCAGCAGCAAAGGCCATTCGTCGACGCGAATGCGCTGGCGTGGCCGCGGTTGCGCGCGCAACCAGCGCAACGCGGCGAATTCAGTGAGCCGCGACTCTTGGCGCCGCGCCAGGTGGATCAGCAGCGGCAACAGCCAGGCCGCAAGCGCCGCCAAGCCGAGCGGGAACAGCAGGCTCAAGCCCATGCCGCCTCCGCGCCGAACAAGCGTTGCAGGCCGGCGTCCAGCGGTTCGTCCAGGTATTGGGTGGCGTGGCGAATGCCGGCCGCCTGCCAGCGCGCCTGGCGCTCGCCCATCGCCTGGCCGAAGCGGCGCAGATATTTGGTACGCAACGCGGCGGCATCGCCGAGCAGTTCCTCGCCGGTTTCCGGGTCGCGGAAGCGGTGGCCGCCGCGGAAGGGAAAATCACGCTCGTCGGCACCGAGTACCTGCAACTGCACGACTTCGCGGCGCGCGGCGGCCAGGCGTTCGGCCAGGGCGACGCCGGCCTCGTCGAAGCCATCGCCCAACATCAGCACCAGGTCGTCGGCGGCACTGCGTTCCCAGGCCACGCGCTGCTGCTGCAGCGGCGGCCAGCCGCCTTGCGCGCGCAAGCCGTACAAGGCCAGCCACAGGCGGTCGCGCTGGCGTGCGCCACTGGCCGCCGGCACCAGCTGCACGCCGTCGCCGCCGAACACGATCAAGCCGAAGCGGTCGCCTTGGCGCAGCGCGATATCGGCGGCGCAGGCGGCGACGCCGCGCAATGCGTCCAGGCGGGTATAGCCGGGCCGCGCCAGGTCGGCCTGGCCGGCGGAGGCGCTTGCGTCGAGCAACAGCCACAACGTCAGCGGGCTCTCGCGTTCGGCTTCGCGGACGAAGAAGCGGTCCGAGCGCCCGTAGAGCTTCCAGTCGATCTGGCGCAGCTCATCGCCGGGCTCGTAGGCGCGGTACTGGGCGAATTCGAGGCCGGCGCCGCGACTACGACTGGCGTGCAGGCCCACGCCTTGCTGGCCGGCAGTGCGGCGCGCGCGCAACGAAAGCGTGCGCAGGCGGCTGCGCACTTCGGCGGGAATCAGGGCCGGGCCGGGGTTGTGCACGTCGCTGCTCAGGTGCCGAACGGCACCGCCGCGAGCAGGGCCTGGATCACATCGTCGGTCTGCTTCTGCTCGGCTTCGGCGGCGAAGGACAACAGGATGCGATGGCGCATCACCGGCGCCGCCAGGGCGGCGACATCATCGCGGGTGGCGGCGAAGCGCCCCTGCAACAACGCACGCGCCTTGGACGCCAGCACCAGCGACTGGCCGGCGCGCGGGCCGGCACCCCACTTCACCCATTGCCGTACCGCTTCGGGTGCCTCGGGCCCGGGCCGGCTGGCACGCACCAGGCGGTTGATCCAGCTCAGCACGTCCTCGCCCACGTGCACCTCGCGCACGTGCTGCTGCAGCGCGACCACGCTCTCGGCGTCCATCACCTTCGGCACCACTGCGTTGTGGCTGCCAGTGGTGTGCAGGAGGATGTCGCGCTCTTCGGTTTCGCTCGGATAGTCCACGCGCACATGCAGCAGGAAGCGGTCGAGCTGGGCTTCGGGCAATGGGTAGGTGCCGGCCTGCTCGATCGGGTTCTGCGTGGCCAGCACGAAGAACGGCGAGGGCAAGGAATAAGTGGTGCCGGCGTAGCTGACGGTGCGCTCCTGCATGGCTTCCAGCAGCGCCGCCTGGGTCTTCGGCGGCGTGCGGTTGAGTTCGTCGGCCAGCAGCAGGTTGGTAAAGACCGGGCCGGGCTGGAAGCGGAAATGACGGTGGCCGGTGCCGTGGTCTTCTTCGAGCAGCTCGGTGCCAAGGATGTCGCTGGGCATCAGGTCCGGGGTGAACTGCACGCGCCGGAACTGCAGCTCCAGCGCCTGCCCCAGTGAGCGCACCAGCAGCGTCTTGCCCAGGCCGGGCGCGCCTTCGAGCAGGCAGTGGCCACCGGCGAGCAGGCCGATCAGCAATTGCTCGACCACGGCCTGCTGGCCGACCACGGCCTGGGCGAGTGCGTTGCGCAGCTCGCCAAGCTTGGCGATCTGCTGTTGCAGGGATTCGGGGGAGGTCATGGTGGGCGTCTCGTCAGCTGTTCAATGCGTACATCACGATGTTGACCGCGAACTTGGTGTTGTCTTCGGCCAGGAAGCGCTTGTTGCGCCAGTCGTAGTCCCACTCGCAACCGTAGTCCTTGTTGCTGTAGAGCACGCCCAGGCGGCCGTCGATCTCGATGCCTTTGAGGTAGTCGTGCACCAGGTCGTCGCCCCAGCCGTTGAGCTCGAAGCCGGTGGCCGGTGGACCTTCGGGAAACTTGAAGAAGCTGCTGTACAGCGGATGCTTGTTGGGCAGCTTCTTGAGTGCGGTCTTGCCGAAGATCGATGCCATCTGCGCTTCGAACGAGCGCGCGAACAGGCCATCGATATCGTGGTTGCAATCGTCCACCAGCACGAAGCCACCGTTGCGCACGTACTGCTCGAAGTTGCGCCGCTCGGCGGCGTTGAACTCGACCAGCTTGTGCCCGGCCAGATAGCAGAACGGCGCCTGCAGCACGCGCGGGTCGGCCAGCGGCAATACGTGCTCGGTCGGGTCCACGCGCAAGTGGGTGTAGTCCACCAGCGAGGTGATCAGGTTGGACGGCATGCGCGCGTCCACGTCCCAGTCGCCGGAGTCGTACTTGAGCCGGGTGAACCAGAAGTCGTACTGCGGCGAAGCGGCGCGCGCGGCGGGCAGGGCCAGGGCCGCCGCACCGCCCAGCATCAGCCTCAGGAACTCAGCACGCGTTAGAGAACGACTGGACAAAAGTGCCTCGGGTGGAGAGCCCCCCTTTAGTAAAGGGGGGCGCGCCGAAGGCGCAGGGGAATTGGAGGAGCAGATCGCGCGGGGCCCAGTGTTGCACCTTGGTGCAACGCTGGGGGCGAAGCCCGCAAGGCGGGCTCGCCTTTACACCGCATCGGAGAGCGAGGTAAACGTGAAATCGCGCAGGCGCATCGGCGGGATCATCATCACGAAGCTGGACTCATCACCGGCCACGCGCACCGGCTTGCCGAGCTCGTCGATGTTGTTGAGCATGATCACCGGCGACTCGTTGAAGCGGAAGTTCTTCACCGGGTACTTGATCTGGCCGTTCTCGATGTAGAAGGTGCCGTCGCGGGTCAGGCCGGTGAGCAGCACCGTCTGCGGGTCGACCATGCGGATGTACCAGGTGCGGGTGACCAGGATGCCCTTGTCGGTGCCGCGCACCAGGTCGGCAATCGACTTGTCGCCGCCGGCCATCAGCAGGTTGCCCGGCTCGCCCACTGCGCGCTTGCCGTTCTTCTGCGCCCAATAACGCGAATAGTTGAGGTTGGCGACCTTGCCGTTCTCGACGATGGCCATCTTCTCGCGCGGCAGGCCCTCTTCGTCCCAGGGCAACACCGGACCGAGCGGATGCCACGGATCGGCGCTGATGTTCACGCGCGGGTCGTAGACCTGCTCGCCGAGCTTGTTGCCGCCACCCTTCTTGGACAGGAAGCTGCGGCCTTCATCGGCCTGGCGCGCGTCGAAGAAGTTCATCATGAACGAGATCAGGCCAGCGGCGGCGGCCGGTTCCAGGATCACCGTGTACTTGCCCGGCTCCAGCGCCTTGGCCTCGCTCGACTCGCTGGCCTTGCGCTTGGCGATCTGGATTTCGCGCTCGGCACTGAACTGCGAGGCGTCCTGCAGGTTGCGGCCGACCCAGCCCGAACCGCGGCCGTCTTCGGTGCGCACGGTGCAGGTGTAGTCGAAACGGGTGCCGCGCTGGTAGCCGAAGTTGCCATTGCTGTTGGCGAAGGCGGTGAAGTTCTGCCCGTCTTCGAGGAAGCCGGCGGCGATCAGGCCATTGCCCTTGCACGGTGCGATCGAGTCGGCGGCGACCTGGGCGCGGAATTCCGGGGTGATCGCCGCGGTCGCCTCGCTGAAGGTCTGGCTCGGCTTGTATTCCTGCTTCTGCACCGCCGGCATGAATTCCGGATTCTCCGGCGCGAGTTTCGCCAGGTCCTCGGCACGGCGGACCACGCGTTCCAGCGAGGCGTCGTCGAATTCATTGATGGTGGCCACGCCCACGCGCTTGCCGAAGGCGACCTGCACCGCCAATTCGGTGTTGTCGACAATGCCGCTGGTGGAGACGTTGTTGAGGGCGAAACGGATGTTGCCGTCGATGGAGCCGGACAGCTGGGCGGTGCATTCGTCCGCCTTGGACAGCTTGATGACCTTGTCCAGGATGGCCTTGGCCTGTGCTTCGGTAAGGATGCTCATTGAGGTAAGGCTCCGGATCAGCCCAGCGAACGGGCAGTGTTGATGACATTGATGCCGTTGAAGCGCGCGGTCGAGGAA
Organism: Stenotrophomonas sp.; assembly: GCA_036566925.1. Classification (GTDB taxonomy): domain Bacteria; phylum Pseudomonadota; class Gammaproteobacteria; order Xanthomonadales; family Xanthomonadaceae; genus Stenotrophomonas_A. The sequence continues at coordinate 7,788 of DATCVI010000111.1, forward strand.
CCGTGCGAGACCGCCGAGACCTGGCCCGGCTGGCCCTTGCCGTCGAAGAACGAGCCGCCGAGGCGGTAGTCGCGTTCGTCGGCGACCGCGACGCAGGCGTTCCAGAATTCCGGCGTGCGGATCTGGTAGGCCACGTCTTCAAGCATGCGGGTGATCTTGCCTTCCTTGATTTCGTAGAACAGCTGGCCACCGAACTGGGCGTTGTAGCGCTGCTGGTCGATCGAGAAGGAGCCGTCGCCGATGATGTAGATGCCGTTCTCGACGTCCTTGATCATGTCGGCCACGGACAGCGGGGTCTTGCCCGGTGCCAGCGAGACGTTGGCCATGCGCTGGAACTGCACGCTGGACCAGGAGTCGGCATAGCAGCAGCCGTCGGACTCGGTCTTGCCGAGGATGTGGGCCTGGTCGCGGATGGCCTGGTAATCGACCAGCACGCCGTCCTTGATGAGGTCCCACTGCTTGGTCTTGACGCCTTCGTCGTCGTAGCCGACCGCGCCGAGGCTGCCGGTCTGGACCTTGTCGGCGAAGATGTTGACCTTGTCGCTGCCGTACTGGAAACGCGACTTGAGCTTGTCCAGGGTGGCGAAGCTGGTGCCGGCGTAGTTGGCTTCGTAGCCGAGCACGCGGTCCAGTTCCAGCGGATGGCCAACCGACTCGTGGATGGTGAGCCAGGTGTGCGAGGGGTCCAGGACCAGGTCGTACTTGCCCGGCTTGACCGACTGCGCCTTGAGCTTCTCCTGCGCCTGCTTGGCCGCGGCGATGGCGTCTTCCTTCATGTCGTAGGACAGGCCGTAGTTGACCACCCCGTTCGGGCTGACCACCTTGCCGGACGCAGCGCCATCCAGGTATTCGAAGCCCATGCCCATCGGCGCGGACAGGCCGTCGCGGGTGCGGAACTTGCCGCTGGCCTTGTCGATGGCGGTGACGGTCATCGGCGCCCAGATGCGGTGCACGTCCTGGTCGACGTAGGAACCGTCGCTGCTGGCGAAATACTTCTGTTCGTTGACCAGGAACAGCATCGAATTGACGAAGCTGGCGCCGGCATTCATCGCCGCGGCATTGACGCCCAGCAGCAGGTCGGCCTTGTCCTTCAACGGCACTTCCATGGCGTTCTTCTTGATCGGCGTCTTCCACGACACTTCGCCGAAGCCAGGCGCCTTGGCCAGCTGCACCGGCGCGGTCTGCACCTTGGCGTTGGCCTTGGCGATCGCGGCGGCTTGCTGCGCGGCGCGCGCCACGCCCTGTTCGGTGAGCTCGTTGGTGGCGGCAAAGCCCCAGGCGCCATTGGCGATCACGCGGATGCCGACGCCGGTGGATTCGGTGTTCACCACGTTCTGGACCTTGTCCTCGCGGGTGATGACGAACTGCCGCAGGTAGCGGCCGATGCGCACGTCGCAGTAGCTGGCGCCAGCGCCGCGGGCGGCGGTGAGCGCGGTATCGGCCAGGCGCTTCTTGTGCGCCGGGTCGAGGAAGGCGAGCAATTGCTCGGCGGCGATCGCCTTGCCAAAGAAGGACGGCACCAGCAGGCCGCCCGCAGTCAGCCCACTGAGGGCAAGGAAATCACGTCGATGCACGGCGATACTCCCCGAAAGTCCCGCGCTCGGCGCGGAAGGTTGGATGGGCGCGGCTCACTGCCCGCGTCCCCGATTCTTGCGGTACAAGGCTTCGCGCGTCATGTGACTTTCGACAGGGATGAGGCGATCGGACCGCATCTGTCGGGGCTGAAGCCCCTCCCACAGGGGAGGCCGGCAATTTGTGGGAGGGGCTTCAGCCCCGACGAACCACCGGCGAACTCACCCCAGCGAACGAGCCGTATTGATGACATTGACCCCATCAAAGCGCGTCGTCGCCGAACCATGCGACACCGCCGAGACCTGCCCAGGCTGGCCCTTGCCGTCGAAGAACGAGCCGCCCATGCGGAAGTCGCGCTCGTCGCAGATGGCCGAGACCGAGTTCCAGAATTCCGGCGTGCGGATCTGGTAGGCGCCGTCCTCCACCAGTCGGGTCACCTTGCCGTGCTCGATCTCGTAGATCAGCTGGCCGCCGAACTGGGCGTTGTAGCGCTGCTGGTCGATCGAATACGAGGCGCGGCCATGGATGTAGAGGCCCTTGTCGACCCCGGCGATCATCTGCTGCACGTCCAGCGGCGTCTTGCCCGGCGCCAGCGAGACGTTGGGCATGCGCTGGAACTGCACGCTGGACCAGGCGTCGGCGTAGCTGCAGCCGTCGGACTCGGTCTTGCCCAGGATATGGGCCTGGTCGCGCGTGCACTGGTAATCGACCAGGATGCCGTCGCGCACCAGGTTCCACTGCTTGGTCTTCACGCCCTCGTCGTCGTAGGCCACCGCGCCGAGGCTGCCGGCGCGGGTCTTGTCGGCGACGATATCGACCAGCGGGCTACCCCAGCGGAAGCCGGCGTCGCGCTTGTCGAGCGTGGCGAAGCTGGTGCCGGCGTAATTGGCCTCGTAGCCGAGCACGCGGTCCAGCTCCAGCGGATGGCCGACCGACTCGTGGATGGTCAGGAACAGGTTGCTCGGGTCGATCACCAGGTCGTACTTGCCCGGCTTGACCGAGGGCGCGGACAACTTGGCCCGGGCCTGCTTGGCGGCAGCGATCGCATCCTCGCGCGGGTCGTAGGACAGGCCGTAGGCGACCAGCCCACCGGGGAGTTCGTGTTTTTGCGCCGGGTCGCCGGCCAGGTACTCGTAGCCCATGCCGACGGGCGCACCGAGACCATCGCGGGTACGGAACTTGCCGCTGGCCTTGTCCACCGCGGTGACGGTGAACGGCAGCCACAGGCGGTGGATGTCCTGATCGATCCAGGAACCGTCGCTGCTGGCGAAGTACTTCTGCTCGTTGATCGCGAACAGGCGCGAGGCCGCGAAATCGGCACCGGCGTTGAGCGCGGCGGCATTGATGTCCAGCAGCAGCGCAGCCTTTTCGGCCACCGGCACTTCCATTGCGTTGCGCTGGATCGGGGTGCGCCAGCTGACCTCGCCCACGCCGGTGACCGGCGCCAGCTGCACCGGCGCGGTCGAGAACTTGGCGTTGGCCCTGGCAATGGCGACCGCCTGCCGGGCGGCCTTGGCCACGCCATCGGCGGTCAGCGTATTGGTGGCGGCAAAGCCCCAGGCGCCGTCGGCGATCACGCGCACGCCGACGCCGGTCGATTCGGCATTGACCACGTTCTCGACCCGGGCCTCGCGCGTGGTCACGAACTGGCGCAGGTAGCGTCCCACCCGTACGTCGCAATAACTGGCGCCGCCGGACTTGGCCGCCGCCAGCGCGGCATCGGCCAGGCGGCGGTTGCGCGCGGCATCGGCGGGCGCGAGCAGTTGTTCGGCGGCGATCAGGCGGGTATGCGGCAGCAGCAGGCCGCCGGCGCCGAGCGCGGACAATTGCAGGAAGGTACGACGATCCACGCGAGGCTTCTCCAGTGAGGCGCGCCTGCGGAGTCCATCGCGATGCGCAAACCCCGAGCGTGGCGGCTGGGTGGAAAGCCGGTCAAGTGACCGCGGTCATGGGTGCGAGAAGCGAATCACAGTAGCGCGGGCGGCGACACTCAACTGACCAAGGCGGCCAGCAGGATTTTCGCCACATCCTGCGGTGGGCGTCGCAACAATGTCGCGTTGACCTGCAGCATGCTGTTGCCGCCCGGCGGGGGTGCAGCCACTCGCACGCCGGCGGCGCCCGCCTTGGCCGCCCAGGCCTGTGCATCGATCTGGCCGGGCAAGGTCAGCGCGACGCTGCTGGTGCCCTCGGGCAAACGCTGCACGCGCAGGCGGCCGTCGGCCTGCAAGGCGGCGAAGACCTGTTCGGCGGCTTGCCAGGCGCGGGCGTATTGCTGCTCGTAATCCTGCAGGTATCGCTGTGCCGGACCAACCAGCGGCCAGGCGTGCGGTAGCCCGCTGCCGAACATGCGGCGCTGCGCGCGCAGCGGCTCGATCAGCGCGGATTCGCCGGCCAGGATCGCGCCGGAGGCGGCGTTGAAATGCTTCCACAGCGAGACGTAGACCGTGTCGAACAGCGCGGTGTACTCGCGTACGTTGTGGCCGGTGTGCTGCGGCAGGTTGAACAGCCGGGCGCCGTCCAGGTGCAGGCCGATGCCCTCGCCGCGTGCGTAATCGCAAAGGGCGCGCACGTCGGCCCAAGGAACATAGCGGTGACCGAGCCGGCGCACCGGGCTTTCCAGCGAAATCGCGCCGATCTTCATCGGCACCCGCCCTTGCGCGGCACGCTCGACCTCGGTGCGCACCGCGTCCAGCGGCAGCCTCGCGTTGTCCGCCGGCAGTGGCACGAGGTTCAACGCGCTGAGCACCGTCGCGCAGTCGCCGCTGTCGTTGTAGAGATGGCTCTCGGCCTGCACCAGCACGCGGCGGTGTTCGCCTGCCAGTGCGCGCACCGCGAGGTGGTTGGCGAGGGTGCCGGTGGGCAGGAACAGCGCGGCCGGCTTGCCCAGCCGCTGGGCGAAGGCCTGCTCTATCTGTTCGATGGTTCCGCCGAGGCTGTAATTGTCCGGCTCGAAGTCTTTCGCGGCCGCCGCTTGTGCCAGCTGCGCGGCGTACTCGGCCGGGGTCAGGCCCAGGCCGTCGGAGACGAAGTTCACGTGGTCCGACATCGGTGCGCTTCGCGCGGCGGCGGTGGCGGCGGTGGCCGTGCCCAGTAGCGGCAGCGCGGCCGCCAGGCCGCCTGTGGCGATAAAACTGCGACGGTCCATGCACATCCTTGTTCGGTGCGCCGCCGGAAGGCGGCACCAGCCCGAA
>DATCVI010000112.1:0-16303 GCA_036566925.1 Stenotrophomonas sp.
TGGTGGTGGTGAAACTGAAGCGGTTTGCACTGTTCCTGTGCTGAAAGCCGTTGTGCACAAGGGACGCCGCCGCAGGGCGGCGTCCTTTCTAGTTGCTTGCACGCCATGGACGTTTTTTTATGAGTGATGAGTTGTTCCGCAAGGAAGCGTTGGCTACCCGGCGCGATACTTGGCTCGGCGGCATCGTGCTGGCACGGCCGCCTTCGGCTCTCGCGTTGACCGTGCTGGTCGGGATCGTGGCGTTTGTCGTACTGACCTTCATCTGCGCGAGCTCCTATACACGGCGCACCAGCGTGGTCGGGCAGTTGGTCCCGGTGCAGGGCGCCGTCACGGTGATGGCGCCCGTGGCCGGGGTGGTGGCGCAAGTCAACGTGGAGGAGGGCGGGCGGGTTCGTCCCGGGCAGCCCTTGCTGCGCCTGGAGACGCCGCTGGCGACGCGTTCCGGCGCCGATGCGATCGCGGTGTTGGCATCGCAGCTGGCGCAACGGCGCGACAGCTTGGTGTCGGCGCAATCGGCGCGCGAGGACGTGCTGGCAATCCAGGCGCATGGCCTGCGCGTGCAGTTGGAGGCAGCGCGGCGTGAGCAGGCGCAGGTGCGCAAGGAAATCGAGGTCCGCGAGAATGCATTGGCATTGGCCCGGCAATCGCTGCAACGGCTGCAACAATTGCACGCCGGGCGCTACACCAGCCTGGCGCAGGTCGAACAGCAGCAGGCGTCGGTACTCGACTACGCCGCGCAGCTGCAGTCGTTGCGACGGGTGGCCGCCAACGGCGCGCGCCAGGAGGCGCAGTTGTCGCAGGCGCTCGCCGAGCTGCCCGGGCAACGACTGTCCGGGCGTGCCGACCACCAACGTGCCCTGGCCCAGCTGGCACAGGAACAGGTCGAGACGGATGCGCGCGGCGCGCAGGCCATCACCGCGACGATGGAGGGACTGGTCGCCACTCAATTGGTCAAGGCAGGGCATGCGGTGCAGGCGGGGCAACCCTTGCTGACCCTGATCCCGGTCGATGCCACGTTGGAGGTCGAGCTGTGGGTGCCCAGTCGCGCAATCGGCTTCATCGCGCCCGGTGATGCAGTGATGCTGCGGTACCAGGCTTACCCATACCAGAAGTTCGGGCACCAGCGCGGAACCGTCCGCCGGGTCGGGCGCAGCGCGTTGGGCCAGCGCGAGCTGCAACTCAGCGCGCTCGGTGGCAAGACCGACGAACCGTATTATCGCGTCGTGGTGGCCTTGCGCAGGCAAAGCATCACCGCTTATGGCAAGGCCGAGCGGCTGCATCCGGGGATGATGCTGGAGGCAGACATCCTGGGCGAGCGACGGCGCCTCATCGAGTGGATCTTCGAGCCGTTGTATACCCTCTCTGGCCGGGTGGAGATCGTGGCCGCGGCGACCGCCGGCGTCGGCGCAAGCTTGCTGGGCGGACTTGCGTGAAGCCCATCCTGCAATCGGAAGCCGCCGAGTGTGGGCTGGCGGCGCTGGCGATGGTCGCCGCGGCCCATGGCCATGCGGTGTCGTTGGCCGAACTGCGCCGCCGCCATGCAACCTCGCTGAAGGGTGCGCAGTTGGGCCAGCTGATCAGCGTTGCGCACGAAATGGGGCTGTCCGCGCGGCCGCTGCGCGTGGATCTTGCGCGGCTGGGCCAATTGCGCCTGCCGTGCATCCTGCACTGGGACCTCAATCATTTCGTGGTCCTGGCGCGGGTAGGGCGCAGCAAGGCGACGATCCTCGATCCCGCCGCAGGCGAGCGCCGCCTGCCACTGTCCGAAGTCTCCGCGCATTTCACCGGCGTCGCCCTAGAACTGGCGCCAACCGCTTCCTTCAAGCCGCGGCGCCAGGCGGCCTCGGTGTCGGTGCGGCAGGTGACTGGGCCCGTGCAAGGCCTGTGGTCTTCGCTGGCGCAGGTCTTGGTGTTGTCGCTCGCATTGCAGGTGTTCGTGGTGCTGGCGCCGTTCTACTCGCAGTGGGTGATCGACCAGGTCCTGGTCTCGGCCGATCGCGACCTGCTGGCGGTACTCGGCCTGGGATTCGGCATCGCGCTGTTGTTGCAGGTCGCCATCGGCTTGTTGCGTGGCTGGACCGTGGTGCAACTATCGGCCTCGCTGGGGCTGCAATGGATGGGCAACGTGTTTGCCCACTTGCTGCGGCTGCCCCTGGACTATTTCGAAAAACGGCATCTCGGCGACATCACCTCGAGGCTGGCTTCGGTACAGGCCATCCAGCGGACGCTCACCAGCAGCTTTGTCGAGGTCATCATCGACGGCCTGATGGCGGTGGTGACGGTGGCGCTGATGCTGGTGTACAGCTGGAAGCTGGCGCTGCTCACGCTGGGCGCGGTGCTTGCCTACCTGGTCATCCGCGCGTTGGCGTTCCGGCCCCTGCGCGATGCCAACGAGCGGCAATTGGTTGCTGCCGCGCGCCAGGAAAGCCACTTGCTCGAATCGTTGCGCGGCATCCAGAGCTTGAAGATCGCCGGCGAGGAGCCGCGGCGTCGCGCTGGCTACGAGAACCTGATGGTCGACACGGTCAACGCGGACGTGCGCCTGGCCCGCCTGAACCTGGGTTTCGGCACCGCCAGCCAGGTGGTGTTCGGACTGGAGCGCGTCGCGGTGGTGTGGATCGCCGCTGTGCTGGCGCTGCGCGGGGTGTTCTCGGTCGGCATGATGGTTGCCTACCTGGCCTACAAGGACCAGTTCGCCACGCGGATGTCGGCGTTGATCGACAAGTGGATGGAGCTGCGGATGTTGCGCTTGCACGGTGAACGATTGGCCGACATCGTGTTGACCGCGCCGGACGCGGCGCCTGCGTCGGCGTTGGCGATGTTGCCGGCGACCACCTGCATCGAGATCGAGGGGCTGTGCTTCCGTTACGCCGACGGCGAGCCATGGGTGCTGCAGGATTGCAGCCTGCGCATCGAGGAGGGCGAGTCGGTGGCCATCGTCGGGGCCTCAGGCTGTGGCAAGAGCACCCTGTTGAAGTTGCTGCTGGGCCTGCAGCAACCGCAGGCCGGCAAGATCCGGCTGGGTGGCGAGGACCTGTGGCGAATCGGGCCGGCGCAGGCGCGCGCGATGTTCGGCGTGGTGATGCAGGACGAACAGCTGTTCGCCGGCAGCATCGCCGACAACATCAGCTTCTTCGATCCGGCATTCGACCTGGCGCGAATCCAGGAGGCGGCGATGATGGCGGCCGTGCACGAGGACATCGTGGCCATGCCGATGGGCTATTTCGGCTTGATCGGCGACATGGGCAGCGCCTTGTCGGGTGGGCAGAAGCAACGGCTGGTGCTGGCACGCGCGCTCTACCGGCGCCCTCGGGTACTGCTGCTCGACGAGGCCACCAGCCACCTGGACGTGGCCCGCGAACTGCAAGTGAGCACCGCGGTGCGGCAGCTGCGGCTGACCCGGGTGATCGTGGCGCATCGCCCAGAGACCATCGCCAGCGCTGACCGGGTCCTGGTGATGGAGCGGGGACGCATCGTCGAGGTGCTGCGGCCGCAGGACCGGGCGGCCGCCGCGGCGCCCGCCTGAACCGGGTTGCCGCGGCGCGGCGCTGCTAGCCCGCGGCGTGGCGCTGCTAGAATGTGGCGATCCGTTCCGTTTGCAGCGATTGCCGCCATGAGCCATACCGCCACCGCGCCCGCCAACGCCGAGAAGCGTTACAACGTGCATCGCAGCCACCTGCCGCTGAGCTGCCCGACGCCGGAGATGGCGTTGTGGAACTCGCATCCGCGCGTCTACCTGCCGATCGAGGACGAGCCGAACCAGGAAGCCAAGTGCCCGTACTGCGGCGCTGTCTTCGTGCTGGTCGACTGACCCGACCTCCATGCACCGCCTGACCGTGGTGCAGCTGCTGCCGGCCCTGCATTCGGGTGGCGTCGAAAGATCCACGCTGGAAATCGCCCAGGCGCTGGTGCGCGCCGGCCATCGCGCCGTGGTCGTCTCGGCCGGCGGCCGTTTGGTCGAACCACTGCTGGCCAGCGGCGCCGAACACCTGACCCTGGAGGTCGGCCGCAAGTCGTTGCTGACCCTGCGCCTGGTGCCGGCGCTGCGGCGGCTGTTCGATGAACTCGGCGCCGATATCGTGCATGCACGCTCGCGGTTGCCGGCCTGGCTGGCCTGGCACGCCCTGCGTGGCTTGCCGCAGGCGCGGCGCCCGCGCTTCGTCACCACCGTCCACGGTCTCAATTCCCCGGGACGCTACAGTGCGGTGATGACCTACGGCGAGCGGGTGATCTGCGTGTCGGGCACGGTCCACGACTACGTGCTGCGCCATTACCCGGCTACCGATCCGGGCAAGTTGCGCACCATTCCGCGCGGCATCGACATCAATCAGTTCCCGCGCCGGCCAACGGGTGACCCGGCGGCACGTGCGTGGGCATTGGCAGAAGTCCCGGCACTACGCGGCGCGGGCCCGTTGCTGCTGTTGCCCGGCCGCGGCACCCGCCTGAAGGGACACCACGACGGCCTGCGCCTGCTCGCCAGTTTGCGTGGCCAAGGGGGCGATGCGCGCCTGTGGCTGCCCGGTGCGCGCGAACCGGGCCGCGAGGACTACCTGCGCGAGCTGGAGGCCGAGGCCGCGCAATTGGGCATTGCTGACGCGGTGGCCTTCACGCCGCCCACGACCCGCATTGCCGAGGCCTATGCCGCCAGCGACCTGGTCCTGCAGCTCTCGCGCAAGCCGGAAGCCTTCGGTCGCACGGTCCTGGAGGCGCTTTCGGTCGGGCGCCCGGTGTTGGGCTGGGAGCATGGCGGGGTCGGCGAGCTGCTGCGTGAGCTGCAACCGGCCGGTGCGGCGGTGCCGTTCGACGAGGTTGCGCTCGCGCAACAGGCGGCGCGGTTGCTTGCCCAGCCGCCCACGCTGCCTGCACGCATCCCCTATACCCTGCAGGCGATGCAGGACAGCACCTTGAAGGTCTATGCCGAACTCCACCGCTGAGCGCATTGCGCCGTTGCCGCCGCACGCCGGGCGCTGGGCGCCGGTCTGGGTGATTGTGTTCGTCGCCCTGTGGCCAGCCCCCGGGCTGGCCGAGAGCGTGCTCTCGCTGGGCGCGGTGTTCGCAAGCTGGCGGTTGCTGCGGCGGCGTTTCCGCGGCGGTACCCAGTTGCTCAGCGGAGCCGCCTGGGCCCTGACCAGCGTGCTGTTCCTGGCCTACTGGCTGCCCGAACTGCTGTCGGCCTTCGATGCGATCGACGTGCCGCTGGCGCTGCGCAAGTCGGTGAGCGACCTGCGCTACCTGCCTTTCATGTGGTTGTGCGCGATCGCCGTGGCCGATCCGGTGCGCCGCCGCCGCACCTTCGCCGGCCTGGCGATCATCGCCGGCGTCTGGACCCTGGATGCCTTGCTCCAGGCAGTGTCGGGCACCAGCCCGTTGTTCTGGTCGATGGACCAGCTGAAATGGGCCATCAGCGACCATGGCTTGTGCACCGCGCAGGAGGTGGCGGCGGTGGACCGCCTCAGTGGCCTGCTGGGGCCGTGCAACCTGAAGTTCGGCCAGACCCTGGCCAGCCTGTCGCCGTTCCTGTTGTTCGCCGCGGCCGCGCGCGGGCGCATGGCCTGGGCGTTGGCAGCGCTGGCGTGCGGTGCGGTCGTGGTGATGGCGGGGGCGCGCGCGGCCTGGATCACCTATGCCCTGGTGCTGCTGTGCTCGGGTTGGCGCTTGATCGGTGGGCGCGGAATGCTGGCCGTGGCGGCGGCGGCGGTGGTCGGCATGGTGTTGCTGTTCCAGTTCTCGCCGCAGGTGCACCAGCGCGTGGTGCGCATGCAGGCCGTGGTGGATGGCGGCCCCACCGGCGTGGACGCCGCGCTGTCCGGGCGCACGCAGATCTGGTCGGCGGCGCTGTGCATGGTGCGCGAGCATCCGCTCAACGGGGTTGGCGCGCGTGGTTTCCGCGAAGCCTATCCGCAATGCGATCCGCATCCGGAGCGGGTCCCGGCCTGGGGTGAAGGCCCGGCGTTCCACGCCCATCAGATCCTGCTGGAGATCCTGGCCGAGACCGGCTTCATCGGCCTGCTGCTATGGCTGGCCGGCGCCGCGCAGGCATGGCGTGCGTGGCGTTACTCCAGCGCCGCCGCACGCGAACAGGCACGTCCGGCAATGGTGGCGTTGCTGGTGACGGTCTTCCCGCTCAACACCCACCTGGCGTTCTATTCGAGCTTCTGGGGCGGGCTGACGCTGATGCTGGCGGCGCTGTATGCCGGGGCATTGCTCAACGAGGATCGGCCGGCTGCCGCGTGAGCGTTACTGGTAGAGCTTGAGCTTGGGTCCGCCGTCCGGCTGGCGCTTGAAGCGGCGGTGGATCCACAGGTACTGGTCCGGGGCTTCGCGCACCATGTCCTCGATCGCCGCGTTCACTTGCGCGGTATCGGCGATGACGTCCTGCGACGGAATTCCCGGTAGCGGCGCGCCTACCCGCAGGATGTAGTTCCCGCCCTCGCGGCGGTGGAAGTAGGGCACCACCGCGCAGCCGGTCAGGCGCGAGAGCTGGTGGGTGGCGGTGATCGTCGAGGCCGGGTGGCCGAAGAACGGCACGAACACCGTGTCCTTGCCACGCATGTCCTGGTCGGGCGCGTACCAGAGCAGGCCGCCTTTCTTCAGGTGCTTGACCGTCGCGCGCAAGTCCTCGTTGGCGAACATCGCCTGGGCGTAGCGCAGGCGGCCGCGTTTGACCGCCCACTCGAACACCGGGTTGCGATGGCGTCGATACATGCCGGCCAGCGGCACGTAGTCGCAAAGCAGGCGCCCGCACATTTCCAGGGTCATGAAGTGGCCCGACACCAACAGCACGCCACGGCCCTCGGCCTGCAATGCCTGCAGGTGTTCGAGCCCTTCGATGCGCACGCGCGGGCGGATCGTGTCGATGCTGCCCCACCACGCGCGGGCGAATTCGAACAGGCCGACGCCCAGCGCATCGAAACTGTCGCGCAACAGGCGAGCGCGCCACTGTTCGTCCTGCTCCGGGAAACACAGGCGCAGATTGACCTCGGCCGCGCGCCGACGCGTGCCGGCGCAATGGAAGGCGACCCAGCCGACGCCGCGGCCGAGCGCGCGCTGCAGCAGCCAGGGCAGGCGCCCGGCCAGCACCATGACGACCAGCGCCAGGTACATCGGCCAGTGCGCCGGCTTGAGCAGGGAGGGGCGGATGGCGACATCGGCGGCTTCAGGCATATGCCAATTCTATCGCCCCGGGCCGGCAGGGGCATCGCACCGTGACGACAGGCGCAGGTGCCCAGCATCGCGCCGTCCACGGCGGCCGCGTATCCTTCGCCGATGCGGAAAGACCCTGTCGAATGGCTGTTGCGCGGGCTGTACTCGGCCCTGCTGTACCTGTTGCTGCCGATTACGGTGTACCACCTGGTGTGGCGCGGCTTTCGCGTGCGCGAGTATTTCAATCGCTGGAGCGAGCGTTACGCCGCCTATCCCAGCGGCTGCGGCCGGCCGCAGGTATGGGTGCACGCGGTCTCGGTGGGCGAGGTCAACGCGGCCGCACCGTTGGTCAATGCGTTGCGCGCCCAGCGGCCGGATATCCGCTGGGTCATCACCACGATCACCCCGACCGGCTCGGAGCGCGTGCGCGCGTTGTGGGGCGACGCGGTCGACCATGTCTACCTGCCCTACGACGTGCCCGGCAGCGTGGGGCGTTTCCTGGCGCATTTTCGCCCCAGCCTGGCGCTGATCCTGGAGACCGAGCTGTGGCCGAACATGCTGTTCGGCTGCCGCGACCGCGGCATCCCGGTGTACATCCTCAACGCCCGCCTGTCGGCGCGTTCGCTGCGTGGTTACCGTCTGCTGGCACCGCTGATCAGCCGCGCGCTGCGCACGGTGGCCTGCGTGGCGGCACAGTCGCAGGACGATGCCGAACGTTTCGTGCGGCTGGGCGCGCGGCCCGAACAAGTGGTGGCGCTGGGCAACTTGAAGTTCGACATTGCCGTGCCCGAGCAACTGCCCGGGTTCGTGGCCGACTTCGGCGCGCGCGTTGCCGCGGGCCGGCCGGTCTGGATCGCCGCCAGTACCCATGAAGGCGAGGAGGCGGCGGTGATCGAACTGCACCGCCGGCTTTGCCGCACGTTCCCTGACCTGCTGTTGCTGTGGGCGCCGCGCCATCCCGAACGATTCCCCCGGGTGGAAGCGCTGGCGCGCGAGCAGGGCTGGGCGGTGGCCACGCGCAAGCAGCAGCGCTGGCCCGAAGCCGGCACGCAGGTATTCGTCATCGACACCCTCGGCGAGCTGATGGCGTTCTATGCCTGCGCCGAAGTCGCCTTCGTCGGTGGCAGCCTGCAGCCCATCGGCGGGCACAACCTGCTGGAGCCGGCGGCCGTCGGGACGCCGGCGGTCACCGGGCCGCACCTGCACAACTTCGCCGAGATCTCGCGGCGCATGCGCGAGGCCGGCGCGGTGGCGATTCGCGACGATGTCGATGGAGTGGGTGAATCGCTGCAGATGTTGCTGGGCGATCCGCAGGCACGCGCGCAGATGCGCGATGCCGGGTTGGCGCTGGTGGCCAATGGCCGTGGCGCGGTGGCGCGCACGCTGATTAAGGTAGCGCCACACCTGCCACCGGTGGCCGAAGGTATCGCCGGCTGAGCTTGTTGAGAGCAAAAAAAAACGGGCCGAAGCCCGTTTTTCTTGCTTGCGTCCGGCCTTACTGACGCTGCAGGGCGTCGTTGGCGTTCTGCAGCTTGGACTCGGCGTCCTGCGTCAGCATGCGGTTGATGTCCTGCAGGTCGGCGACGTCGAGCTTGCCGGTGGCCTGGGCCAGCAGCAGCCGGTTCTGCAGGAAGTTATAACGCGCCTGCACGTATTCGACCTGGGCTGCGAACAGGGTGCGCTGGTTCTGCACCACGTCCAGCACGGTGCGGGTACCTACTTCCAGGCCGACCTGCGAGGCGTCGAACGCGGCCTGCGCCGAGACCACCGCCAGGCGCCGGGCCTCTACTTCGCTGATGCCGGCCACTACGGTCTGGAAGGCGTTGCGGGTGTTGCGGTCCAGCGCGCGCTTCTGCTGCTCGAGGGTGTCCTGCTGGATGTCGCGCTGGGCCAGGGCCTGGCGCACGCCGGACTGGGTCGCGCCGCCGGAGAAGATCGGCACCGACAAGGTCAGGCCGATCGTGTTGGTGTCGTTCGGATCACCGGTGACGCCGCCGGAACCTACCGCGTCGCCCCAGGTCGCGCTCTTGCCCCAGCTGCCGCCGAGGCTGAGGGTCGGGTAGTGACCGCCACGCGCCGCCGAGACGCTCGACTCAGCCGCGCTCACTTGCAGTGCCTGCGCCTTCAGTGCCGGGTTTTCGTTGATCGCGGAGGTGACCAGCTCGTCGACGTTGCTGTACTGCGCCGGCACTTCCGGACGCCATTCGTCCGGCAACGCGCGCAGGCTCACCACCGGCTGGCCGGTGAGCTCGGTCAGGGCCTGGTAGTAGTCCTTGAGGTTGTTACGGGCAAGGATCGTGTTGGCGCGGGCCTGGTCGTACTCGGCGCGCGCTTCGTGCACGTCGGTGATCGGCGCCAGACCGACTTCCAGGCGCTTGTCGGCGTAGTCGAACTGCTTCTTGGCGGCCGCTTCGTTGGTTTCGGCGGCGGCCAGCGATTCGATGCCCACCAGCACGTTGAAGTAAGCCGCCGAGGTGCGCACGATCAGGTCGTCGTTGGCCGAGTCCAGGGTGAAGTCGGCGGCACGGCTGATGTCGCGTTGGGCGCGCAGGTTGGCGAACTGCGACCAGTTGAACACCGTCTGGGTGCCATCGACGGCGTAGCGGCGCGTCTTGGTGCTGACCGTGCCGACGGGATCGTCGTAGTCGGTGCGCGTGCGGTTAAGCGAGGCGCTGCCATTGAGCTGCGGCAGCAGCGCGGCGCGGGCCTGCACTTGGCCTTCCTTGTTGTACAGCCGCGTCGACTCCGCCGACGACAGCTGTGGGTCGCCGTTGCGGGCCATTTCATAGACCTGCAGCAGATCGGCAGCCTGGGCGGCCATCGGGAGCAGGGCGGCGGCCAGCGCCAGGGCGAGGGATCGGCGAATCATAGGGCTTCCTTGGGATTCAAAATTTGAACTGTGGCGTGGGGGCCGCGCCCTGGAGGTAGGCGAGGTCGGTCTCGAACAACGACTCGACGCGCGTACCGTTGACATCGGCGCGGACAAGGACGGCTTCCATTACCGGATCGTGACCGCGCACGACGAACAGGCGGCCTTCCGGGCGCAACCACTGCAGGAACTGCGGCGGCAGCGTGTCCACCGCGCCGGTGATGCAGATCGCATCGAAGCGACGCTCGCTTTGCCAGGCGAACGCGTCCGCGGTCTCGATCCGCACATTGCTGCCCAGGCCGGTCGCATCAAGCGCGCTGCGCGCCGCCGCGGCCAGCGCCGGGTCGATCTCCAGGCTGACGACTTCGCGCCCCAGCGCGGCCAGGCAGGCGGTGGCGAAACCGCTGCCGGTGCCGATCTCGAGAACGTCTTCGCCGGCCTGCAGGTCGAGCGCCTGCAGCATGCGGCCCTCGACCACCGGCTTCATCATCTTCTGCCCGCCGGCCAGCGGAATTTCCAGGTCGGCATACGCCAGGGCCTGGTAGGCCTGCGGCACGAAGGCTTCGCGCGGCAGTCGCGCCAGGACGTCGAGTACCCGCAGGTCCAGCACGTCCCAGGGACGTACTTGCTGCTCGACCATCTTTTCGCGGGCCTGGGAGAAATCGATCGTCATGGGGGCGTTATCCAACTACACGGTGGGGCAGGCATTTTACCGGTGAAGCGCCTGCTGGGTGCGTCCGTAGCATCACCGGCGTCGCCGAGGGGTCGCAGTGCCGGAAGTCACCGCGACCACCGGCTTGGCGGGCCCGCATTCAGCGCGGGCCATAGGCGCGCAGGAAAAAGTCCACGCTGGCCGCCACGTGCCGGTGCACATCGGCCGCGCTGGGGGTGCCACCGAGGCCGCACATCATCATCGGGTGGAGCTCGCCCTTGAGCAGGCAGAAGAACTGCGAGGCCGCCAGGCCCAGGTCGGGTATCTGCAACTCGCCGGCGTTGGCGCGGGCGGCCAGGAAGTCAGCCAGCGAGCGCTGCACGCGCATCGGCCCGGCGTTCCAGAACATCTCGCGCACGTGCTCGTCGCCGGTGCCCGGCGCCAACATCATGCGGTGGGTGGCGATGGCCGCCTCGGAACTGATCATGGCGAAAAACGCCTCGCCGATACCGATCAGCTGCTGCCGCAGCGGCCCCTTGGGGGCGTGCTCGAACAGGTCGGCCGGCATCATCTCTTCGCACTGGGCGCGGATAGCCTCGGAGAACAAGGTCTCCTTGTCGCCGAAGTGGCTGTAGACGGTGAGCTTGGAAACCCCGGCCAATGCGGCGATGCCGTCCATGCTCACGCCGGCGTAGCCCTGTTCGACGAATAACGTCTTCGCCGCCTGCAGGATGGCGGCGCGCTTGCCCAGATCCTTGGGTCGCCCGGGTCCATTGCCTTTGCCGGCGGCCGCGCGCTTGGACGCAGGCGCCTTGGGCGGCGGGTTGGGGATCGAGATCGACATCCAACGAATACTAGACCATTCGGTTCTATATTTATACTATACCGGCAGGTTCACTATTCACCCTCTCTTTTCCATATCCGGAACACTCCCGATGCGCCCGAGCAACGTTGCAAGGATTGGTGGTTGCCTGTTGGTCTTGCTGGTGGCCGGCTGCGCGCGCGACCCGGCCCCCGCGCCGGCACCGCCGCCGGCATTGGTCGTGCAGCCGTCACCGGCCGCCGGCCCCGGCATGGCGACCTTCCCTGGCGAGGTCCGCGCCAAACAGGAAAGTGCGCTGGCCTTCCGCGTTGGCGGGCACATGGTCAAGCGCCTGGTCGACGCCGGTGAACGCGTCCATCGTGGCCAGGTGCTGGCCGAACTCGACCCGGCCGACCTCGCGCTGCAGGCGCGCTCGGCACAGGCCCAGTACGAGTCGGCGCAGGCCGACCTGGCGCGGGCGCGCGACGACTATCAGCGCTACGCCAAGCTGGTCGATCAGCAACTGGTGAGCCGTTCGACCTACGACGCGCAAAACGCGGCCTACAAGGCGGCGCAAAACCAGGCCGAGGCCGCGCGTGCAAGCCTCGACGTGGCCCGCAACCAGGCGGCCTACACGCAACTGGTGGCGCCCGCCGACGGCGTGATCGCCAGCCGCCAGGCCGAGGCCGGCCAAGTCGTGGCCGCCGGCCAGACTGTCTTCACCCTGGCTGCCGACGGCGCGCGCGAGATCGCCATCAACTTGCCGGAGTCCGGCGCCAATCGCTTCAAGGTCGGCCAGCCAGCGCAGATCGAACTGTGGAACCACGCCGGCGAGCGCCTGCCCGGCACGATCCGCGAGATCGCCCCGGCCGCCGACTCGCAGACCCGTACCTTCGCCACGCGCGTAGCCCTGGCGCCGGAGGCGTTGTCGGCGGTGGAGCTGGGCCAGAGCGCGCGGGTCTACCTGGCCGCGGCCGACCAGGGCGGGCTGACGGTGCCGCTTTCGGCAATCCAGCGTGGCGCCAACGATGCAACCTCGGTCTGGATCGTCGACCCCGCCAGCGGCAAGGTGCGCGCACAGCCGGTACGTATCGGCGCTTATGCCAGCGACCAGGTGCCCGTGCTGTCCGGCGTGGCCGCGGGCGACTGGGTGATCGCCGCCGGCGGCCACCTGATGCGCGAAGGTGAGCAAGTGACCCCGGTCGACCGCAGCAACCGCCCGCTGCGCGTCGCCGCGCCTTCCCCGGCGGCCAAGCGCTGACGCCCGCCGGCGCCCGCGCCGGCACACCCGATCCCTGCGGAGCCCCACATGCGTCGTTTCAACCTTTCCGAATGGGCGCTCACCAATCGCGCGCTCGTGCTCTACGCGATGATCGCCATGGCGCTCATCGGTGCCTGGTCCTATCGCCACCTCGGCCAGTCCGAAGATCCGCCGTTTACCTTCAAGGCCATGGTCGTGCGAACGCTGTGGCCCGGCGCCACCGCCGAGCAGGTCTCGCGCGAAGTGACCGAGCGCATCGAGAAGGCGCTGATGAACACCGGGCAGTACGAATTTATTCGTTCCTACTCGCGCCCGGGCGAGTCCCAGATCATCTTCATGGCGCGCGACTCGATGAAGTCGAGCGACATTCCCGAGCTTTGGTACCAGGTGCGCAAGCGTGTCGGCGACATTCGCTCGACCCTGCCGTCGGAAGTGGTCGGGCCGTTCTTCAACGACGAGTTCGGCGACACCTACGGCAACATCTACGCGCTCACCGGCAAGGGCTTCGACTACGCGGTGATGAAGGACTACGCCGATCGCATCCAGCTCGAACTGCAGCGGGTGGCAGATGTGGGCAAGGTCGACCTGGTCGGCTTGCAGGACGAAAAGGTCTGGGTGGAGATCTCCAATACCAAGCTGGCCAACCTCGGCGTGCCGATGAGCGCAGTGCAGCAGGCGCTGCAGCAGCAGAACGCGATGGCCCCGGCCGGCTTCGTCGAAACCGCCGGCGAGCGCGTGCAACTGCGGGTGACCGGCCAGCTCGGCTCGGTCGAGGACATCGCCGAATTCCCGATCCATGCCGATGGCCGCACCGTGCGCCTGGGCGACATCGCCACGATCCATCGCGGCTTCTCCGACCCGGCGGCGCCGAAGATGCGCTTCATGGGCGAGGACGCGCTCGGCATCGCCGTGGCGATGAAGGACGGCGGCGACATCCTGCGCCTGGGCCAGACCCTGGAGTCCGAGTTCCAGCGGCTGCAGAAGACGCTGCCGGCGGGCATGCAGCTGCGCAAGGTGTCCGACCAGCCGCACGCGGTAGAAGAGTCCGTGGGCGAGTTCGTCCGCGTGCTGACCGAGGCGGTGATCATTGTCCTGGCGGTGAGCCTGTTCTCGCTCGGCCTGCGCACCGGCCTGGTGGTGGCGGTGTCCATCCCGCTGGTATTGGCAATGACCTTCGCGGTGATGCACTACTTCGGCATCGGCCTGCACAAGATCTCGCTCGGCGCCCTGGTCTTGGCGCTCGGCCTGCTGGTGGACGACGCGATCATCGCGGTGGAGATGATGGCCATCAAGATGGAGCAGGGCTTCGACCGCATGCGCGCGGCCAGCTTCGCCTGGACCTCGACCGCCTTCCCGATGCTCACCGGCACGCTGATCACCGCCGCCGGCTTCCTGCCGATCGCCACCGCCGCATCGAGCACCGGTGAATACACCCGTTCGCTGTTCCAGGTAGTCACCATCGCCCTGCTGGTGTCGTGGGTGGCGGCGGTGCTGTTCATTCCCTACCTCGGCGACAAGATGCTGCCGGACCTGGCCAACCCGCAACCGCCCAAGCCCGGCAGCCTGGCCGCGCGCTGGCGTGCCCGGCGCGCCGCCTGGGCCGATCGCCACCCCGCATTCGGTCGCTGGCTGGCGCCGCCTTCGCAGGAGCACGCGCACCAGCACGATCCTTACCAGAAGCCGTTCTATCGCCGCTTCCGCGGCCTGCTGGAAATTTGCCTGCGCCATCGCTGGTGGGTCATCGCCGCGACCGTGGCGCTGTTCGTTGGTTCGCTGGTGCTGTTCCGCTTCGTGCCGCAGCAGTTCTTCCCCGACTCGACCCGGCCCGAACTCATGGTCGACCTGGAGCTGGCCGAAGGCGCCTCGCTGCGCTCCACCGAAGCCCAGGCCCGACAGCTGGAAAAACTGTTGGCGCAGCGCCAGGACATCACCAACTACGTTGCTTATGTGGGCACCGGCTCACCGCGCTTCTACCTGCCGCTGGACCAACAGCTGCCGGCGACCAACTTCTCGCAATTCGTCGTCCTGGCCAAGGACACGCATGCACGCGAAACCCTGCGCGACTGGTTGCTGCACGAAGTAGCGCCCAAGTTCCCCGAACTGCAATTCCGCGTCACCCGGCTGGAGAACGGCCCGCCGGTGGGCTACCCCGTGCAATTCCGGGTCTCTGGCGAGCACATCGAGCGCGTACAGGCGCTGGCGCGCCAAGTGGCCGAGAAAGTGCGCGCCAACCCGCACGTCACCAACGTCAACCTTGATTGGGACGAACCCAGCAAGATCGTGCGCGTCGTCATCGACCAGGACCGCGCCCGCCAGTTCGGCATTACCAGCACCCAGGTCTCGCAATTCCTCTCGGCCTCCCTGTCCGGCCTGAGCGTGAGCACCTACCGCGAGGACAACGAGCTGATCGAGATGCTGCTGCGCGGCCCCGAACAAGACCGCGCCAACCTGGACATGCTCGCCGGCCTCGGCATCCCCACCGGCGACGGCGGCAGCGTGCCCTTGTCGCAAGTAGCGCGGCTTGAGCCAGCGTTCGAAGACGGCATCATCTGGCACCGCGACCGCCTGCCGACCGTCACCGTGCGCGCCGACATCGCCGACCGCATGCTGCCGCCCGCGGTGACCCAGCAGATCCTGCCGACCCTGGACGACATCCGCACCCAGCTGCCTTCCGGCTATCGGCTGGAAGTAGGCGGCACCGTCGAAGACTCCGCGCGCGGCCAGAACTCCATCAACGCCGGCATGCCGCTGTTCCTGCTGGTCGTGATCACCCTGCTGATGCTGCAACTGCGCAGCTTCTCCCGCACCGCGATGGTGCTGGTGACCGCACCGTTGGGCATCATCGGCGCGACCCTGTTCCTGCTGCTGTTCCAGATGCCGTTCGGCTTCGTCGCCATGCTCGGCACGATTGCCCTGGCCGGCATGATCATGCGCAACTCCGTGATCCTGGTGGACCAGATCCAGCAAGACATCGACGCCGGCCACGACCGCTGGCACGCGATCCTCGACGCCACCGTCCGCCGCTTCCGCCCGATCGTACTGACCGCCTTGGCCGCAGTACTGGCGATGATCCCGCTATCGCGCAGCGCCTTCTACGGCTCCATGGCCGTCGCGATCATGGGCGGCCTGATCGTAGGCACCGTACTGACTTTGCTGTTCCTGCCCGTGCTCTACGCCACCTGGTTCCGAGTCCGAGAGGAAGAAGCAACAGCGGCAACATAACGCGAGAGCCGGCGCGCAGCGACCCCCGCTTTCCTCTCACCCCCAACAAAGCGGATGCTCTCCCAGCCGCCACCGCGATTTGTCGGGCCTGCGGGGGTAAGCCCCTTTCGGGACCCTTGGCGACATGGATGTCGCTACATCGGCTGCGCACTTCCCTAGCCGTTGCGACGGCATCACTTCATTGCCCACGGCTATGCTGAGGGGGCGCGGACGTATTCACGGCGTGTCCCGAAAGGGGCTTACCCCCGCAGGGCGCACGTATGAACGAAGACGCTGGCTGCTAGTCCTGCTAGTCGCGCAACTCAGCCACCGGACACCGCTCCCGAATCCGCTGCACAATTCCCACCGCCGCCT
>DATCVI010000113.1:0-5054 GCA_036566925.1 Stenotrophomonas sp.
TGATCGGCAGCGCGGTGAGCGAGCCGGTCTTGCCCTTGACGGCGCCGTTGGTGAACTTCTCCACGTACTCTTCGGACACGCGGGCAGCGCGCTCGAGCAGACGGGAGTGCAGGTAGAACACGTCACCCGGGTAGGCTTCACGGCCCGGCGGGCGCTTCAGCAGCAGCGAGATCTGGCGGTAGGCAACGGCCTGCTTGGACAGGTCGTCGTACACGATCAGGGCATCCTGGCCGCGGTCCATGAAGTACTCACCCATGGTGCAGCCCGAGTAGGCGCTGATGTACTGCATGGCAGCCGATTCGGACGCGGTGGCGGCCACGACCACGGTGTGGGCCAGGGCGCCGTTCTCTTCCAGCTTGCGCACGATGTTGGCCACGGTCGAGGCCTTCTGGCCGATCGCGACGTACACGCACTTGATGCCGGTGTCCTTCTGGTTGATCACCGCATCGATGGCCAGGGCGGTCTTGCCGGTCTGGCGGTCACCGATGACCAGCTCGCGCTGGCCGCGGCCGATCGGGATCATGGAGTCGACGGACTTGTAACCGGTCTGCACCGGCTGGTCGACCGACTTGCGCCAGATCACGCCCGGGGCAACACGCTCCACCGGTGCGGTGGCCTGGGCAGCGATCGGGCCCTTGCCGTCGATCGGCTCGCCGAGCGCGTTGACCACGCGGCCCAGCAGCTCCGGACCGACCGGCACTTCCAGGATGCGGCCGGTGGTCTTGGCCACGTCGCCTTCGCGCAGGTTCTGGTAATCACCCAGGACCACGGCGCCGACCGAGTCGCGCTCCAGGTTCAGGGCCAGCGCGAATGTATTGTTCGGCAGTTCGATCATTTCGCCCTGCATGGCGTCGGCCAGGCCGAAGATGCGCACGATGCCGTCGGCCACGCTGGTCACGGTGCCTTCGTTGCGCGACTCCGCGGACAGCTTGACCTTCTCGATGCGGGTCTTGATCAGTTCGCTGATTTCGGAGGGGTTGAGCGTGGTTGCCATCGTTCAGTCCTAGGTGCCGGCCGCAAGGCCGCGCGTTTATGGGTATTCAGTGTGCGAGCGAGTTCTGCAGGCGCTCGAGCTTGCCCTTCAGCGAACCGTCGATGACGACGTCGCCGGCATCGATCACCGCGCCGCCGATCAGCGAGGCATCGACCGCGGTGGTGACTTCCACCTCGCGGCCGAAGCGCTTCTTCAGCGCCGCGACGATGTTTTCGAGCTCGGCCGGCGCCAGGTCCGCTGCGCTGGTGACGTGGGCCTTGACCACGCGCTCGGCCTCGGCGCGCAGTTGGTCGTACAAGCCGGAGACTTCCGGCAGCGCGGTCAGCCGCTGCGACTGCGCCAGCAGGCCCAGGAAGCGCAGGTATTCCTCGCTTGCGCCTTCCGGTGCGAGCAGACCCACGGCGGCATCCTGGCCCAGTTCCGGATTCAGCAGCAGTGCCGAGACGCGCGGATCAGCGGCGACCTGCGCGGAGAACGACAATGCGTCGCCCCACTGCACGAAGCGGCCTTCGTCGCGCGCGATCGCGAAGGCGGCGCGGGCATAAGGACGGGCAAGGGTCAGGGCCTGGCTCATGAATCAGATCTCCGAAGCCAGTTCGTCCAGCAGCGCCTTGTGGGCGTTGGCGTCGATCTCGCGCTTGAGCAGCTTCTCGGCGCCACTGACGGCCAGCGTGGACACCTGCTTGCGCAGTTCCTCGCGGGCACGGTTGGCGGCCGCGTCGATTTCGGCCTGGGCCAGTTCCTTCTGACGGGTGGCTTCGGCGATGGCTTCGCTCTTGGCCGCGTCGATGATCTGGTTGGCGCGCGCGTGGGCCTGGTCGATGATCTCGTTGGCCTTGCCGCGGGCGTCCTTGAGGGCCTCGTTGACCTTCTCCTGGGCCTGCGCCAGATCCTTCTGGCTACGATCGGCGGCGGCGAGGCCTTCGGCGATCTTCTGCTGGCGCTCTTCGATGGCGTTCATCAGCGGCGGCCAGATCTTGGTCGCAACGATCCAGATCAAGCCGGCGAAGGCCAGTGCCTGGGCAACGAGTGTAAAGCCGATATCCATGGGGTTCGCTCAATCGATGTTGACGGGGTGGAGGCGCCGCCGCGAGGACGGCGCTTCCGAACCTTCATCCGTGGCCGGCAGCCGCTGAGCGGTGGCCGGCCACATCCCGCTTTCGCTGGATCAGCCCGCGACGGCCTTGGCAGCGGCTTCGGCCAGCGCCGAGGACAGCGGGTTGGCGAAGGCCAGCAGCAGGCCGACGGCGACGCTGATGATGAACGCGGCGTCGATCAGGCCGGCGGTGATGAACATGCGGACCTGCAGGACCGGGATCAGCTCCGGCTGGCGAGCGGCCGATTCCAGGAACTTGCCGGCCATGATGGCCAGGCCGAGACCGGCGCCCAGCGCGGCGAGGCCGATCATGATGCCGACGGCAAGGGCGGTGGAGCTCTGGATCTGGGCGAAGTTGGTCAGGACGGCGAGGTACATGATGATCTCCAGGAACGTTTGCTTAAGGGTAAAGAAGCGGATGAAGGGTGAAGCGGAAAATCAATGACTGTCTTCGGAGAGGCTCAGGTAGACGATCGAGAGCATCATGAAGATGAAGGCCTGCAGCGGAATCACCAGCAGGTGGAACAGCATCCAGCCGAGGCCGAACGCGCCGCCGGCGACGGCACCGAGCAGGCCAGCGCCGCCCAGCACCCAGATCAGCAGGAACACGATCTCGCCGCCGAACATGTTGCCGAACAGTCGCATCGCCAGCGAAATCGGCTTGCTCAGCCATTCGACGATGTTGAGGATCAGGTTGAACGGCAGCATCCACTTGCCGAACGGCGCGGTCAGGAATTCCTTGGTGAAGCCACCCAGGCCCTTGGAGCGCAGCGCGAAGAACAGCATCAGGAAGAACACGCTGATCGACATGCCCAGGGTGGCATTGACGTCGGCGGTCGGCACCGGCTTCCAGTAGTGCACGCCCATCAACTCGAGCGGCTTGGCGATGAAGTCGGCCGGGATCATCTTGATGAGGTTCATCAACAGGATCCAGAAGAACAGCGTAATCGCGATCGGGGTCACCAGCTTGCTGGTGCCGTGGTAGGTGTCCTTGACCTGGCGGTCAACGAACTCCAGGCAGATCTCCACGAATGCCTGCCACTTGCCCGGCACCCCGGCCGTGGCCTTGCGGGTCGCGGTCCAGAAGGCAAAGACCATCAGCAGGCCCATCAGCAACGAGGTCACGATGGTGTCCACGTGGATCGCCCAGAAACCCCCTTCCTGGATATGGAAGGTCAGGTTCTTGAGGTGATGCTGGATGTAGGTGGTAGGGGTTAGTGCCTCGCCCGCCATGTGTCCGGAACCTTGAGATTATGAATTCGGTCAGCGCTTGGCCAAGGCCAGCACCTGGAAGATGAGCCCGATGGCGATACCCGCCAGCAGCCCCACGGGCGGCAGCCGCCACAGGCCGAAGCCCAGGACCAGCGCCGCGATGATCAGCACCCACTTGAACACCATCGCCAGGATCAACCTGGCCATGGCCGTCCCGGCCGCCTGGACGCCGCCGCCGAGCGCGGTCCGCGCCGCCAGCCAGCCGCCAGCCACCGTCGCCAGGCCGGTCAACAGGACCGCCAGCGCCGTCTTCAGGCCCATCAGCAGGCAGAAGCCTGCCGCGGCCGCCGCTACCGCCAGCAAGGGGTACAGCGCTGCGCGCAGCATCAGCCGCCGACCCGAGTCAACGGAGTTCAGCACACGTATCCCTTACGGTTGTTTGCGGTTTTTGAGGATGGGCGGGCGCGGTTGCGCCTCGTCGAGCCGCCAAATTATAGCAATTGGAACAATTTGGAGACAACCGGGACAAGTCACGGCTCTGTGCTGCACTGCGCCATGCCGGCGCAAGGAACTTCTCGGCCCGGCCCGGGTCGGACCTTGCAAGGCCTGTGATCCAACCTCGTCGATAGCTCCTAGGCCAGGCCCCCAGGCGCCCCGGGAAACCGGGGCGCCTGCTCTTCGACCGACTCGCCGCGCAATGCGGTCCCTGCTGGAAAACTTTCCGCGCGCGCCTTCCGCACGCGCGCGTTCACGCGCGATGGACAACCTGTTCACCGACGTTCGACCTCCAGTTGCCGATAGTCGCCGCACTTGGCGTTTTTGCCGCACCCGGAGTCTCCCCCGCATGAAGTGCTTTGCCCTTCCTTCCCTTGCCCTGGCCCTGTCCGCCGCTGCCGTGCCGGCCCTGGCCGCCGATACCGACGACCGCTTCCAGCTGCGCCTGGGCATGATGAACATCGACAACGACAACACCCTGCGCGGCAGCACCGACGTCATGGGGAACGACATTTCCTTCGCCCAGGACTTCGATTTCGGCGGCAAGGAGTGGGAACCGCGCGTCGACGGCCTGTTCCGCATCAGCCAGCGCCAGCGCCTGATCTTCGACTACTTCAAATACGACAAGGACCGCCGCGAAGAGCTCGGCGACAGCTACACCTTCGACGACATCACGGTGCCCGCCGGCAGCTTCATCAAGGGCGAGCTGAAGTACCAGGTCGCCAGCCTGATCTACGACTACTCGGTGGTGGATACCGAGAAGTTCAGCCTCGGCCTGCAGATCGGTGGCGAGTGGGCCAAGGTCAGCGCCAAGGGTTACGCCGACCTCGGCCCGGACGTTTACCAGGGCACCTTCGTCGATGAAAGCGAAGACGGCGCCGCGCCGGTGGTGGGTGTGCGCTTCACCGCGCATCCGGCCGAGCGCTGGTTGATCAACCTGCAGGGCCAGTACCTCAATACCAGTTGGGGCAACTTCGGCGACTACGAGGGCGACCTGAGCCGCGCCAATGCGATCGTCGAGTACCGCTTCACCGACAACTTCGGCCTGTTCGCCGGCTATGACTGGTTCAAGCTCGACGTGGACCGCGAAGGCAGCGATGGCCTGATCGGATTGAAGCAGGAGTTCAAGGGCCCGGTGGCGGGCGTGACCCTGGCGTTCTGATTGGCCAGGCAATCGTAAAAGACAAAGGCCGCGCAGTGCGCGGCCTTTGTTTGTTTCCGTAAGTCGAAGCTTCGACTTACTTCTTCTTCGGGATA
>DATCVI010000114.1:0-3456 GCA_036566925.1 Stenotrophomonas sp.
TGCCGGCCGCTGGGCACCGCTGCGACCCGCGGCCAGCGGCGCCGACGCGCTGCAGGCCGCCGAGCTGCGCACCGAGGCGGTAGAGCATGTCGTGCGCACGCTGCTGCGCCGCTATGGCGTGCTCTGCTGGCGCTTGCTCGAACGCGAGGCGGCGTGGCTGCCGCCCTGGCGCGAACTGCTGCGCGTGTGCCAGCGCCTGGAGGCGCGCGGCGAGCTGCGCGGTGGCCGTTTCATCGAAGGCCTGTCGGGCGAGCAGTTCGCCTTGCCCGAGGCCATCGGCCTGTTGCGCCAGGCGCGCCGCGACGGACCGGCGCAGCAGTGGTTGAGCGTCTCGGCTTGCGACCCCGCCAACCTGCTGGGCAGCGTATTGCCGGGCGAGCGGGTGCCGCGGGTGCCGGGCAACCGCGTGCTCTACCTGGATGGCCTGCCGGTGGCGGCCTGGGTGGCGGACAAGTTCGTCGCCTTGCCGGCGCTGACGCCCGGGCACGAAGCCCAGGCCCGCGAACAGTTGTCTGCGCGGCCGGCGGGGCGGGCCGCGGTGAACGCCTGATCCAGCGGTGCCCGCGGCGGTCGGGCGGCCCCTGACATCTGTGGTGCGCCGCAAGGTATTACACTGGGTGCGGGGAAAATCAGGGCTGGAAGCCATGAGCTTGAACGACGCCAACCGGCCCGGTGAGGGGCAGGCCACGCGCGCATTGTTCGAACAGCTGCTGACGGTGCCCTTGGCCCGCCAGCGCGAACGCCTGCGCGAACTTACCCACGACGCACGCACCATTGCCCTGGTCGAGGCGATGCTCGATCGCCACACCCGCGCGTTGCACGCAGACGATGCGCCAGGTTCGGCGTTGCCCGAGACTGAGTTGCACGTCGGCGACACGCTCGGCCCCTGGCGCCTGGTCGAACGCCTCGCCAGTGGCGGCATGGGCACCGTGTTCGTCGCCGAGCGCGCCGATGACCTTTACCACCAGCGCGTGGCGATCAAGCTGTTGCACGGCCCGGCCGATGCCCATGTCGCCGCGCGCATGGCCGCCGAGCGCCAGCTACTGGCGCAGTTGCAGCATCCGGGCATCGCGCGCCTCTACGACGGCGGCACGACGCCCGACGGCCAGCCCTACCTGGTGATGGAGTATGTCGACGGCCTGCCGCTGGACCGCTTCGCCCACGCCCAGGCGCTCGACCTGCCGGCGCGCCTGGCCTTGTTCCGGCGCATCTGCCGCGCCGTGGAAGCTGCGCACCGGCACTTGATCGTGCATTGCGACCTCAAGCCGGCCAACGTGCTGGTGCGCGAAGACGGCGAGCCGGTGCTGCTGGATTTCGGCATTGCGCGTGCCCTCGGCAGCGGCGGCGCACCGGCCGATTTCTGCACCCCGGCCTATGCCAGCCCGGAGCTGCTGGAAGGCCGTCCGATCAACGTGGCCAGCGATGTCTACAGCCTCGGCGTGTTGCTGATCGAATTGCTCGCCGACCGCCGCGTGCCGCGCGATGCGTTGCAGCCGCGCGCGCCACTGCCGCGTCCGAGCACGTTGGCTGACGCAGTGCCATGGCGCCGGCGCCTGCGCGGCGAGCTCGATGCGATCGCCGCCAAGGCTTGCGCGCCGGATGCGGCCCTGCGCTATCCCTCGGTGGCCGCGCTGGAAGAAGACATTGGCCGCTATCTCGGCCACCACCGCGTGCGGGCGATGCCCGGCGGCCAGGCCTATCGCTTGCGCAAGCTGTTGCGGCGGCGTTGGCGCGAGACCGGCGCGGTGGCGGTGTTCGCCTGCGCAGCGGTGGGCTTCGTCTGGCAGCTGCAACAGGAGCGCGACCGCGCCCGCTACGCCGCCAACAGCGCCGAGCAGGTGAGCAAGCTGTTGCTGGACTCTTTCAGCTATGCCGACCCCAAGCTGGGCAAGGGTCGCGAGGATGCGACGGCGCGCGACGTGCTCGAAGCCGGTTTGCGGCAGTTGCAGGCGCATCCGATCGAAGACCGTGCCGTGCACGCGCGGTTGCTCTCCGTGCTCGGCACCGCGTTCCACAATATCGGCCAGCCGCAACGCGCCGAGCCACTGCTCAAGGCAGCAGTGGAAGAATTGCTCAGCAGTGCGGTACACCGCCCCGGCCTTGCCGCCGAGACTTTGAGCGACTGGGCGGTATTGCTCAGCAACGAAGATCACAACGACGAGGCCATCGCTCTAGCGCGGCGTGCGTTGGCGCTGCGGCAGTCGATCGATGCGCCGCCGCTGGAGATGGCCGACAGCTACAACACGCTGGGCTTGGCGCTCATCGATACCGACAACAAGGCGGCCGCGGAGAACCTGCAGCAAGCGCTGGCGCTGCGCCTGCAACATGCGGGGCGGCTGTCGGGCAAGACCGCGGCGACGGTGCACAACCTCGCCATGCTCGCCGGCCACAACGGCGACTTTGTCGATTGCGAGCGCCGCTACCGCGATGCGATAGAGATCCGTCGCGCCACCGGCCAGGAGGTCAACGCCTCGATGCAGCACTCGCTGTCGGGCCTATCGATCTGCGTGCGCGAACAAGGGCGGCTTGCCGAAGCCGAGGCCTTGCAGCGGCAAGGGCTGGCGCTGGCGCAACGGTTATATGGCCACGGCAGCGAGGTCGCCACGCTGTGGAGCGAGCTGGCCAATACCCAGCACGACATGGGCGATTGGCCGAAGGCGCGGACCAGCTACGAGACCGCGATGCGCGAATCGGCGGCCACCGGCGGCGAGAACACCGTCGACTACGCGATCAAGCTCAACAACCTGGCCTCGCTGGAAGAAGACAGCGGCGCGCTGGCCGCGGCCGAGCGCGATTTCCGCAAATCGCTGGCGATCCGCTCGGCCAACCTTCCCGACAACGACATCTCGATGCTGCGGGCCAAGTTCAACCTCGGCCGGATCCTGCTGCGGCAGGGCCAGGTGGAGGCGGCCGGCGCGTTGATCGCACCGGCCATGCAGGGCTGGGCGAAACTTTATCCGCCGGAGCATCCCAACACGCTCGGCAACCGCTTGCTGCAGGCCGAGTGGTGGCTGGCCAGCGGCCGCGAGGCCGAGGCGGTGGTCGAGCTCGGCGAGATCGGCAAGCACCAGGACACGCTCAATCCGCGTCGCATGGCCTGGTGGTGCGACCTCAATGCTGCGGTCGCCCTGGCCGACGATGCCGATGCCCTGGTAGTGCAATGGCGCCGTCGCGCGCTCGATGCCCTGGCGGCCGACCTCGGACCGGATCATGTCGAGGCCGCCAAGCGGCGGCTCGCCTATGCCGAAGCGCTTGCCAGCGCCGGCCAGGTCGAATTGGCGCAGGCGCAATTGCAACAGGCCGCCAACGTGTTGAGCACGCGGCTGGCGCCCGAGGCGCCCTTGCGCGGGCGCATCGATCAACTGCGCGCTCGCTTGTCCGGCAACGCGCCGGTGCTGGCGGTTTCGCGCCGATGAACGCGGCCGCGGGCGATCGCACGGGCGCCGCGCTGCAATT
>DATCVI010000115.1:0-12305 GCA_036566925.1 Stenotrophomonas sp.
AAGGGGTTTAGCCCCGGCCGCCGCCGATAGCAACGAAACAACAAAACAACAAAACAACAAAGTCACCCCAACCCACGCCCCCCATCCAGCATCAACGTATGCCCAGTGAGGTAAAGCGCATCATCCAGCAACCAGCGCACCGCCTCGGCCACCTCCTCTGGCGTGCCGGTGCGCCCCAACGGCGTGCGTGCCAGTGCAGCCGCCTGCGCCGCCGGCGCCTTGCCGGTTTCCGGCCATAGGATCGCCCCCGGCGCCACCGCATTGACGCGCACCTCCGGCGCCAGCTCCACTGCGAGCGCAGCAGTCAGCGCGGCCAGGGCGCCTTTCGCCGCGGTATAGGCACCATGCGCCGGTAGCGGATGGGCCAGGCCGGCATCGGTGAGGTTGACGATGCTGCCGCCCCACTCACGCAGCGCCGGTGCCGCCGCTTGCGCCAGGAAGAACGGCGCGCGCGCGTTGACCGCCATCAAGGTGTCCCACTGCGCCGCGGTCGCTTCGGCCAGCGGCGTGGGGAAGAAGTTGGAGGCGTTGTTCACCACGGCATCCAGCCGCCCGAAGCGGGTCAGTGTGGCGTCCACCAGTGCCGGTAGCGCGGCGGTGTCGGCGAGGTCGGCGTGCAACGCCAAGGTGCTGCCGGGCACGCGCTGTTCGAACTGCGCACAGAGTGCGTCCAGCTCGGCCACTGAGCCGTGTGCGTGCAGGGCCAGGCGATAGCCGGCGGCGTGCAGGCGCGTGGCGATGGCCGCGCCGATGCGACGTGCGGCTCCGGTGACCAGGGCGACCTTCGCGGTTTCGCTCATCTGCGGATTTCCCTTGCTCGGCTATGCTGTGCATTGTCCACGTAATCGACCTGGCCATGCATCCGGACCTCCCCCTTCCCGACGACGACGCGCTGGCGCACAGCAACCAGTTGGCTGCGCTGCTGCGCGATGAAATACAGTCCAGTGGCGGCGCGATGCCGTTCTCGCGCTTCATGGAGCTGTCGCTGTATGCCCCGGGTTGGGGCTATTACAGCGCCGGGGCAAGCAAGTTCGGCGCCAGCGGCGATTTCGTCACCGCGCCCGAGCTTGGCCCGCTGTTCGCGGCCACGGTGTCCGGCGCGTTGGCGCCGGTGCTGCAACAGTTGGGGCCGCAGGCGCGCGTCCTCGAAGTCGGCGGTGGCAGCGGTGCCTTCGCCGAGATCACGCTCAAGCGCTTGCTGGAACTGGACGCGTTGCCCGAGCGCTACGCCATCCTTGAGCCCAGTGCCGATCTGCGCGAGCGTCAGCGTGAACGCTTGGGTCGCACGCTGATCCCGCCGGTGTTCGACCTGGTGGAGTGGGTGGACGGCCCGTTCCCGGACGATTGGGACGGGGTACTGTTCGCCAACGAGGTGATCGATGCGCTGCCGACGCCGCGCTTCCTGATGCGCGGTGGCGAGATCTACGAGGAAACCGTCTCGCTCGACGCGGATGGCGCCTTCGTGCGCGGCGAGCAGCCGGCCGATGCCTTGCTGGCTCCTGCGGTGCGCCATCTCGAGCGCTACCTGGAAGCTCCCTTTGCCGAGGGCTATCGCTCGGAAGTACTGCCGCAGTTGCCGTACTGGATCCAGGCGGTGGCTGGTGGCCTGCAACGCGGGGCGATGTTGTTCGTGGACTACGGTTATCCGCGCCGCGAGTACTACCAGCCGCAGCGCAGCGACGGCACCTTGCGGGCGTTCTATCGCCATCGCACCCATCAGGATCTGTATCGGTGGCCGGGCTTGCAGGATCTCACCGCGTCGGTGGATTTCACCGCGCTGGCGGAGGCCGGCACCGGCGCTGGCTTCGATCTGGCCGGTTACTGCAGCCAGGCCAGCTTCTTGCTGGGCAACGGGCTGGACCAGTTGCTGGCGCAGGTGGAGACGCGCACCGATGAGGTCGGGCGCATGCGCCTGCGCGAGCAGGTGAAACGGCTGACGCTGCCCAGCGAGATGGGCGAGCGCTTCCAGGTAATGGGATTCTCGCGCGA
Organism: Stenotrophomonas sp.; assembly: GCA_036566925.1. GTDB lineage: Bacteria > Pseudomonadota > Gammaproteobacteria > Xanthomonadales > Xanthomonadaceae > Stenotrophomonas_A. Next base: position 1,990 of record DATCVI010000115.1, read on the forward strand.
CGTGGATTTCGAGGCGGCGTTCCTGGTTGGCGATCTGACGTGGCGCTTGTAAGGGTGGGGCTGCGGGCGTTTCGCCGGCCTGCCGTGTGGGTCGGCCTGTGGGGCTTGATGATCGTGGCGGTAATCGCCGTGTGCCTGGGGCCACCACCGCAGATTCCCGAATTGCCCAGCAACAGCGACAAGGCCGAGCACTTCCTTACCTATGTGTTGCTGGCGTTCGGCGCGGTGCAGCTGTTTGCGACCCGGCGGGCGCTGGCGTGGGCGGGCCTGGGGCTGGTGCTGCTCGGCGTGGGCATCGAGGTCGCGCAGGGGCTGTTGACGGTGGATCGCAGCGCCGATCCGTTCGATGCGTTGGCCAATACGCTGGGCGTGTTGGCGGGGTTGCTGTCGGCGCGAACGCGGGCACGCGAATTTGCGTTGCGGCTGGATCGGCGACTTTTCGGCGCGTCGCACTGACAAAAAAAAACTCCCCTTCCCCTGCCCGAATGGGCAGCAGGAAGAGGAGCAGGAGAAAGCCAACCGCTTAGCGCGCGCCTTCGAGCGTTACCCGGTCCAGCACCCACATGGTCGGGCGCGTGTCGCCGGTGAAGTAGACGCACAGGTCTGCTTGCGCCGGCGTGTTCTTCGGCAGCTTGGCGCGCAGGGTATAGAAGCCATCGGCGTCGGTCTTGGCCGGCAGCTTCACGTTCGCCAGCGTCGGGCCTTCGCAACCGTTGCGGATCACCAGCTCGCCATGGGCAGAGTGCGCCGGCTGGAAGGTGCGCAGCGGTTCGTCGTGGGCGAGCTGGAAGTAGTAGGGCAGTTGGCCGGCACGAAGCTTCAATTCGCGGATGCCGCGCAGGTCTGCCTGTTTCCATTCCCAGCAGGGGTTGAAGATGTCGACGTTGAAGATGGCGCGCTCGCCTTCGAGCGGACCGTCGTCTTCCAGGCGCAGCATCAGCTTGCCGGTGCACATCGCCAGCTCCTCGTCGCTGCGGCTGCGCAGGCTGGCGGCACTGATCTCGCGCACGACCGGTGCGGCCAGTGCGGCACCTTGCCAGAACGACGCCGCCTGCAGCTTGGCCGGTAGCGCCAGTTCGAACGGGGCGCTATAGCGCGGTGAGCTGGCGGTCGGTGTGCTGCCATCGGTGGTGTAGCGCACTTCGTCGTAGCCAAGGCGATCACTCAGGGTGACGCGGATGTGGTCATCGTCAGTGCCGCGGGCGATCTCCACCTTCGGCTGGAACGGCGTCTGCGCGTAACCCACGTTCCAGGCGCGGTACAGCGCCAGCAAGTGCGGCAGGCGGCTGCGGAAGTCGGCGTAGTCGCGCTTGGCGAGCGGCGACCAGCCGATCTCGGCCACGGCGGCGGCACGCGGGAATATCGCGTGCTCGACCCGGGCGAAGCTGCGCATGTGCTCGGTCCAGGTGTTGCCCTGCAGGCCGAGGATATGACCGCGCTGCGCCGCTTCCAGTGCTTCGGGCACCGGGTCGAAGGCGTACACGCGCGGCAGTTCGCTCAACGCCGGCCGGCCCGGAGGCTCGTCCGGCGAGTCGGTCTGGTGGTAGTCCAGGTACAGCACCGAAGAGGGCGACATCACGACGTCGTGGCCCTGGCGTGCGGCAGCCAGGGCGCCTTCGATGCCGCGCCACGACATCACCGCCGCTTCCGGCGGCAGTCCACCATCGATGATTTCATCCCAACCGATCATCAGCTTGTCGTGCGCCACCAGGTAGCGCTCAAGGCGCTTGAGCATCCACGCCTGCAGACCTTCTTCGTCCTTCAGCCCGAGTTCGCGGATGCGCGCCTGCATGCGCGGCGAGGCCTTCCACTGGTCTTTCACCGCTTCGTCGCCGCCCAGGTGGACGTAGCGGTCGGGGAACAGCGGCAGCACTTCGGCCAGCACGTTCTCGAAGAACTGCAGCGTGCCTTCGTCGGCATTGAACAAGTTGGTGTTCACGCCCCACTCGTTGGACACCACGACCGGCTGGCCGCTGACGCCGAGTTCGGGATAGGCGGCGATGGCGGCGGTGGCGTGGCCGGGAATGTCGATCTCCGGCATCACCACGATGTGGCGCTCGTGCGCATAGCGCACCACTTCGCGGATCTGTTCCTGGGTATAGAAGCCGCAGTACGGCACCGGCTTGCCATCGGCGCCAATACCGCCGTCGCCGGCCGGGATACGGCAGCCGCCGACCTCGGTCAGCTTCGGATAGCGCTTGATCTCGATACGCCAGCCCTGGTCGTCGGTCAGGTGCCAGTGGAAGGTGTTGAACTTGTGCAGGGCCATCGCGTCGAGCAGCGACTTGATCTCGTCGACGCTCTGGAAATGCCGCGCCGAGTCCAGGCTCAAGCCGCGCCAGCCGAAGCGCGGCGCATCGACGATATGCGCGGCGGGCAATGCAGCGGTGCCGGCCTGGCCGCGCACGGGCGCCAACTGCCACAGTGAAACCGCGGCGTAGAACAAGCCGCGCGCATCAGCAGCACGGGCGCGCACGCCGTCGCGGCTGATGTCCAGGACGTAGCCTTCGGGCGTGGCCGCGGCTTTCGGGTCGATGGCGAAGACGATCTCGCCCTTGCCGGGACGGCTGCCTGCCGGCGCCAGCGCCAGGCGCAGGCCGCTGCCGCGCTCCAGGCCATCGATGAACTGTTGTGCGGTCGAAGCGGCGCCTGCGTCGGCGGCGCGCACTACGACCTCGGGCCCGAGGGCGAAACTGCCCTGGCCGAGGCGGACTTCGGCAGGGGCGGGAATGAGCGGGAGCGGGTTGGCCGCGAAAGCGGCCGGCGCCAGCGTGGCCAGCAACAGGGCCCAGCGCGATAGAGAGGTCAAGCGAGCAGTCATCGGAACGATCCTCCGGTGGCGGCCTGGGTAAGCCGGAAAGAGAGCGGGCCCGGACGAGTCCGGGCCCGCAGTGGAGCGTCATGCTTGTTGCGATTGAACCATCAGAACTTGAAGCGCAGGTTCAGATAGTACTGGCGGCCGTTGGCGTACATCGCATACGGCAGGAAGCCCACGTCGCTGTTGGTGTAGTACTTGTACACCGGATCGTTGAGGTTCAAGCCATCCAGCGACACCGTCATCCAGTCGGTGACGCGGTACGACAGCGAAGCAGACAGGGCACCGACCGACTTCTGGTAGAACTCGTCCGTACGGCTCACGCCGGCGAAGAAGTCGTCACGCCAGTTCCAGCTCACGCGGGCGCTGAAGCGGTCGTTCTCGAAGTAGCCTGCAAGGTTGTAGGTGTTCTTCGAGGTACCGTTGAGCGGACCGCCGCCGCTGGTTTCGCCATCGGCGTAGGTGTAGTTCGCGGTCAGGCCGAAGAACTCGCCAATCGGCTGCTGGTAGGCGACTTCGAAGCCCTTGATGTTGCCGTTGGTGTTGACCGGCACCGAGACCTGGTAGTCGGCATAGACGTCGGTGCCACTGGCGTAGCTGGCGGCCTGGTCCTTGTACGAGATCGTGGTGGTGCCGAAGTTGATGTAGTTGTTCAACTGCATCGCGAACACGCCGAACGACAGCAGGGCGCGCGGCGCGAAGTACCACTCGATGTTGGCATCGTAGTTGGTCGACACGATCGGCTCGAGCTGCGGGTTGCCGCCGCTACCGGTGTGGGTCAGGTCATCCAGCGACAGGGAGCCGGCCAGCGCGGAGTAATCCGGGCGGGTCATGGTCTGCGACACGGCGAAGCGGGCCACCAGGTCCGGGCTCAGGTCGAACTTGATGTTCGCGCTCGGCAGCAGGCGGCTGTAGTCGTTCTGCTCGGTGGTCGGCAGGTAGTCGCCGAATGCCGAACCGCTGATCGCGCCCGGGATGCCGGAAGCGACCGGCAGCGACTGGTTGTAGCGCACGTCGGTATCAGTCTTGACGTAGCGCAGGCCAACGTTGCCGCTCCATGCGGTGCCGGCGAAGTTTGCCTGCACGTAGGCCGCCGAGACCTTTTCCTTGACGCCATAGACGTCGGAGAAATAGAAGCGGCTGACCGGATCGCGGTTGGCGAATTCGGCATTGATCTCGGCCAGCTGGGCCGGGGTGTAGTACCAGATGCCGCCCGGGAAATTGCCGTCCAGGCTGCTGCCGAAGTTGCCCGGGTAGCTGCCGCCGGTGGTCGGGTAGGCGCCGATGTCGGTCCAGTTGCTGGCGAAGTTCGGGCCCTGCGCAATTTCGAAATCGTTCTTGCGCTCGTGCTCGGAGTAACGCACGCCGAAGTCCAGCGAGGTCATGACGCTGTCGGCATTGCCGAACAGCTCACCATCGGCGGCGAACCAGTCTTCGCTGTCCTTCACGTCGATGGCCTGGCCGCCGAAGATCCAGCCGTTCTGCGGCAGGTGGGTCCCGGGGGTGTTGACGCCGCCCAGCGACCAGTCGATCGGGTCGCCCAGGCCGCCCATGCTCCAGCTGGCGCCGCCGTTGCCGGCGGTGCCGGTTTCCAGCACGTCCTGGGTCGGGCTCTTGCCGTTGCCTTCGGTTGTGCCGGCCTGGAACTTGAAGCCCAGGTTGTCAGAGGCCTGCCAGTCCGCGTCCAGGGTCAGGTACTTCGACTCGGACGAGGCATTCGGGCGCGAGATCATGTCGTACACGCCGTAGGGCGTGACCGTTGCGCTGGTGACCGGCGCGTAGGTGGCCTGGGTCAGCACGCCGTTGCGCACCACGTAGCCCGGGTTCGGCGCCTGCGTATTGACGAACTGGCTGCCCCACATCATGAAGTTGCGGTTGTAGTTGTCCGCTTCCAGCTTCGAGTAGAAGCCGTTGAGGTTCAGGGTGAGGGTGTCGGTGGCCTTGACCTCGACATCCAGCACGCCGCCCTTGCGCTCGCGGGTCTGGTCGAAATAGACCGCGCCGAGCAGGTTCGGGTAGAGCACGCCAGCCAGGTCCGGGTTGGTTGCCACGACCGCGGCATCGTCCGGGATCACGCCGTAGCCGCCGACCACTTCCTGGCCGTCGCGACGCAGCGCACGCTTCTCGTAGAAGCCCTGCACCATCACGCCGACGTTGTTGGCGTCGTTCTTCCAGTTGAGCAGCGCGCTGATCTGCGGCTCGGTCTTGTCCGGCAGGTCGGCATAGGCCGCGCCGACCGACACTTCGGTGGTCAGGTTATCGGCGAACTGCAGCGGACGACGGGTGATGATGTTGACCGAGCCGGCGCTGCCGCCTTCGACCAACTTGGCTTCCGAGCTCTTGTTGACCACGACCTGGTCGACGATTTCCGAAGGCAGCAGCGAGTAGCTGACGCTGCGGCCGACGTTGGCCACCTGGCTCAGCACGAACCAGTCGCCGGTGCCGATGGTGTGGCCGTTGACCAGAGTCTGGGTCAGGCTGGGATTGGTGCCGCGCAGGCTGACGCGGTCGGCTTCGTCGAAGGCGCCTTCGCTGGCGCTGGACGAGCTGATGTTGACGCCCGGCAGTTCGCGCAGGGTGTCGGCGACGTTCTTGGCCGGCAGCTTGCCGATGTCCTCGGCGGTCACCACTTCAACGCGCGACTGTGCTTCGCGCTTGGTGTCGAGCGACTTCTGCATCGCGCCGCGGATGCCGACGACCTGCACGGTATCCAGGTCGGTGGGCGACGCCTGCGGTGCAGCTTCCTGCGCCTGCGCGCCGAATGCGATACAGCTGACGATCGCGGTCGTAAGTACTGATTTACGGTAGTTCATGATGTCTCTCCTCATCAATCAATGGATTGGCCGGCATGGCTGGCGCCGATGTTGCTATGCGTTGCGGTCTCCCCGACCTCGACGCGGACCTCGACCACGATGTTGCGACTACGCTTTCGCCTTCTGGCCCAGATACCAACTGGCGGCGCCAACGACGCCCAGCTGCCCGTGCTCGACCAACTTCACGGGAACTCGTTCCAGCGCCTCGCGCATCGATCCCTTGTCGAGGAACCGTTGCACGAAGGTGCTGTCGATCAGGAACTGGCGGATCTTGGGAAGAATCCCGCCAGCCAGGTAGATGCCGCCCTGGGTGCCGTACAGCAGGGCCATGTCGCCGACCACGCTGCCCAGCAGCCCGCAGAACACGTCCAGCGCCTGGTGCGCCAGCGGATCGCTGGCCTCAAGTGCGGCGGCGGTGATAGCGTCGGGCGTGGTGTGCACGGCCGACGCGCCGCGCACCGCGCACAGCGCGTTATAGAGGTTGAGCAGGCCGGGGCCGGACAGCGCGTGTTCCACCGGCACGTGGCTGCGGTGGCGCAGCATTTCGCGCACCAGCTGCATTTCCAGCTCGGTGTTGGTCGCCAGCGCGGCCTGTCCGGCTTCGGTGGCGAGCACGACCGGGAAGCCGTCGTTCGGAATCCACACCGCCGCGCCGAGGCCGGTACCCGGGCCCAGGACCAGGGTCGGTCCGCGCGGCGCCTGCGCCGGCCCGGTGAGCTGCAGCACTTCGCTGGCGTCGACATAGGCCGCGGCATGCGCGACGGCCTCGAAATCGTTGACCAGGTGCACCGAAGCCAGGCCGAGCTCGTCGCGGATGGCGCGCGGGGACAGCACCCAGGGCAGGTTGTTGGTGATCACGGTGCCGTCGGCCAGCGGGTAGCCGGCGCTGGCAATGACGCAGTCGCGCACGCCCGGGTTGTCGCGCAGGAAGTCGCCGACGATGGCGGCCAGGCTGGTGTAATCGGCACAGCGGTACTTGCGGTAGTCCAACACCTCGACCGGGTGGCGCGGGTCGCCGCTGGCGCGTACGCGGCCGATGCGCACGTGCGTGCCACCCACGTCCGCGGCCAGGAACGGGCCTGCCTGCGGCAGTGGTGAGGTCGAAGCTGAGGACATTGCAGCCACACGGACTCCTGGTTGCTGGGCACGCCGCCCCGGAAGGGGTCTCGACGAGGCCGAGTGTGGGAGTGGGCTGACAACGATGTCAACGGGGTGCAACGAAATTTTCGCAATTGGGTAACGTGGGGCGCGAGCGGGGAACCGGTTTCATCCCGGATGGCACAGGCCAATGGCAGTGCGGACCTTGCCCCCGCGGGCCCTCGGATAAATCCATGCGGCAGTGCAGCAATGTTGCGGCGCGCCATGCATCGACGCCGAAAAAGTCATCACGGGAAGTTGACAAGCTCGGCCGGGCATCGAATAAATGTGACAACGTTGTTCCCAGCCAGACAGCCGCGATGGCCGTCGTCGACGCAGGAGCTTTCACCGCATGTCCGCACTAGCCGCTACCCCCGAACGCTCCAGCGTGACGACGTCGATCGCCATCGTCGGCGTGCTGTTTTTCATCATCGGCTTCTTCACCTGGATCAACGGGCCGCTGATCACGTTCGTGCGCCTGGCGTTCGACTTGAACGAGGTCAACGCCTTCCTGGTGCTGATGGTGTTCTACCTGTCGTACTTCTTCCTGGCGTTGCCGGCGTCGTGGATCCTCAAGCGCACGGGCATGAAGAAGGGGCTGGCGCTAAGCCTGTTCGTGATGGCCGCCGGCGCGGCGGCATTCGGCCAGTTCGCCACCCAGCGCTGGTATCCGGGCGCGCTCGGCGGCTTGTTCGTGATCGGCAGCGGATTGGCGTTGTTGCAGACGGCGATCAACCCGTACATCTCGATCCTCGGCCCGATCGAAACGGCCGCGCGCCGTATCGCGCTGATGGGTATCTGCAACAAGATCGCCGGGATCCTGGCGCCGATCATCATCGGCACCGTCGTGCTGCACGGCATCGGCGATCTCTCCGACAAGGTCGCCAAGGCCAGCGCCGACGAGAAGGCGGTGCTGCTCAATGACTTCGCCGCCAATATCCATGCGCCCTACCTGACGATGGCGGCAGTGCTGGTGGTGCTGGCGATCGGCGTGCTGTTCTCGCCACTGCCCGAGTTGCGTCCGTCCGAGGTCAATGCGACCCCGGCCAGCGGCAGCGCCGACAAGACCAGCATCTTCCAGTTTCCGCACCTGTGGCTCGGCGTGTTGTGCCTGTTCGTCTACGTTGGCGTGGAAGTGATGGCCGGCGATGCGATCGGCACCTACGGTCACGGCTTCGACCTGCCGCTCGACCGCACCAAGATCTTCACCTCGTTCACCCTCGGCGCGATGCTGGCCGGCTATATCGCCGGCCTGATATTGATCCCGCGCGTGGTGTCGCAGGCGCGCTACCTGAGCATTTCGGCCGTTCTCGGCGTGGTCTTTTCGATCGGTGCCTACCTCACCCACGGCTACGTCTCGGTGGCCTTTGTCGCAGCACTGGGTTTTGCCAACGCGATGATGTGGCCGGCGATCTTCCCGCTCGCAATCCAGGGCCTGGGCCGCTTCACCGAGATTGGGTCGGCGCTGTTGATCATGGGCATTGCCGGCGGCGCGATCATCCCGCAGGCCTTCGCCGTGCTGAAACAGCACTACGACTTCCAGCTGGTCTTCGCCGCCCTGATGGTCCCCTGCTACCTGTACATCCTGTTCTACTCGCTGCGCGGCCACCGGGCCGGCCTGGCGGCGGGCCAGGGTGGCTGAGCAACGACGCCCGGAACCGCGCATCATGGACGCCCTCGCCACCGCCCCGGAGCAGCCCATGCGCAGGCCGACGATCAAGGACGTCGCCGAGCGCGCGAAGGTCTCGCTGAAGACCGTTTCGCGCGTGATCAACAACGAGCCGTCCGTGATGCAGGCCACCCGGGCACGGGTGCTGCGCGCCATCGCCGACCTCGACTACGAACCCGATCCGTCCGCGCGCAATCTGCGCAGCGGCACCCCGTTCGTGATCGGCCTGGTCTACGACAACCCCAACCCGTACCACATCATCGGCGTGCAGAGCGGCGTGCTCGCGGCCTGCCGCGAGACCGGTTTCGGGCTGCAGATCAACCCGGTCGACTCGACCTCGCCGCTGCTGGCCGAGGAACTGGCCGAGTGGGTGCAGCGTTCGCGCCTGGCCGGCCTGGTGCTGACCGCGCCGATGTCCGAGCGCCCCGAGCTGTTGGCCGGGCTGGCGGCGCGCGGCATCAAGACCGTGCGCATCATCGCCGCAACCGAAGACCCCGGCGACGGCCCCTGCGTCTACATCGACGACCGCGACGCCGCCTACGAAATCACCGAACACCTGATCCAGCTCGGCCACCAGCGCATTGGTTTCCTCTGGGGCGGGCCGCAGCATCGCTCCAGCGGCGAGCGTCACGCCGGCTACGAGGCGGCGCTGCGCGACTACGGCATCACCGTGGACAAGCACCTGATCGTGCAGGGCGACTACACCTTCGACGATGGCTTCCGCGGCGCCCGGCGCCTGCTGGCCCTGCGCGAACCGCCGACCGCGATCTTCGGCAGCAACGACGAGATCGCTGCCGGCGTACTGGCGGCGGCCAAGTCCACTGGCATGAATGTGCCGTACCAACTTTCCATCGCCGGTTTCGAGGACAGCCCGTTCTCGCGCCAGTCCTGGCCGCCGCTGACCACCGCCAAGCAGGCCACCGAAGACATCGCCCGGCATGCGGCGCGGCTGCTGATCAGCCAGCTCCGCAGCGACGCCTACGACGAGCAGCCTTCGCAGCTGCATAACCGCGGCTTCGTGCCGCAGCTGGTGGTGCGCGGCTCCACCGCGCCGGCCCCGGCCGCCACCGCGCGAAGCACGCCTCCCGAACCGACCTGATCCGACCAAGGCCACGCCCCCCAACATGTCGCTGCCCGAAGAAAGCCAGACCCTGATGTTCCGCGAAGCGGCGGAAACCGCCGATGTCGTCGCCGCCCAGTTCGCGCGCAACCGCGCCACCATCGAGGCGCTGGCCGCTTCGCTGCGGGCCGCGCCGCCGCCGTTCGTGGTGACCTGCGCGCGCGGCAGTTCGGATCACGCCGCTACCTACGCCAAATACCTGTTCGAGACCCAGCTTGGCATCGTCACCGCCTCGGCCTCGCCTTCGGTCGGCTCGGTGTACGAAGCGCCGCTGGCCCTGCGCGGGGCGCTGTACCTGGTGATCTCGCAATCGGGCAAGAGTCCGGACCTGCTGCGCAATGCCGAGGCCGCCAAAGCCGCCGGCGCGCGCGTAGTCGCACTGGTCAATGTCGAGGATTCGCCGCTGGCGCAGCTGGCCGACACCGTCATTCCACTCGGTGCCGGTCCAGAGCGCAGCGTGGCCGCAACCAAGAGCTACCTGGCTTCGCTTGCGGCGATCCTGCAGCTGGGTGCGGTCTGGAAGCAGGACGCGGCGCTGCTGGCCGCGCTCGAGGCCTTGCCGGCCTCGCTGCGACAAGCCTGGCAGTCCGATTGGCGCGCGCTCACCGAGGGCCTGGTCGAGGCACGCAATCTGTTCGTGCTCGGCCGCGGCCTGGGCCTGGCCGCCGCGCAGGAAGCGGCGTTGAAATTCAAGGAAACCTGCGGCCTGCATGCCGAGGCCTACAGCTCGGCCGAGGTCAAGCATGGGCCGATGGCGCTGGT
>DATCVI010000116.1:0-6267 GCA_036566925.1 Stenotrophomonas sp.
CCCGCCCCGACACTAGCCGCCAAGGCAATGACCAGCAGGCAAAGCGATCGACGCGCTCGCGCTGAAAAGTTGTATGCAGCCATAGAAGCCACTCTTTCGGGCAGCCGGTCATGGTCCAGGCGCAACCCTCCCATCGCCATCGGATTTCTGCATGAATTGCGCGCCCGGGCGCCCCTTCATTCATCACCCCGGCGGCCGTCATCGAAATCGCATCTGCCTGACATGTGCTTGCCACCCCCGCGGGCGACAGTGGCCAGCATCCGGGAGGTCACCATGCGCTATGCCATCGTTACCGAGACCTATCCGCCGGAAGTCAACGGCGTCGCCCTGACCGTGCAAGGGCTGGAAACCGGGTTGCGCGCGCGCGGCCATGCGGTCCAGGTGATCCGCCCACGCCAGCCGGCCGACGCTGCCAATGCCGACGACAACAGCTTGCTGGTGCGTGGGGCAGCGCTGCCGCGCTACCCGGGCCTGCGCTTCGGCCTGCCGGCCACCCAGCGCCTGACCCGCCACTGGCAGGCCACGCGCCCGGATGCGATCTACATCGCCACCGAAGGCCCGCTCGGCTGGTCGGCGATGCGCGCGGCGCGGCGCCTCGGCATTGCGGTGGCCAGCGGCTTCCACACCCGTTTCGACGAATACCTGCCCGAGTACGGCGCCGCCTGGCTGCAGGCCACCGCCTTGCGCTGGATGCGCCGCTTCCACAACCAGGCCGGCGCGACCCTGGTGCCGACCGAGGAGCTGCGCCAGTTCCTCGCCGCCAATGGTTTCGCGCGCGTGCAGCTGTTGGCGCGCGCGGTCGACAACCTGCAATTCGATCCGCGCCGCCGCGATCCCGCGTTGCGCGAGGAATGGGGCATCGACGGCCACGGTTTCGCGGCGATCTATGTCGGTCGGTTGGCGGGCGAGAAGAACCTGCCCCTGGCGGTGCGCGCCTTCCGCCGCATCCAGCAGGTGCGACCGAAAGCGCGCTTCGTATTCGTCGGCGACGGCCCGCTGCGCGAACGCCTGCAGCGCGAGAATCCCGACTTCATCTTCGCCGGCATCCAGCGCGGCGATGCGCTGGCGCGGCACTTCGCCAGCGGCGACCTGTTCCTGTTCCCCAGTCGCAGCGAAACCTTCGGCAACGTCACTCTCGAAGCCATGGCCAGCGGGCTGGCCACGGTAGCCTTCGACTACGGCGCCGCACGCCAATACCTGCGCCACGGCGTCAGTGGCGCGGCGGTGAACGAGGACGCGGCCTTCATCGATTCGGCCGTGCGCCTGGCCGAGGACGACGCGCTGCGCCAGGGGATGGGCGCGGCCGCGCACGCGGCGATGCAGCAGTTGCATCCCGAGCGCGTGGTGGCCGATTTCGAGGCCGTGCTGCGCGCCCTCAGCGCGCAAAGGACCGGCTATGTCGTCGACGCGGCTTGAACTATTGCGCGGCCGCGAAACGCGCTGGTGCCGCCGCGCCAATCTTTGGTGTCGGCGCGCGCGCGTGCGCCGCCTGTTCGCGCTCACCAGCCGGCTCGGCGACGGCGTGTTCTGGTATGCGTTGATGGCGCTGTTGGTGGTGGTGGACGGCATGCAGGGCGTGCGTGCCTCGGCGCACATGGCTGCCACCGGGGTGGTTGCCCTCACGTTGTACAAAGGCTTGAAGCGCTGGACGCGGCGCCCGCGCCCTTATGCCGCCGACCTGCGCATCCGCGCCTGGGTGGCGCCGCTGGACGAGTTCAGCTTCCCGTCCGGCCACACCTTGCACGCGGTCTCCTTCAGCATCGTCGCGCTGGCCTACTACCCGTGGCTGGCGCCGGTGCTGGTGCCGTTCTCGGCCTGCGTGGCGCTCTCGCGCGTGGTGCTCGGGCTGCACTACCCGAGCGACGTACTCGCCGCCACTGCCATCGGCAGTGTCCTGGCCAGCCTGTCGCTGGGCTTCCTGCCGATGGCCAGCCTGCTCTGAGCGGACACGTACAAGGACGGCGGCGGCCTGGCCTACAATGCCGCGCATGACCACCCTCTTCGTCTCCGACCTGCACCTGGATCCGGCGCGCCCGGCCATCACTGCCCTGTTCCTGGACTTCCTGCGCGGTGAAGCGCGCCAGGCCGATGCGCTGTACATCCTCGGCGATCTGTTCGAAGCGTGGATCGGCGACGACACGCCCTCGCCGGCGGCCGACGCGGTCGCCGCCGAACTGCACGCACTGGCCGACAGCGGCGTGCCGATCTATTTCATGGCCGGCAACCGCGACTTCCTGGTCGGCGCGGACTACGCCGCCCGCGCCGGCTTCCGCATCCTGCCCGATCCCAGTGTGATTGATCTCTACGGCCGGCCGACCCTGCTGATGCACGGCGACCTGCTGTGCACCGACGATGTCGCCTACCAGCAGTTCCGCGCGCAGACGCGCGACCCGGCCTTCATCGCCCAGTTCCTGTCGCAGCCGTTGCAGGCGCGGGTGGCTTTCGCGCAGCAGGCACGTACGGCCAGCCAGGCGCGGCAATCGGAATTGAAGCAGGGTGACCGCGCGCAGTTCGAGACCGTCACCGACGTGGCGCCGGCGGAAGTCGAGGCGACCTTCGCGCGCTACGGCGTGGACCGTTTGATCCATGGCCACACCCATCGCCCGGCGATCCACTCGTTGCAGGTTGGCGAGGCCGCGTGCACGCGCGTGGTGCTGGGCGACTGGTACGAGCAGGGCTCGGTATTGCGGGTGGACGCGGATGGGATGGAACTGGAGTCGCTGGCTGCGCGGTGAGCTTCAGCCCGCCTGCTCCACCAGGCTCGCCAGCTCATCCTCATCGAAGCCCGCCAACAGCCGCGCTTCGATATTGAAGGGCCCGTGCAAATAACCGCCGGCGTACTCGCGCAGCAATTCCTTGAAGCGCCCCCGCGGTTCGATCCCCGCACGTTCGCAATACCAGCGATACCAGCGCGACCCGGCGGCGACATGCGCCACTTCCTCGCGCAGGATGAGTTCCAGTATCTCCGCCGTGGCCGCATCGCCGAGCGAACGCAGCTTGACGATCATCGCCGGGGTGACATCGAGTCCGCGCGCCTCCAGTACCCGCGGCACCAACGCCATCCGCGCCAGGCCGTCATGCGCGGTCTTCTCGCACATTTCCCACAACCCGTTGTGGGCGTCGAAGTCGCCGTATTCGTGACCGTACTCGCGCAAGCGCGCCTGCAAAAGCGCGAAGTGGCGCGACTCATCCGCGGCCACTGCCACCCAATCGGCATGGAACGGTGCCGGCGGCTCGCGGAAGCGGTACACCGCATCCCAGGCAAGATCGATCGCGTTGAGTTCGATATGCGCGATGGCGTGCAGGAACGCGGCGCGGCCTTCGGCGCTGCCGAGGCCTCGGCGCGGCAACTCGCGCGGATGCACCAGGACTGGACGCGGCGGGCGGCCCGGCATGCGGATCGGCGCTGGCGCAGGTGCCTCCGCAGGCAACGCCAGTTCGCCACGGGCAAAGGCCGCGGCGTAGCGCTGGGTCAGGGCAACTTTCTCGTTCGGATCGGCAGCGGCCAGGCAACGCGCCGCGGCCTGCAGCAGGTCGGCGGGCAGTGCGTCGTCCATGGCCACGCCGCGGCCGCGCTTAGGCGCGGCGCTTGTGCTTGGCTTCGTCCGAGCGCAGTTGCTGGATGCGCTCGAAATAGCCCGGCTCGATACCGGTGGTGTAGCGGCCGTTGAAGCACGACGAATCGAACTCCTTCAACGCCGGATTGCCTTCGCGCACCGCCGTCTCCAGGTCTTCCAGGTCCTGGTAGACCAGCCAGTCGACGCCGAGGAACTCCTGGATCTCCTGCTCGGTACGGTTGTGCGCGACCAGTTCCTCGGCCGCCGGCATGTCGATGCCGTAGATGTTCGGGAAACGCACAGGCGGCGCCGCCGAGGCCAGGTAGACCTTGCGCGCGCCGGCCTCGCGGGCCATCTGCACGATCTGCCGGCTGGTGGTGCCGCGCACGATCGAATCGTCGACCAGCAGCACCACGCGGTTGCGGAATTCCAGGTGGATCGGGTTGAGCTTGCGGCGCACGGATTTCACCCGCTCGCCCTGCCCCGGCATGATGAAGGTACGGCCGACGTAGCGATTCTTGACGAAGCCTTCGCGGTACTTCACGCCCAGCACGTTGGACATTTCCAGCGCGGCATCGCGCGAGGTGTCCGGGATCGGGATGATGGTGTCGATGTCATGGTCCGGGCGCAGGCGCAGGATCTTCTCGCCCAGCTTCTGGCCCATGCGCATGCGCGCCTTGTGCACCGAGACGTTGTCGATCATCGAATCGGGGCGGGCGAAATACACGTACTCGAAGATGCAGGGCGTGTGGTCGATCGCCGGCGCGCACACTTCCGAGAACAGCTCGCCGCGCGCGGTGATCACCAGCGCCTCGCCGGGCAGCACGTCGCGCACGCGCTGGAAGCCGAGGATGTCCAGCGCCGAGGACTCCGAGGCGACGATGTATTCGTCGCCCTCGGCGTGGCTGCGCTTGCCCAGCACCAGCGGACGAATGCCGTGCGGGTCGCGGAAGGCCACCAGGCCCAGGCCCAGCACCACGCTGACCACCGCATAGCCGCCCTTGCAGCGCCGGTGCACGCCGGCTACCGCGCGGATCGCCGCTTCCGGCGTCAGCACGCCCTGCGCGTCGAGTTCGTGGGCAAACACGTTCAGCAGCACTTCGCTGTCCGAATCGGTATTGATGTTGCGGCGGTCGGCCTCGAACACCTGCTGGCGCAAGGCCTCGGTGTTGATCAGGTTGCCGTTGTGCGCCAAGGCGATGCCGAACGGCGAATTGACGTAGAACGGCTGCGCCTCGTCCATGCCTTCGGAACCCGCAGTCGGATAGCGGCAGTGGGCGATGCCGACGCGGCCCTCGAGCACCGCCATCTTGGTTTCGTCGAAGACGTCGCGGACCAGGCCATTGGCCTTCTGCACGCGCAGGCGCGTGCCGTCGGCGGTGGCGATGCCTGCCGCGTCCTGGCCGCGATGCTGCAGGACGGTCAGGCCGTCATAGAGCTGCCCGGCGACGTTCTGGTTGCCGACAATACCGACGATGCCACACATGGTGCGCGTTCTCCGCTTGGGCTTGCGCCCTTAATGTGAAGGTGGCCGTGCCTGGCCTTGGGGGTCGGCCCGCCGAGGGCCGCTTTCGCCGTCGCGCGCGGGCGCCGGCTCGATATTGCTGGGCAGCGCCGCGGCTGATTCCGCCGTGGCCGTCTCGCCGCCTTGCCCTGCGTGGCCTTCCGCCGCGGGCGTTGCGACAGGCTGTCCCGTCGCGGAGAGAGGAGCATTATCGCCCGGCAGGGCCAACTTGCCCAAATCCGCCACCGGAACAGACCAGTCCGGCAGCTGCGCGCGCATCCACTGCGCGCCGGGTGCCAGCCACGGCACCAGCTGCGACTGCCGCCAGGCCGCTTCCTGCGGCAACGAGCTGTAGCCCATGAACAGCACCAGCACGCACGCCAGGACCACGCCACGGACGGCGCCGAGGGCGAAACCGGCGATCCGGTCCAAACCGCCCAGGCGTACCGCATTGACTGCGGTGCGGATCAACCAGCCCACCAGTGCCACCGCCGCGAACACGACGATGAACACCCCGCCATAGCCGCACAGGTATTGGGTGAGGCCCGGGTGCTGCCCCTGTGCCAGCCAATGCGCCGCGGCGCCACCGAACAGGAACGACAGCCACACCGCCAGCAACCACGACAGGGTGCCGACCACGATCCCGATGAAGCCGCGAAACAGGCCCAGCAACGCCGACAGGCCGATGACACCGAACAAAACCAGATCGATCACGCTGCGCTCCCTGCGTCAGCTACTCGTCCGCCAATGACCGGCGTGCCTTGGATGGGTGCAGGCCGCTCGCGATTCAAGGATGCGGCCGCACCATGCCGGCGACGCCGACCTTCGAGGCCACCTGGGCCTTGAGCTGCTCGGCGTCGGCGCGGCTGGCCACCGGCCCGACGCGCACGCGGTTGAGCGTGCCCTTGTCGGTGCGGACCTGCTCGACGAAAGCGCTGAAACCGGCAGCGCGTGCACGGTCGCGCAGCGCGTTGGCGTCTTCGACCCGGCCGAACGCACCGAGCTGTACCGCGAACCCGACGCCGCTGGCGGCCGGGGCCGCGGGCGTGGTCGGCTTGGGGACAACGGTGGCGGCAGCCGGTTTAACGGTAGGGGCGGCGGGCTTGGGCGTGGTGGCGACCGGCGCGCTCGGCTTGGGCGCCGGCGCGCTCGGTTTGGCCGGCTCCGGCGGCAGCGGTTCGCTGCGAACCGGCGCGGTCTGGGCTG
>DATCVI010000117.1:0-20683 GCA_036566925.1 Stenotrophomonas sp.
AGGCGAACTGATAATCGGCACGGAACTCGGCATCTGCATCGACAAAGCGTTGCGCTGGCGAGGTCCATGTTGAGGGTGTCATCAGCCTTTGCATGCCCTCGGGCAGATTGCTTGCGGTGTAGGAGGGAATGGCGGGTTGGACAGCTGCGGGCGCCTCCCCAGCAGCGACAGACGCCACCGACTCGGTTGTCGACTGGGTTGATGTCGAGGGGCGCGCCGTTTCTTCGGGATGCGCAACGCTGCCAATCACGTGTGCCGGCCGTTTGGTGGCCGGCTTGCCTTCGGGCGATCCCGGTCGTTTCGCAGCGCCGGCGAGGCCTTGCGGTCGCGTTTCGGCTTCTGCGCGAGGCCTTTGCGCGGCCGGTGGCGCGCTGTGGGGACGTGCCGGGCGCGCGGGTGCTGGGCGTGCCGGCGGTACGCTGGCGGGACGCGGGGTGGGCTTTGTCGGGAATTTCCCCGCACCGATCCCGGGCCCGCCGCCCAGAATGCTCAGCGCGACGTCGGTGGCGATTTGTGTCGGCGTGGCCGGCGGTGTCTGCCCGTATCCTTCGGGTACCTCCTTGGTTTCGGAGCTTGCCCCCGTGTTCCACTGGTAGTGCCGTTGCCGGAACTGGTCCCAGTCCTCCTTATTGGATTCCCACGTCGGCTCTCGTTCACGAGGACTTGGCCCGCGGGCCTGGGCGCGTGCCGTCGGCTGCGGCGATGGGCGTGAGAGGTACTCCGCCGGCGGTGAGTGCTTGGGTGCGTTTGCGACTCTCATGGCCAATCTCCCGTCCAATGCAGTTGAGGCATTGAAGCAGTGGCGCGCACCGGCGGGGTATCACAATGGTGTTCCTACGTGTCGGGCAAGCCACCGGCCGTGAGCACGCGGTCAAGACGCTGCGCGTAACGCTCACACGCGCTTGCAGCGCCTTGCGCAAATTGAGCGCGAAGCCGCGCCGCCGGCGCGGCACCGGAGACCCCTGTGGCCGATGCTCGCGAACTCGAAAGCAAATTATGGAAAACCCTGAAGTCCGACCGCACCGTGATGCTGGGGCTGGTGGCGGCGGAGGATGGCCATGCCCAGCCGATGACGGCAATGATCGAAGGCGATGAAGGTGGCCCGATCTGGTTCTTCACCGCGCGCGACAACGGACTGGTGGCCGAGTTGGGCGGCACCACCGCCAAAGCGGTGGCGCAACTGGTCGGAAAAGGCCACGACGTCTTCGCCAGCGTGGCGGGGAGCCTGCGCGAGCACACCGACCGCGCCGTGGTCGAACGCTTGTGGAACCCGTTCATCGCCGCCTGGTATGAGGGCAAGGACGATCCGAAACTGGTGCTGCTGCGGATGGACCCGACCCACGCGCAGGTGTGGCTAAACGAAAACAACCTGTGGGCAGGCGTGAAGATGATGCTGGGCGTGGACCCGAAGAAGGACTACGCCGACAAGGTCGGCGACGTGCAGTTGTAGGGTGGGCCCATGATCGCGAAGGCCGCCCGGATGGGCGGCCTCGCGAAGGCGACGCGCGGAATCAGCCCTCGTCGTCTTCGGATTCCTCTTCCTCTTCCAGTTCGCCGTCGGCGCCGATGATTGCCACGCCCTCGTCGTCGGCGCCTTCGCGGATCAGGGTGAAGAACGCATCGAAGCGGTACACGCTCAGCTCCGGGACTTCCTCGAAACCGTAGTGGGCGCAGATCTCGCGAAAGCGCGCATGGACCGCGCGCCACACGTTGGCGTCGATCTCCTCGGCGCCAAACCAGGCGTAGAGGTCGTCCCATGCGGCAGTGGCCGCGCCGTAGCGGGCGACGCGGTCGATCAGGGTCGAGAAGGCGGCATCGTGATGCGTGAGCATGGTGGCTCCTGGTGAGAGAAGCGGGCATGGAACCAGCCCCGCGCAACGAAGTCAAAGGCGCGCCGGAGGACCGTTCGGTCCCCCGGCGTCGCGGTCAGTGCGGGCCCTGCAGCGGCAGGTCGAACACCAGCACTTCGGCGTCCTTGGCATGCTCCAGCACCAGCAGCGATTCATCGCTGAGCTGTACCGCATCGCCGGCCGCCAGCGCCACGCCGTTGAGCTCGACAGTGCCGCGCGCAACCTGCACGTAGGCACCGCGACCGGCCGCCAGGCTATGTTCGACCCGGTCGTCGCCGTCGAGCACAGTGGCGTAGACATGGGCATCCTGGTGCACCGTGAGCGAGCCGTCGGCGCCGTCGGGCGAGATGATCAGGCGCAGGCGGCCGCGCTTGCTCTGCGGGTCGAAGTGCTTTTCCTCGTAGCTCGGCTCGATGCCATTGCGCTCGGGGAACAGCCAGATCTGCAGGAAGTGCACCGGCTCGGTCTTGGAGCCGTTGAACTCGCTGTGGGTCACGCCGCTGCCGGCGCTCATGCGCTGGACGTCGCCGTAGTGCAGCACCGAGCCGGTGCCCATGCTGTCCTGGTGCTCCAGGGCGCCGTCAAGGACGTAGGAAATGATCTCCATGTCGCGATGGCCATGGGTGCCGAAGCCTTCGCCCGGCTGCACCTTGTCCTCGTTGATCACCCGCAGCGGCCCGAAGCCCATGTAGCGCGGGTCGTGGTAGTGGCCAAAGGAAAAGGTATGGCGGGAAGACAGCCAGCCGTGCTCGGCGCGGCCGCGGGCATCGCTCTTGCGGATCTGCAACATGGTAGTGCTCCTGATGTTCGATGGTGTCGATCGGAGGCGTTCCTCCTTGGTGGCTAGTCTGTTCGCTTCATCCGGAAACAAAAAGCGAGTAGATTCGAGCGCCAGCATCGAAGGATTCGAACATGAAGATCAGCCTGGAAGCCCTGCAGATCCTCGATGCGATCGACCGCCGCGGTTCGTTCGCCGGGGCCGCCAAGGTGCTCTACAAAGTGCCGTCGACGATCTCCTACACCGTGTCAAAGCTGGAAGAGGATCTCGGTGTGCAGTTGTTCGAGCGCGCCGGCCCCAAGGCCACGCCTACCGAGGCCGGCCGCGAGTTGCTGAAGGAAGGCCGGCACCTGTTGCGCGCGGCGCAGGAGTTGGAGGTGCGGGTGCGGCGGGTAGCGTCAGGCTGGGAGTCGGAGTTCGCGCTGGGACTGGACGCGTTGTTCCCGGTCGCGCTGCTGGCCGGGGACGTGGCGGCGTTCTACGCGGTGGCCGACAGTACCCGGCTGCGGCTGGTGAGCGAGTCGCTGTCGGGCACCTGGGAGGCGCTGCTGGATCGACGCGCCGACTTGCTGGTGGCGGCGGGCGAGGGCCCCAGCGGCGGCGGCTACGTGGTCGAACCGCTGGGCACGGTGCGCTTCGTCTTCGCGGTGGCGCCGGGCCATCCGCTGGCGGGAAGTGGCCGCGTGAGCGCAAGCGAACTGGCACTGCATCGCGCGGTGGCCGTCGCCGACTCGGCGCGCCGCCTGCTGCCGCGCACCGTCGGCCTGCAATCGGCGCAGGACGTGCTCAGCGTGCCGGACATGCGCGCAAAATTCGCCCTGCAACTGGCCGGCCAGGGCTGCGGATTCCTGCCGGAAGCCTGCGCGCGCGCGGCCATTGCCGCCGGCGCGTTGGTCGCGCTGGAAGTGGACGAGCCCAAGCCCGACGAAACCTTCTACCTGGCCTGGCGCACCGGCGAACAAGGCGAAGCGCTGGCCTGGTGGCAGCGTCGCTTGCGTGCGCCCGGGGTGTTCGACGATTGGCTGCAGCGCCTGGCCGCAACGGAGTATTCCGCCGTTCGCCCTGGCCTGGCGCAATAATGCCGTCACCTTGCGCTTCTCTTTCCTGGATTTCCCCATGCACGCCCTGGTCGAGCAATTCGGTCTGACGCTGGTGTTCGTCAACGTACTGGCGCTGGCCCTGGGCTTGCCGGTGCCGGCGATGCCGACGCTGGTGCTGGTCGGCGCAGGCTATGCACTGCATGGCGGGCCGTATGCGTGGCTTGGCGTGCTGCTGGCCTGGGTGTTGTCGATCAGCGCCAGTGTGATCGGCGATACGGCGTGGTTCCTGGCCGGGCGCCGCTATGGCAACCGCACGCTGCAGACGCTGTGCCGGCTGTCGCTATCACGCGACACCTGCATGAAGAAGACCGAGCGCTTCTATGGGCGCCTGGGTATCCGCGTGCTGGCGTTTGCCAAGTTCGTGCCCGGGCTGTCGCTGGTCTCGGTGCCGCTGGCCGGGGCAATGCAGGTCCGCCTGCGGCCGTTCCTGGGCTACGACACGCTGGGCGCGGCGCTGTGGGCGGCGGTTGGGCTGGGCCTGGGCGTGGTGTTTGCCGGGCAGGTGGAGCATGTGCTCGAGGTGCTGGCCGACCTCGGCGCGCGCGCCTTCGTGATCGTCGGCGCGGCACTGGCGCTGTACGTGGGCTGGCGTTGGTGGCGGCGCCAGCAATTGTTGCGTTCGCTGGAAGCGGCGCGGATCAGCGTCGATGAGTTGTACGCGCTGATGCAGGATCCGGAACACGCACCGGCGGTGCTCGACATTCGCGCGCCGGGTTATCGCGACCTGGAGCCGTACACCATTCCCGGTGCGCTGTTCGCCGACGAGCGCAAGCTGGGCGAAATCCTGGCGCAGGTGTCGCCCGAGCGCGGCGTGGTGATCTTCTGTGCTTGCCCGAACGAGGTCTCGGCAGCATGGCTGGCCGCGCGTCTGCGCGAGCATCGCTATCACGACGTGCGGCCGTTGTTGGGTGGATTGGAAGCCTGGCGCGCGGCAGGGTATGAAATCGTGGCGTTGCCGGCGGGCAACGCGGTGGCTGCGGTGCCGCCCGCTGTGATGGCCTGAGCGCGAATCGCGAAATTCGCAAAGCAAAAAAAAAGACGACAAGCTTAAGCTTGTCGTCTTTTTGACGAGTGGTGCGCCCGGAGAGATTCGAACTCCCGACCGCCTGGTTCGTAGCCAGGTACTCTATCCAACTGAGCTACGGGCGCGTCGTCAGGAGGAGAATTATGCGGGAGTATGCGAAGGACGTCAACGGTCCGTAATAAAAAAATTCACGCCAGCGCCGCGGCCAGCCGATGGGCCACTTTTCCCGGGGTTTTCAGCCACGAAAAGTGATCGGCCCGGGTGCCGAGTTCGCTTGCATCCAGCGTGTCCAACCGGCTCGGCCCGCCCATCTTTGCCGCCAGTGCCTGCATCGAAGTCGCCGGGGCCATCCAGTCGCGGGCCATCACCAGCGCGTCGATCGGCGCCGTGGTGCGTGCCATGCCCGCTTCCAGATCCACGTCCCAGCCGCTGGCCGCATAGCGGTTGCTCAGGCCAACCCGTGCCCAGTCGGCGATCAGCCCGCGCGCTTCGGTCCCGCCGAAGCCGACGCGGCGGCCGGGCAGGGTGCCATGGCGATGCGCCAGCCAGGGCGCGAAGCGGTAGGCCAGCGGCAAGGCATAGCGCAGCGGCGCCGCGAAGCTGCGCCACCAGGGCGTGCCGCTGGCCACCAGCCAAAGCCGCGAAAAAACCTCCGCCTGCTGGCCGGCATGGCAGCACGCCAGTTGCCCACCCAAGCTGTGCCCGCCGATCAGCAACGGCAACTCGCCGGCGACTTCCCGGAGCGCTTGTTGGCTGGCGGGCAGATCGAACGCGAGGATCTCGCGGTAGCCCCAGTTGCATTGGCGCGAGGCTCGCTGGTTACTGCTGCCATTGCCGCGCCATTCGTGCAGGAGCACGGCGATGTTCTCGGCGGCGAGTGCATCGGCAAAGGGTTCGTAATGCCGCGCCGCCACGCCGAGTGCCGGCAACCAAAGCAGCGCCGCACGCGGTTGCACCGGCAGGCGCGCGAGTAACTGCCACTGGTGGCCGTCGCTGCCAGCCACGGCGATCGCCAGGGACCGCGTGGTCATCCCTGGCGCGCCGCGCCGAAGTGGTCGAGCACCAGCACTTCGCCGCGCCCCGGTCGATATCCGCTCTGCAAAGCCCGCGCTACGTAGTCGATAGCCGCCTCGCAGGCGTTGCCCAGCGACAGGCCATTGCATAGCTGCGCGGCAATGGCCGAGGCCAATGTGCAGCCAGTGCCATGAGCATCGATCGGAAGACGTGTGTGGATGTATTCGTGCTGGGCCACGCCGTCGTCGAAACGATCGATCACGCGCGTGCCTTCGAACAGATGCCCGCCCTTGAGCAGGACGGCGGTGGCGCCAAGGCCCAGCAATTCGCTGCAGGCGCGTTCGGCGGCGGTGGCATCGTCGATCGGATGACCCAGCAGCAGCTCGGCCTCGGGGATATTCGGCGTCACCAGCGTGGCCATCGGCAACAGGCGCTGGCGCAGCGCGTCGAGTGCCTCGTCGGCCAGCAGCTTGGCACCGCTGGTGGCCACCATCACCGGGTCGAGCACGATAAAGGGCGGGCGATGTCGCGCCAGCGCGTCGGCCACGCAGTGGATCACCTCGGCATTGGCCAGCATGCCGAGTTTCACTGCCTGGATTTCGAAGTCGTCGAAGCAGGCGTCGATCTGCGCGCGCAGGAAGTCCAGCGGCGGCACGTGCACCGCGGTAACGCCGCGGGTGTGCTGCGCGGTGAGCGCGGCGATCGCCGACAGCCCGTGCACGCGGTGCGCGGCGAAGGTCTTCAGGTCGGCCTGGATACCGGCGCCGCCGCCCGAATCGGAGCCGGCGATGGTGAGGGCGGAAAGGACTTGGCTGCTCATGCGCCGATTGTGCCTGGGCGCGATCCGTCCTGCATCGCGGTCATGGCCGGCTGGGTGCACGTACCAGCATCCACTGCCGATACCCGAAGTAGATGCCGCCGGTAATGCCGGTGATCGCCGCAGGCAAGTAAAGCGCGCGGTAATGGAAGTGCGCGAACAGCCAGGCGCCGGCCAGGCTGCCGCCGAGAAAGCCGCTGATGATGAAGCCGCACAAGACCAGCCGCCGCGTCTGCAGTGGCAGGCCACGCAGCAAATGGCCCAGGCCGATGCCGAGGTCGGTGAACATGCCGGTCAGGTGGGTGGTGCGCACGACCGCGCCGCTGTAGGTGGTGGCCATGGCGTTCTGTAGTCCGCAGGCCATTGCCAGCAGCCAGGTTGCCCATGGCGGGTGCTGCGCATACAACGGAATCGCGGCCAGGATCAGCATCGATTCCAGCAACAGCGCCACGCCATACCGACGGCCCAGCTGCAGTTGCTGGTTCTGTATCAGCAGGCCGCTCAGCGTGGCGCCCAGGCTGAAGGCGATCAGCAGGCCCCAGACGAAGCCGGCGTCATGCCATTGCCCGCGCGCCAACTCGACGCCGAGCAAGCTGGTGGTGCCGGTGACATGGCTCACCACCTGCTGGTTGAAACCGAGATATCCGATGACGTTGATCATCCCGGCCGCAGCCGACAGCGTCACCGCCCCTATCCACACCCACCTGGGCAAAGCCTGCATCCCTCACCTTCTTGGCGATGACCCGGGCGGCTTGGTTGCCTAGCCCGGGCCGTTGACTTCCACGTCGGAGAATTTGCCGACCTGCGGATCGTAGACCGCACCCCAGAACCCGGCACCTCCATCGCAGACACGGATGGCGGTGCGCGCAGGGTCAAGATTGCTGTCGCTGGGCAGCCGGAAAGCATTGATGTAGATCAGCCGCTTGCCGTTCGCTTCGATGCCGACGTACTGGCGGTCGTAGTCGCCGGGGTTGTTGATCGGCGGCTGCAGTTGATCCAGTCGCGCCTCCAGCTCGTCGATCTGTTGCCGGCTCGGCGCCCAAAACCCGGTCATTTCATTGGGATGGCGGGCGGGGCTGTCGCGCGAGCAGGTATCGAGCACCTGGGTGGCGACGACCGGCCGGGTGATGACCCACGACTGCCCGGCGCGCACCGTGGTCGGCACCGTGGTGCCGGGGACGCCGCCGGTAGTTGCGCAGCCGCCGGCCAGGGCAAGCAGGACGAACGGCAAGGTGCGGTGCAGCTTCACAGGACCTCCGAGGCGTAGTCGGCCAGGCGCGAGCGCTCGCCACGGCGCAAGGTGACATGCGCGCTGTGCGGCCAGTTCTTGAAGCGATCGACCGCGTAGGTCAGGCCCGAGGTGGTTTCGGTCAGGTAGGGCGTGTCGATCTGTTCGACATTGCCCAGGCAGACGATCTTGGTGCCGGGGCCGGCGCGGGTGATCAGGGTCTTCATCTGTTTCGGCGTCAGGTTCTGCGCTTCGTCCAGGATCAGGTAGCGCGAGAGGAAGGTGCGGCCACGCATGAAGTTCATCGAGCGGATCTTGATGCGGCTGGCGAGCAGGTCGTTGGTCGCCGCGCGGCCCCAGGCGCCGCCTTCCTGGTTGTGGGTGAGCACCTCCAGGTTGTCGGTGAGCGCGCCCATCCACGGGGTCATCTTTTCTTCCTCGGTGCCCGGCAGGAAGCCGATGTCCTCGCCCACGCTGACCGTGGCGCGGGTCATGATGATCTCGCGGTAGCGCTGCTGGTCCATGGTCTGGGCCAGGCCGGCGGCCAGCGCCAGCAGGGTCTTGCCAGTGCCGGCGGTGCCGAGCAGGGTGACGAAGTCGATCTCCGGGTCCATCAAGGCGTTGAGCGCGAAGTTCTGCTCGCGATTGCGCGCGCTGATGCCCCACACCGCATGCTGGCCGCTGCGATAGTCGTCCACCAGCGACAGCACCACCTTGCCGTCGGTGCCGACCTTGGACACGCGCAGCTCGACTTCGTCTTCGCCCGGCAGGTACAGGTACTGGTTGGGGTGCCAGTCTTCGTCCTCGGCCAGCTTCACCTCGTAATGGGTACGGCCTTTGTCCGACCAACTGCGCAGGTCCTGGTTGTGCTTCTGCCAGAAGTCGCCCGGCAGTTCCACCGCACCGGTGAACAGCAGGCTGAAATCATCGAGCGCGCGGTCGTTCTCGTAATCCTCGGCGACCAGGCCGCTGATCGAGGCCTTGATCCGCAGGTTGATGTCCTTGGACACCAGCACCACCGGCACGTCGGGGAAATCCTCGCGCAGTTGCAGCACCGCGGCCAGGATCTTGTTGTCCGGCACGATCTCGCCGAAGCTCTTGCCCAGCGATACCGGCTTGGTCTGGAAGTGCAGTTTGCCGATCTGGCCCTGGTGCTTGAGCTGGATGCCCTGTGGGTGGCTCAGCACGATGCCCGACTGGATCTGATCGGCGCTGGCGCCGTCCAGCAATTCGTCGAGGAAGCGGCTGACCTGGCGTGCGTTGCGGCTGACCTCGGACATGCCCTTCTTGGCATTGTCCAGTTCCTCGATCACCTGCATCGGCAGGAATACGTCGTGCTCCTCGAACTTGAACAGCGCGGTGGGGTCGTGCATGAGCACGTTGGTGTCCAGCACGTAGATGCGCTTGCCTCGGGTCATCGGGTCTTCCTGAGAAAAGGACATGGGCGAGCCATCACGTCCTGCGGGGCAGGGTGATGGCAAGTTCGGGTTGCGAGGGGTCTCACTGCTGCTTGTGCGCCTTCAGGGCTTGGAAAACCGCTTCCGCGTGGCCGGCCACCTTCACCTTGCGCCACGCCTGCACGATACGACTATCCGGCGAAATGAGGAAGGTGCTGCGTTCGACCCCCAGCACCTGGCGCCCATACATGTTCTTCATGCGGATGACGTCGAAGGCCCGGCACAGCGCTTCGTCGGTGTCGCTGACCAGCGCGAAGGCAAAACCCTGCTTGGCACAGAAATTGTCGTGCGAGCGCAGCGAGTCGCGCGAGACCCCCAGCACTGTGGCGCCCTCGGCGGCGAAGGCGGGCAGCAGCGCGTTGAATTCCAGCCCCTCGGTGGTGCAGCCGGGGGTGCTGTCCTTGGGGTAGAAGTACAACACCAGCCATTGGCCGGCGTAGTCGGCGAGGGTGGCGTGGGCGCCGCCGGACAAGGCCAACGGCAGGTCGAGGGTGGTGCGGTCCAGCGGGGTGCTTGCGGTCATTCAGGGGTCCTGCGGATCGGGCGGTGTTGCGTGCCCCTACATATACCGCGAACCGCGTCGAACGCCACCTCGCGCGCGCCCCTTGGCCGATCAGAACTTCATCGGATCCATGATCGCATCGAGGTTCAGGTGGTCGCAGAACTCGAGGAAATCGTCGCGCAGCGCGGCAATGTGCATGTTGGCCGGGACGCCGATGGTGACCTGCGCAGAGAACATCTCCGCGCCGGTCTGCATCGCGCGATAGCGCGTACTCTGCAGGTTCTCGATGGTGATGCCCTGGCGATCGAAGAAGTCGGCCAACTGGAACAGGATGCCGGGCTTGTCGGCGGCGATCACTTCGACGATGTACGGCAACAGGTTGGACTGGGCCTGCTTGGGTCCGGTCCGGTACCACACCAGCTTCATGCTCTCGTCGCGCTCGAGCCGGGTCAACATGGCTTCGAGCTTGGCCACCGAATCCCAAGAGCCGGTCGCCAGCGCGGTCACCGAGACATCGCGGCCCACTGTCGACAGGCGCGCATCCACCAGATTGCAGCCGCTATCGGCGATGCGGCGGGTGACGGGCAACAGCGGCGACTCCGGATGCGTCGTATAGGCGTTGATCAGGAGGTGGTTTTCGGTCGGCGAAGGCCGGGGAGCGGTGTCGGTCAAAGGGGGTTCCGGCATTGCGATAAGGCTGAATGGCGCCGGGACGGGCCACAGCGCAGCGCGCAGCATACTTGCCCGTGGTTTCGCGCCGCAAGTAACATTCGGAAAGCGCATGCCAGCTTCCCGGCTGTGTGCGTCCCTCGTTTCTCCTTCTTCTCCCCAGCAGAGCCGCCACCGCCTTGTCCCTCTCCGGCATCATCACCGCACTGGCCACCCCCTTCGCCGCACAGGGCGAACTCGACCTCGATGCCTGGCAGCGCTTGCTGGACAAACAGATCGGCGGCGGCGTCCAGGGCCTGGTCGTGGCCGGGTCGACCGGTGAAGCCTCGACCCTGGCCGATGAGGAATACGACCAATTGCTGCGCCTGGCCGTGGCCCGCTGCGCCGGCCGGGTGCCGGTGCTGGCCGGGACCGGCCTGTCCGGCACCGCGCGCACCATCGCCCTGACCCGGCGCGCCGCTGCCCAGGGCGCGCAGTACGCCCTGGTGGTCACACCCCCCTATGTGCGCCCGACCCAGGAAGGCCTGAAGGCGCATTTCCTGGCCGTGGCCGAGCAGGGCGGGCTGCCGGTGGTGCTGTACAACGTGCCCGGCCGGACCGGCTGCGACCTGTTGCCGGAGACCGTGGCGGCCCTGGCCAGCCATCCGAATATCGTCGGCATCAAGGAGGCGCGCAGCGAACCCGAGCGCATGTCCGCCCTGCTGCCGCTGCGTGGACCCGGCTTTGCCGTGCTCAGCGGCGACGACGGCACCGCCGCCCGTGCGATGCTGGCTGGCGCCGACGGGGTCATCTCGGTCGGTTCGAACGTCCTGCCGGCCGCATATCGCCGCTTGTGCGACCTGGCCCGCGCTGGCGGCCACGCCGCTGCCGCGGACTGGGACGCCCGCCTGCGCCCTTACCACGAGTTCTGCGGCGTCGAATCCAATCCCATCCCGGTCAAGGCGCTGCTGCAACGCCAGGGCCTGGGCGAAGGACTCCGTCTACCCTTGACGACGCTGTCGGCTCCCCATCATGCCGAGGCCGACCGCCTTGCCGCCGACGCATCCGCGTTGGAAGCACTTTCCAGCCGCGAAGCCATTGCGGCCTGACCCAGGAGATTTACCAATGCGTCATCCCGTTCGTTCCGCCCGCGTGTTGCCGTTGGTCGCGCTGGTGGTGGCCGCCAGCGGCTGCAGCTGGTTCCACAAGGATGCCCGCGGCGACTACGCGTTGCCGGCCGAGAGCCGTCCGCTGGAAGTCCCGCCGGACCTGACCCTGCCCGATACCTCCGGCGCGATGAAGGTGCCGACCCTGGCCTCGTCCGCGCAGCCGGCCAACGCGCCATCGGCCGCTGCCCAGCAGGCGGCGAGCAAGAGCGGCTTTACCGTCAAGGGCGACCGCGATGCGGTGTTCGCCGCCGTCGGCGACGCGCTGGCCAACGTGCCGGGCGTGACCATCGCCAGCCGCGCGCAGCTGCTCGGCTCCTACGACGTGAGCTACGAAGGCGCCAACTTCCTGGTGCGCGTGGTCACCACCGAAGCCGGCACCTATGTCTCGGCGGTCGATCCGCGCGGCTTGCCGGCTACCGCCGACGCGCCGGTCAGCCTGATCGCCACGCTCAAGGCCAAGCTGGGCGGCTGAGCCCACCCGGGCCGGAAAAGCAAACGGGCGCCGCGAGGCGCCCGTTTTCGTTTGTCGCCCGGCGCCTGGCTCAGCGCTGCAGCAGCGGCAACTTGTCCGGCTTGCCGTCCCACTCGGCCGCATCGGCCGCCGGCTCCTTGCGCACCGTCAGTACCGGCCAGGCCTTGGCCAGTTCGGCATTGAGGGCGACGAAATGCTCCTGGCCGGCCGGCACGTCGTCTTCGGGATAGATGGCGTTGGCCGGACATTCCGGCTCGCACAACGTGCAGTCGATGCACTCGTCCGGGTCGATGACCAGGAAGTTCGGGCCTTCATGGAAACAATCGACCGGGCAGACTTCCACGCAGTCGGTGTATTTGCACTTGATGCAGTTTTCGGTGACGACAAAAGGCATGGGGAAATCCGGCGAGAAGCCGGCTAATTCTAAAGCAGTCGGGCAGTGCGCGGGTGAGGGGGCGTAGCCTGTCTCACACGGATCATCCCAGGCGCAGCTGCCGCGCCCGGGCCAGCGCATGCAGGCCGGCCGCGGCCAGATCCTCGCCATGCTGCTCGGCGGCGATCCCGAGATGCGCCAGGGCATGCGCATAGCGCGAGGTGAGCGCGGCACTCCCCACCAGGTGCACCTGCGTCGGCGCCGGCAGGCGGTGGCGGATTTCATCGCCGATCAACATCCCGGACAGGTACGAGCCCAAGGCCTCGCCCGGCAGTCGGTCGAACAGGGCCAGCGTACGCGTGCCGAACAATTGATGCGCCAGCCCGCCGGGCTCGCCGCTGCGATCGATGCCCAGCGCGAAGGCGTCGGCATCGAAGGCGTGGCCGTCGTCGCTCATCAGCCGGCCGAGCAGGCTGTGGTTGCGCAGCACCGCGTATAGCTCACCGGTCATCACGGTAGCGAAATCGACGATGCGACCGTCTTCGAGCCAGGCCCACTTGCTGTGCGTTCCGGGCAGGCAAACCAGATGGCGGCCACGCGCGAGCACGCCGGCCAGGCCCACCAGTTGCGTTTCTTCGCCGCGCATCACGTCGGGCACGCCGGCCCCGGCGTGGCAATCCAGACCCGGCACGAACCACATCGTGCGACCTGCCAGCAGCGGGTCGTGGTGTTCCTGCATGGCCGCGGCCAGCGCGCCGGCGTCGGCCGGGCACGGCAAGTAGGGCAGTTCGATCCAGCCATTGCGGCTGCCGATCATCCCGCACAGGACGATGTCGCCGGGCCACTCGCCGACCAATTCGACCAGCACTTCGGCGAAGCGGCCCTCGCAGGCGAGGATGCCGCGCGGGTCGCGGCGCTGTTCGATAATCCGCCCGTTCGCGTCCAGCCGATAAGCGCGCAGGCTGCTGGTGCCCCAATCGACCGCGATCATGCCAGGGCGATCCGGCTTTCCGGCAGGCCACGCACGCCCGCGGCGCAGACGAACAGGCCACCGGCGTGCGGCGTGCGCTGCAATTCGTCGTCGGCATGGTCCAGGCGCGAACTGATGATGTACAGCTGGTCCAGCTCGGGCCCACCGAACGCAATGCAGGTCGGGTGCTTGACCGGCGTCTGCACGCTGCGCTCGACGCTGCCGTCGGCGCGATAGCGCTGCACCCGCCAGGCACGCCATTGCGCGTTCCACAGCAGGCCTTCGGCATCGATCGTCGAGCCGTCCGGCTCGGCGTCGCTGCGATCAAGCTGGGCGAACTCGCGCACGTTGCCGATGAGCGCCTGTTCGGCGTCGTAGTCGCAGCACAGGATTCGCGGGCTCACCGAATCGCACCAGTACAGCGTGCGGCCGTCGGCGCTGAAGCAGATGGAATTCGGGATCGAGACACCCGGCAGCGGCAGCCGGCGCAGACCGTGGCGCAGCGAGAACTGGTAGAAGCCGCCGCGCGCGGCCTTGTGCTCGTGTTCGTCCATGGTCCCGAACACCAGGTTGCCATGGCGATCGGCGCGGCCATCGTTGCTGCGGGTGCCGGCCAGGTCGGGTTCGACCTGCGCGATCAGCTCGCAGACCAGCGCCGGCGCGTCGAAATCGGGATCGACGATGCCAATCGCCTTGGCCAAGACCACCAGCAGGCGGCCGTCCTCCATCAGCGCCAGGCAACCGGGGCGATCGGGCAACGCCCAGTCGCGGCTAAGGCCGCTGGCCGGCACGTGCGCCCACAACCGGCGCTGGCTGATATCGACCCAGAACAACGCCTGGCGGCGCTCGTCCCAGAGCACCCCTTCACCGTGCTCGCAGCGGCTGTCCACCGCGAGCTTGGCTTGCAGGACGGTCGTGCCCACCGGGCTCACCACTCGGCGATGCTGCCGTCGGCGTGGCGCCACACCGGGTTGCGCCAGTCCGGCGGGTTCTGGTTGGCTTTCACCAGCATGGCTTCATCGATCTCCACGCCCAGGCCGGGCTTGGGCAATGCGGCAATACTGCCATCGATGCAGGTGAAGTCTTCCTTGTTGATCACATAATCGAGCAGGTCGGCGCCTTCGTTGTAATGAATGCCGATGCTCTGTTCCTGCAGGACCGCGTTGTGCGAGACGAAGTCCACGTGCAGACACGCGGCCAACGCGATCGGGCCGAGCGGGCAGTGCGGGGCGAACGCGACGTCGTGGGCCTCGGCCATGGCCGCGATCTTGACGCACTCGGTAATGCCACCGGCATGCGACAGGTCGGGCTGCAGCATCGACAGGCCACCGGCCGCCAGCACGTTCTTGAACTCGAAGCGCGAGTACATGCGCTCGCCGGCCGCCAGCGGGATCGGCGAGGCCGCGGCCAGCCGCGGGTAATACTCGGCCAGTTCCGGCAGCACCGGCTCCTCGACGAACAGCGGCTTGAACGGTTCCAGCTCGCGCAGCAGCACGCGTGCCATCGGCGCGCCGACGCGGCCGTGGAAATCGATGCCGAAGTCGACGTCGTAGCCCAGCGCCGAGCGAATCTCGGCGACCTTGGCGATCGCGGCATCGACCGCGCGCGGGCTGTCGATGAGCTTCATTTCCTCGGTGCCGTTGAACTTGAAGGTGTCGTAGCCGTTGGCCAGGTGGCCGCGCATCTGCGCGATGATCTCCGAAGGCCGGTCGCCGCCGACCCAGCGATAGGTCTTCATGCGATCGCGCACCAGGCCGCCGAGCAACTCATACACCGGCTTGCCGAGCACCTTGCCCTTGATGTCCCACAGGGCCTGGTCGATACCGGCGATAGCGCTCATCAAGATGGCGCCGCCGCGGTAGAAGCCGGCGCGGTACATGGTCTGCCACAGGTCGTTGATGCGCGCCGGGTCCTTGCCGATGACGTAGCCCGACAGCTCGTGCACGGCCGCTTCAACGCTGCGCGCACGGCCTTCGATGACCGGTTCGCCCCAGCCGGTGACGCCCTCGTCGGTCTCGACCTTGAGGAACAGCCAGCGCGGCGCGGCGTGGTAGGTGGTGAGTCGGGTGATCTTCATCCCTGGGTATCCTGGAAGGCGCGCACGAATTCCTGCGCCTGGGTCTGGGTGGTGTCGAGCGCCTGGCCGGGGCGGTACAGCTCACCGCCAATGCCGGCGCCGGCGGCGCCTTGGGAGAGGAATCCGCCCAGGCTGGACGGACTGACGCCGCCGACGACGTACACCGGCACGTGCGCCGGCAACACCGAACGCAGTGCACGGACATGCCCGGCGCCATACGTGGCGGCGGGGAAAAGCTTGAGGATCTGGGCGCCGGCATCGATCGCATCGAACGCTTCGCTGGCGGTGGCAAAGCCGGCCACCACCAGCAGGCCGCGCTCGACGGCGTGGCGGATCAACGCGGGCCGCGTGTTCGGGGTGACGATGAAACGCGCGCCGAGATCAGCCAACGTATCGACGTCTTCATTGCGCAGCACGGTGCCGCCGCCGATCCAGGCGCGTTCGCCGAACTGCCGCTGCGCCAGGCCAATGCTCTCGGCCCAGCGCGGCGAGTTGAGCGGGATCTCGATCGCATCGAAACCGGCCTCGACCAGGGCGCCGACATGCGCCGGCGTTTCCTCGGGGGTAATTCCGCGCAGGATCGCGACCAACGGCAGCTTGAACGGACCGGCTTGGGGGTTCGAAGAGGCCATGGTCATCACTCGTGGTAGAGCTGGGAGCGGCCGCCATCGACGAGGATGTCGGTGGCGTTGATGAAGCGCGCTTCGTCGCTGGCCAGGAACAGGGCGGTGTAGGCCACTTCCTCCGGCGTGCCGATGCGCTTGGGCGGCAACAGTTCGGCCTGCTCGCGGCGCTTGGCTTCCGGATCCGGGCTGCTGGCGAACCAGGCCTCGATGCGTGGTACCAGGATCAATCCCGGCGAAATCGAGTTGACGCGAATTCCGCGCGCGGCGTACTCGATGCCCAGCGCGCGGGTGAGGCCGATCAACCCGTGCTTGGCGACCGGATACGGGAACGCATGCGGGATGATCTTGTGGCCGTGCACCGAGGCGATATTGACGATGCTGCCGGCCCGCTGTTCGACCATCGCCGGCAACACTGCGCGGCACAGGTTCCAGGCGCCCTTGAGGTTGAGGTCCAGGCAGCGCTGCCACTCGCTGTCGGCCAGTTCGAGCGGATCGGAGAACACATCCGCACCGGCGTTGTTGACCAGCGCATCGATGCGGCCACTGTGGGCGCGCACCGCGGCCACGGCTGCTTCGATGCCGGCCACGTCGGTGATGTCCACGCGGTGGTAGGTGATGCGTGCATCGGCCTCGGCAGGCGCGTCGCGGTCGAATCCGGCGACCTGCGCGCCGTGTTCGGCGAACAGGCGCGCGGTGGCTGCGCCAATGCCGTTGGCGGCACCGGTGACGATCACGCTCTTGCCTTGCAGGCGGGCGGCGCTCATGCCGAAATCTCCGGCGCGCACGAATGACGGCCGCTGAGCGGCGCGGGACTGGACCCCATCTTGTTCCTCCTCGTATTACTGGCGTCGGCGCGTTGCCGTCCCGCCGTGGGGGAGGGAAGGGGCGCGCCTGTTATGGCCGCCGGCCAGGAGGTGGGGGTCTCCTGAATCGGCGTTCGATAGCCTCGCGCCTGCCAGATATGTGCGGCAAATGAATTTTTCGTCATATTCTATTCCCCTGGCGAATACGGCTGTCACCGCAAGAGACTCTCCATGGCATCTTCCAGCACCCCCTGGTTCAACGCATCCCGGCTCAAGACCCGCCAACTGCTGCTGCTGCTGCACCTGTACGAACAGCGCTCGGTCCTGCGCGCGGCCGAGGCGGCCAGCATGACCCAGCCGGCCGCGTCCAAGCTGCTGGCGGAAATGGAAGACCTGCTCGGGGTCAAACTGTTCGAGCGCCATGCCCGCGGGGTCGAGCCGACCTGGTACGGGCAGGTGCTGGTGCGGCGCGCACGCGCGGCGATGTCGGAGATCGGGCGGGCGCAGGAGGAAATCGCCGCGCTGCGTAGCGGGCGCATGGGCCAGGCGTCGATCGGTACCGTGGTCAACCCCGGCACCACGCTGGTGCCGCAGGCCATCGCCGAGGTCAAGCGCGAGTTCCCGGACATCCTGATCCGGGTCGAGATGGACTACAGCCGCCACCTGGTGGCCAAGCTGCTCGACGGCCAGCTGGACATCGTGATCGGCCGCATCATGGGCCCGGAAGGGGCGGGCGAGCTGGACTTCGAACCGCTCGCCGATGAGCCGCATTCGGTCATCGCCCGCGCCGGCCACCCGCTGGCCAACCGCGGCACCCTGCAGCACGTGGACCTGGTGCGCTATGGCTGGGTATTGCCGCCGGCCGACAGCGTGTTGCGCTCGCGCCTGGACTCGATGTTCCTCGAGCACGGCGTGCAGGCGCCGATGAATGCGATCGAGACGTCCTCGTTGCCGGTCACCACCAACCTGCTGCGCGGCAGCGACCTGCTGACCGCCTTGCCGGTCGATTCGGTAGCGCCGTTGATCCAGGCCAAGCTGTTGACCGTGCTGCCGATCGACCTGGGCGTGCGGATGGAATCGTTCGGGATCATTTTGCGCCGCGACTACGTGTTGCCGCCCGGCGCCGAGCGGATCCTGCAGGCGTTGCGCAGCACCGCGCGTCGCCTGTACCCGGCACTGCGGCCCTGACAGGGCAGACCAGTAGCCATGCCGTAATGGCATAGCGCGCGATAATTTTTTCATTGGTGCGCGTCCGTACCGCGCCCGTATACGTGGGGGCGCGGGAGGGTGCCGAAGCGACGTCAAGTCGGGCACCGATCCGCCGCCACAGGGGACGCGCCGCACCGGCGCGTGTGAGGCGGCCGCGATTGCCCTGCCGCCACTCAAAAAACAAAACTCGAACTTACTCACGCTTTCATCGTTCGTCCTGGGAGGGAAACGCGATGTCGATCGTCGAAGTGAGCCGTGCGCCGGCAGGACCGTGCGCGCGTCGGAACCGTTTGGCCTTTTCCCCGCGCAGCCTGTTGGCCGCGGCCATCGCCTTGCAACTGGCGGCACCGGCGTGGGCGCAGGAGGCCACGCCGCAAGACGAAGCGGCGCAGCCAGCGCCGGCCGGCACGCCCAGCAATCGTTCGCAGGCCACTACGCGCCGGCGCGATGCCGCGGTCGACCTGGATACGGTGGAAGTACGCGGCGTGCGCGCCAGCCTGGTGCAATCGCAGGTCATCAAGCGCGATGCCGAGCAGATCGTCGATTCGGTCAGCGCCGAAGACATCGGCGCCTTGCCCGACCGCAGCGTCACCGAAACCCTGCAACGCGTGTCCGGCGTGACCATCGATCATTTCATGGCGCGCAACGACCCGGACCATTTCTCCGCCGAAGGCAGCGGCGTGATGATCCGCGGCCTGACCCAGGTCCGCGGCGAGCTCAACGGCCGCGACATCTTCAGTGCCGCCAGCGGCCGTGGCCTCAGCTTCGAAGACGTGCCGGCCGAATTGATGGCCGGCGTGGACGTGTACAAGAACCCGTCGGCCGAGATCGTCGAAGGCGGCCTCGGTGGCACGGTCAACCTGCGCACGCGCAAACCCTTCGACCAGCCAGGCCGGCTCATCGGCGGCACTGCCGACGTCAACTACGGCGATTTCAGCAAGGAATGGAAGCCCTCCGCGTCGTTCCTGTTCTCCGACCGCTGGCAGACAGGCATCGGCGAGATGGGCTTCCTCATCGACGTGGCGCACTCGGAACTGGCCACGCGCTCGGATGGTATCCAGGTCGAACCTTTCGTGCGCCGCACCGACGATGCCGTGCGTGCCGGCACCGATTTCGACCAGGTCTACGTGCCGGGCGGCATCAACTGGCGCGAGCTCGACTTCAATCGCAAGCGCGATGGCATCGGTGCCGCCTTCCAGTGGCGGCCAAGCGATGCCACCGAAGTCTACGTGCAATACCTGCGCTCCAAGTACGACATGAACTGGCAGGAGCGCGCGGCGTTCTTCAACGACAGTAACGACGCCATCACGCCGGCCGCCGGTACCACCTTCCAGTACGACGACAACGGCGTGTTCGTCAGCGGTTCGCCGGTCTCCAGCTCGTGGCGCGGCAACCTGACCAGCGACGGCGTGCGTTTCAACACAGACAATCGCTATGCCAACCAGAAGACCACGACCTCGGATTTGTCCGGCGGCTTCAGCCATTACCTCAACGACAACCTGATCCTGCGCGGCGACATGCAGCTGGTGCAGTCGGAGAGCGAGCAGCTGGACTTCACCGTCTTCACCGCCACTTACCTGCCGGGCCTGAGCTACGACCTGTCGGGTAAATATCCGTCGGTGGCGATCCAGGACCCCGGCTATGCGGCCGACCCGGCCAACTACTTCTGGGCCGCGGCCATGGACCACCTGGCGAAGAATCGCGGACGCCAGCTCTCCACCCGCGTCGACCTCGAATACACCTTCGAGGACAACAGCTGGCTGCGCTTTGCGCGCTTCGGCATGCGCGCCACCGACCGCACCCAGACCAACAAGAACTCCGGCTACAACTGGGGCGTGCTGACCGACAACTGGGCCACCATCCCGACCACCGCCAGTGGCCTGGCAACGCTGGATGCCTATCTCAACGGCTCGGCGCACCTGTACACGTTCCCGAACTTCTTCCGCGGCAAGGTCAACCTGCCGGGCAACCTGCAGTTCCCGGTCGATTCGCTGCCGAAGAACTACACCGCCACCTCGGAACTGCTGCAGCAGTTCTACGACCTGCGTGGCTGGGGCTGGGCGCCGGACCAGTACAACCTGCAGGACACCAACCGCCAGTTCGAGCGCACCGAGGCGGCCTACGCGATGCTGTATTTCGGCAACGACGAAGCGCTCGGGGTGCCGGTGGACGGCAATGTCGGCGTGCGCATCGTGCAGACCAAGACCCAGGCCGACGGCTATGGCCTGTTCCCGGATCTGTCGGCGACGGCGGCCTCTGACGCGTTGAAAGCGCTCTACCACGGGCAGTATTTCGACACCAATTCGAGCGGCAGCTACACCGACGTATTACCCAGCCTCAACCTGCGCTTCAAGCTGTCCGAAGACCTGCAGTGGCGTATCGCCGCCTCGCGCGCGATGGCGCGGCCGGACTTCACCCAGTTGCAGGCTTTCCTGCAGTTGGCGGCTACCACCGAGCCCGACGGCACGGTGTCCGACTGGACCGGCACCGCCGGCAACCCCGACCTCAAGCCGATGACCGCCAACCAGCTCGACATGGCCCTGGAGTGGTACTTCGACAGCAGCGA
>DATCVI010000118.1:0-34480 GCA_036566925.1 Stenotrophomonas sp.
GAGTCGTTGCAGCGTAGTGGGAACGAGCAACCCATCGATATGCACACCGCGCGCCTTGCCTTCAGGCGACCACCGCAGTGCCGCGAGAACTTCCACTTTCGTTGTCGCGCCGTGCCGCAGCGCCTCGGAGTAGTGGGCCAAGCCTTCTTCGTCAGGCGCGCGCCTCAGAATCGCCCGATAGGCGTTCTCCACGAACTCTTCATCTTCGTACGGGAGGAGATCCGAGAGCACATACTGCTCCTTCTCTTGGAAGCGCCTCGATTCGGAGCGCCAAACCGCCGTCCCGTCTGCAGTGCCGGAAACGATTCCGCTCTCAAGACGGGCTTCCCGCGTGCGCCGAGCCGTCAACTCTTCCCGCACGCGCTGCATGATGTTGCGGGAAGTCGTTTCCGCTTTGAGGTTCATGTCCCAGCTCCCAATTCAATGCCCGCCACTTCCGGTCGCTCGACGCTAATTCGCGGCGGCAACCAAGCAGTTCCGATGAAAACATCAAGGCCGACGTTGGCCACCTGGAATACAAGGGCCAGATCACGCCAGTGATAGTTCTTGACCAAGTGAGTCTCCGTGCTGGAGAGTGCTACTGAGACCGAGTAGCTGCCAGCGCCGAGCGTCATGTCGAAAGAAGCACGAAACCGCAGCAGCGTTCCCCGATCGAGCATCTCGCAAACCTGGCCGGTATGGTGGGTATTAGTTCCAAACACCGGCTGCCCGAGACGGTCGCGAATCATGTAGCCAAAAACGAGCCTCTCAACCGGCTCGTTGACCCGCACTTGCACTTCGAGTTCAACGGGCTCGCCGACTCCGATGTATTCGACCGGCGCACCCGTGCGGTCGAGCAGCACGACGCTTTCCACCACCGCTTCGCCGGTGCCGGACTCCGTCTTAACGGCTCCGCCCTCGGTCTTCTCGGTAAGCAACTTGCTGTTCTCTTTCTCGGCGATCAACGCGTTGTAGTAATCAAAGACCTCCCGCGGATCACCGTCGAGCAACTTGCGCCCGGCCACCAGCAGCACTGCGCGATCGCACAGGGCCTGCACGGCGGTGGGATCGTGGGATACAAAAAGCAATGTCGTGCCGGCCGCGCGAAACTCGCGGATTCTCTGGAAACACTTGTGCACAAAATAGGCGTCGCCAACCGAAAGCGCCTCGTCCACGATCAACACGTCAGGGCGCGTGGCGGTGGCGATACTGAACGCCACGCGGACTTGCATACCACTGGAGTAGGACCGGACAGGCTCGTCGAAATAGTCGCCGATCTCAGCGAAGCGCTCGACCTCCGGCAGGATCCGCTCGGTTTCTTTCTGGGTGTAGCCCAACAGGCCCGCGGCGTGCCTGACGTTTTCACGCCCGCTCAATTCCGGGTTGAAACCCATGCCCAACTCAAGGATCGCAGCCACGCGTCCCGTCAGCGTGATCGTGCCCTCGGTTGGCCGCGCCGTGCCGGTGATCAGCTTGAGCAACGTGCTCTTGCCGGCGCCGTTCTGCCCGATGATGCCCACCGCTTCGCCACGGGCCACATTGAAACTCACATCCCGGAGTACCCAATGCTCGACTTCCGGACGTGGATTGGCGCCGAACCAGCGCGCGAAACGCTGCCATTCACTACGCCACTGCGTATAGGACTTGCCAACCCCGTGGACTATGATTTCACCGGTCATAGCACGTCCACCATTTCGGCACTGGCACGGCGGAACACCAACAGGGATAGCGCGCCCAGCGCGAGCGCGGCCAGGGTCAAGCCCATCAGGTCGCCCCACAGCGGCGACTTGTTGTAGACCAGCACGTTCTGGTAACTGGTGATCAGCGGGTATAGCGGATTGAGCCGGAACCAGGCCTGGGTGGAGGCAGGCAGGATCTGCAGGTTGTAGACGATGGGCGTGAGCCAGAACAGCGCCTGCAGGACCACTGGGACCACCTGCCCGATGTCACGGACGAACACATTCAGCACCCCAAGCAGGGTGCCCAGGGACAGCGACAGCAACAGCGTGAGCAGCGTCAGTAATGGCAACCACAAAACTTGCGGCCCCGGAAAATGGCCGAGCACCGCAAAGACGATGAAGATGGCCAACAGAAGAAGCATGTTCTGTACGAACATCGTGCCCAGAGTGATCAGGGGCAGGCAGATCCTCGGGAACGCCATCTTCTTCATGAGATTGGCATTGTCGATAAACAGACCAACGCATTTAGAAACGGTCTCGGCAAACAGGGTCCAACCCAGCGTCCCGGCCATTAGATACAAGGCATATGCGTACTTGTTGTCGATTCCGGGCAACTTCGCCGATAGCACCTCGGAAAGGATCAGGGCGAAGATCAGCACCTGAGTCAACGGATGGATAATCATCCACAACGTACCGAGCTTGCTGCGCAGGAAACGAATCTTCAGGTCGTTCTTGACCGAAGACAGGATGAAGAAGCGATACGCGAATACCGCTCTCAGCATGTCATGCATGGGATGCACCGCCCTCTAATTCGAGATGATCCAATTCTTCG
Organism: Stenotrophomonas sp.; assembly: GCA_036566925.1. Classification (GTDB taxonomy): domain Bacteria; phylum Pseudomonadota; class Gammaproteobacteria; order Xanthomonadales; family Xanthomonadaceae; genus Stenotrophomonas_A. Next base: position 2,491 of record DATCVI010000118.1, read on the forward strand.
ATACGCGCTTTAAGCAATGCAGCACTTCGCTCCGGAGACAACAATGCCTTGACCAGCCGCTGTCCGCGAAGGCCCATTTCGGCCGCCGCAGCGGGGTCGTCGGCAAGAAGCCTCATCGCCCGCGCGGCATCGGCGACGTCGGCTTCAGCCCATTGGACTCCCGCGGAATGCGGATACTCGCCCGCCTCAACGGGGACAAGCTGGTAGTTAATAAGGCACGCGGAATCAGGCCGCATAAATTCCAGGTTTCCGGACCAGTTGGTGGCAATGACCGGCTTGCCCATGGCCATGCACTCGGCGAGCCCGAGCCCCAGCCCTTCGGCACGATGAAGCGAGACGTAAGCATCCGCGCAGCGTTGCAATGCATTGACATGGGCACGATCGATGACCTCATCGCGCACGACGATACGCGGATCGCCCGCCGCGGCATTGAGTAGCTGGCGGAACTTTTCCGGATGGCGAAATCCGTTGCTGGATTTAACCAGCAAACGCACGTCGTCACGATCAGGCGGAAATGCCGCTCTGAAGGCGCGCAAAGCTGCCTGGGGGTTTTTTCGATCGATCCACGAGTGGAAATCGAAAGTCACCAGGAACGTGAATTTTCCCTCTTCAAGCCCGAAATCCGCACGCTGCAGGCCGCTGTCAGGCGCTTCGGCCAATGGCTGTGGAATCCGCAGGACAGGCTTGTTGGTGACACGCCGAAAAGCGCGCTCGACAAACTCACTCCCAACCATTATCTCGTCCACCTGTTCAATGGCCGACAGCCAGTCGTCAGGGATGTGTTCAAGCTCCCAAAACCAGCAGGCAATCAGATAGTGCCCCTCCAGGCGCGCGCGCCCAATCTTGTCCAATGCCGCCTGCAGGAAGTCCGGATTGACGAAGACGATACTGACGCGATGCGGGATGTCGTCGCCAATCCAAGCATCCAGACTATGGTCGTTCCAGCCATGCGACAGATCCAGGTCCACGTCGTACAGCCGCACCGGGACTCCGGCGTTGATCAGCGCCCGTGCGTAATGTCGCGTGCTCTCCGCAAGTCCGAATTGGCCTCGGATGTAACCCAGTATGTTGACTCCCGGACCAGTGCTCGCAACCACGGCCGGCGCCTTGCTGGCAGTTGGCAGCATGACGTCCCAGGAAGGGGTTCTCGGGAAACGGGTGTAGGAGTTTGCTCGCGCAGTCAAGTCACCTGCTATGCGGTTGCGCCAGGTCTGCGGAATACTGCGATAGATTACGCGCAGCAGCGCCTGCCCACGGATCCAGGCGAGAACGTTAAGCAAGCCAACGCCTGTCCAGGCGCGCGGACTTCGACTGCTCACCGCTCCGGCCTCCTCGGAAGAGCCGTCATGCCAGCGCCCGTTCAATATCCGTCCGCAAATCCCCGATGTCCTCAACCCCCACACTCAACCGCACCAGCGCATCGCTGATGCCCAGCTGCGCCCTCCGCTCCACCGGAATCGACGCATGCGTCATCACCGCCGGATGATTGACCAGGCTTTCCACGCCGCCCAACGACTCGGCCAACGTAAACAACTCCGTCCGCTCGCAAAGCCGCTTGGCCGCTTCAAACCCGCCCTTCAGCACGATCGAAACGATCCCGCCAAATCCGGACATCTGCCGCTTCGCCAACTCATGCTGCGGATGCGAAGCCAGCCCCGGGTAGATCACCTTCTCCACCGCCGGATGCGAATCCAGCCACTGCGCCAGCGCCATCGCGTTCTCGCAATGGGCGCGCATGCGCAGCGGCAGGGTCTTCAAGCCGCGCAGCGCCAGGAAGCTGTCGAACGGGCCTTGTACGCCACCGATGGAGTTCTGCAGGAACGCCATGCGCTCGGCCAGGTCGGCGTTGTCGCCGACCACCGCCATGCCGCCGACCATGTCGGAGTGGCCGTTGAGGTATTTGGTCGCCGAGTGGACGACAAGGTCCGCGCCGAGTTCCAGCGGGCGCTGCAGCATCGGCGAGGCGAAGGTGTTGTCGACCACCACCAGCAACCCGTGCTTGCGCGCGATCGCCGCGATGGCGGCGATGTCGACGATCTTCAGCATCGGGTTGGTGGGGGTCTCGATCCACACCATCTTGGTCTTTGGCGTGATCGCCGCTTCAAAGGCGGACGGGTCGGTCAGGTCGACGAAGCTGAAGTCCAGCCCGGCGCTGCGGCGGCGCACGCGCTCGAACAGCCGGTAGCTGCCGCCGTAAAGGTCGTCCATGGCGACGACGTGGTCGCCGCTGTCGAGCAGTTCCATCACCGTCGAGGTGGCCGCCATGCCCGAGGCGAAGGCGTAGCCGCGGCTGCCGCCCTCCAACGCGGCCACGCAACGCTCATAGGCGAAGCGGGTCGGGTTGTGGGTGCGCGAGTACTCGAAGCCCTGGTGCTCGCCCGGGCTGGACTGGGCGTAGGTCGAGGTGGCGTAGATCGGCGGCATCACCGCGCCGGTGCTCGGGTCGGGTGCCTGGCCGCCATGGATGGCGAGCGTAGCCAAGGACAAGGAACGGCCGCCGTCCTGGCTGCTGTTGTTGTGATCCGACATGGTGACTTCCATTAGAGGAACGGGATTCTAACAATTGGGCGTGAACTGACCGCCATCGAATTATCGATGGCGGTCACATTACTGCACCCGGCGCCTGAGATAGTTCAACAGATCGATCCGGGTGATCAGGCCCAGGAACTGCTTGTCGTCCATGACGATGGCGACCTGGCCGCGGTCGAAGACCGGCAGCAGCGCCTCGATGGGCGACTTGACGTCGAGCCGGTCGAGCTTGCTGACCATGGCCGTGGCCACCGGGTCGCGGAACCGTGCCTCGTCGCCGTAAACGTGCAGCAAGACGTCGCTTTCGTCGACGATGCCGACCAGTTCGCCCTCATCGATCACCGGCAACTGCGATACGTCGTAGAGCTTCATGCGCTGGTAGGCGGTGGTCAGGGCGTCGCGCGGGCCGACCACCACCGTGTCGCGCTGGCTGTAGGGCCGCAGGATCAGGTCGCGCAGGTCGCCGTACTGCGGGCGCTCCAGGAAGCCGTTGTCCAGCATCCAGTAGTCGTTGTACATCTTCGACAGGTACTTGTTGCCGGTGTCGGGCACCAGCACTAGGACCTTCTTCGGCGTGGTCTGCTCGCGGCAGTACTTCAGCGCGGCGGCCAGCAGGGTGCCGGTGGACGATCCGCCGAGGATGCCCTCCTTGGCCAGCAGCTCGCGCGCGGTGTGGAAGCTCTCGCCATCGCTGATGGCGTAGGCCTTCTTGACCCGGCTGAAATCCGAGATCGAGGGCAGGAAGTCCTCACCGATGCCCTCCACCAGCCAGCTGCCGGACTTGTCGTTGAGGCGGCCATCGTTGATGTACTCGGCCAGGATCGAGCCCACCGGGTCGGCCAGGACCAACTCAGTCTGCGGCGAGTCCTTGGCAAAGGCGCGCGAAAGGCCGGTCATGGTGCCGGAGCTGCCGCAGCCGAACACCACCGCGTCGAGCTGGCCATCCATCTGGCGCAGGATTTCCGGGCCGGTGCCGAACTCGTGCGCGGCCGGGTTGTCCGGGTTGCCGAACTGGTTGATGAAGTAGGCCCCGGGGGTCTGGCTGGCGATCTTCGCGGCCAGGTCCTGGTAGTACTCCGGGTGGCCCTTGGCTACGTCCGAGCGGGTCAGCACCACCTCGGCGCCCATGGCCTTGAGGTTGAAGATCTTCTCCCGGCTCATCTTGTCCGGGACCACCAGGATCAACCGGTAGCCCTTCTGCTGCGCGACCAATGCCAGGCCCAGGCCGGTATTGCCGGCCGTGCCCTCGACCAGGGTGGCGCCCGGCTTGAGGTCGCCGCGCTGCTCGGCCGCCTCGATCATGGACAGGCCGATGCGGTCCTTGATCGAGCCGCCGGGGTTGGCGCTTTCCAGCTTGAGGTAGAGCTCGCAGACGCCGGTGTCGAGGCGCTGCGCCCTGACGATCGGGGTTTCGCCGATCAGTTCCAGGACCGAGGAGTGGATGGCCATCGCTTCTTCTGGGTTTGCCCGTGGGGCTGACCCCGCATTATCGACGGATGGGCGGCCAAAATGCTTAGCAGGATGTTCAGATAGCCGCGATCACGCCGGGCTGGGCCAGAAAAGGCGACGCGGACGGTGGCGAGCCGACGAGGAGGCTGCCACCGCCCGCGACGGTGAGCGGTTCGGTTGGGGGGAGAGGGTCAGTGCGTCATTCGGTCATACAACCGGGTGAGCTTTTCCTTGGCCATCAGTTTTTCACGCTTCATCTGTCCGAGGGTCATGTCATCGATCGGTAGTACACCGAGCTCGGCATCCATGCATTTCTTGTCCAGCAGCTTGTGGCGTTGGTACAGCTGCTTGAATTCGGGATCAGCCTTCATCAGTGCATCGATTTCGCTCTGGGGTTGCCCTTCGAACATGGCTTGGCCTCCTACGGTTCCGGAAACAAGAACGCCCCGGCCGTTTCCGGCTCGGGGCGCTGCATCGGAGGGTGAACCGGCACGATCGGCGGTAACGACCGAGCCCTGGGGCTTCGGGACGCCAACGCTCGGTTCGGGCCGCTGTTCCACCGGATCGTCCTCCGCTGAGCCAGGCGACGGTGTGCCACCTGGGTATTCGACCCTACGCCTGTCCCCCGCCCCCGGCAATAGCTGCGCGCACAGTTTCCGCGATGGCCGGCGCATTCGCTGGAAAGCATTCAGGGCCGCCTCGCGGCGACCCTGAATATTGTTCGCAAACAATGAGATGGCAATCAGGGGGCGACGACCACCTCGGCCGCCCGGGCCTTGCTCGGCGCGCCTTTGCCGGCCGTGACCTGGAAGCGGTTGGCACCGACCCCGGCGGCGACCAGCGCATCGCGCAAAGCCTCGCCACGCTGTTTGGCGGCAGCTGCGTCCGGGCCATAAGCGACGATGCCCACCCGCCCCTTCTTGCCGATATTGAGGTACTCGGCCAGGGCCTTGGCCTGGCTCTGCGCCGTCCCGGACAAGTCGGCCTTGCCGCTGTACGCGTCGCCGGCCAGGGTGAAGACCTCGCCGCGCGCCTCGAAGCGCGATGCCGGCAGCTTGGCCCCGGACATCAACTCAGCCTCCTCGCGCGCCAGTTGCGCAGCTTTCTGCTGCGCCGCGTTGAGCCGGGCGGTCTGCTTGCCGGCCACGCTCGTCAGCGCCGCCTCGGCGTCCTGGCGGGCCAGGGTCTCCTGTTCGGCGGCCTGGCGCAGGCGATCGCTCTCTTCGGCCTGGATCTGCGCCTGCACGCGCAGTTGTTCGGCTTCCTGGCGGGCGCGTGCGGCATCGCGGCGGCTGGCCTCGATCAGCAGTTCATTGCGAGTACTTTCCAGACGCTCCAGGTCGCGCCGGGCAGCGGCGGTGCGCACGCTGGTCTCGGCGATCTCGACCCGGCGGTCGGCCACGTACAAGGCCTGCTCCTGCTCCTTGCGCTTGGCCTCGGCGACCGCGGCGACGGCCTGTTCGGCCTGGAAGCGCTCGTACCGGGCCAGGTCGGCGGACTCGGGTTGGACCTGCAGGGCCGCCAGGCGCTGGCGCAGGGCGGTCACCTGCGGCAGTTCGTCCTTGGCCTGGGCCGACCAAGGCAGGGCGACCAGCAGCGCCAGGGCCAGGGCGTGGGTGCGGAAGTTCATCAGCGCCCCTCCCCGGTGCCCAGCGTGGACTGCAATTGGCTCACTTCGGCCCGTCGTTGCTCCAGTTGCGCGGTGGCCACGGCCTCCTCGCTGCGGGCCCGCGCCAGGTCGGCATCGACGGTCGCGCGTAGCGCCAGGGCCGGCAGCTGCTTGCGCTGGCTGCGGTCCACGGCGGCCTGCTGCGCCTGCATCAGCTCTTGCCGGGCGCGGCTGATCAGGTCCGGCGCGTACTGATCGGCGTCGGCCTGGGTGGCACGCTGAACGGCCTGTTCGGCGACCGAAAGCTCCGGCGCCACCTGGGCCAAGGCCGGGGAAAGAGGCGCGAATGCAAAGACGATCACATACAGCGATCGACGTATTTGTGCGAAGCTAGCCGTCATTGGGGTGCCGTTGCGTTTAGGGGTTGATGCGCGGCCATTGTCGGAAGCCTGCGGCGTGCTTGCAACGGGACGTCGCCGATCGTTGGGGAAACATTGCGCATGGATATCGGCTATTTCCTGAAGCTGATGACCGAAAAGAACGCCTCGGACATGTTCCTGACCACCGGGGCGCCGGTCTACATCAAGATCGAGGGGAAGCTCTATCCGCTCGGCAACACCGGCCTGCCGCCCGGCATGGTCAAGAAGATCGCCTATTCGTTGATGGACGAGGGCCAGGTACCGCAATTCGAGCGCGACCTCGAACTCAACATGGCCATTGCCCTGGCCGATGCCGGCCGCTTCCGCGTCAACGTGTTCAAGCAGCGCGGCGAGGTCGGCATGGTCATCCGCGCCATCCGCAGCAAGATCCCCAGTATCGAAGAGCTCAACCTGCCCCAGGTCCTCAAGGACGTCATCATGACGCCCCGCGGCCTGGTTTTGGTGGTCGGCTCGACCGGTTCGGGCAAATCGACCTCGCTGGCCTCGATGATCGACCACCGCAACAGCACCACGACCGGGCACATCCTCACCATCGAGGACCCGATCGAGTACCTGCACAAGCACAAGATGTCGATCGTCAACCAGCGCGAAGTCGGCCTGGATACCCATGCCTTCCACAACGCGCTGAAGAACGCGATGCGCGAGGCGCCGGACGTAATCCTGATCGGCGAAATCCTCGACGCCGAGACCATGGAAGCGGCGATCGCCTTCGCCGAAACCGGGCACCTGTGCCTGGCGACGCTGCACTCGAACAACGCCGACCAGACCATCGAGCGCATCCTCAACTTCTTCCCCGAGAGTGCGCACAAGAACGTGCTGATGAACCTGGCGCTGAACCTGCGCGCGGTGATCTCCCAGCGCCTGGTGAAGGGCGCCGACGGGCGCCGCCTGCCGGCCACCGAAGTGCTGCTCAACACGCCGATGATCCGCGACCTTCTGCGCCGCGGCCAGGTGCACGAGATCAAGCAGGCGATGGAGGAATCGCTGGAAGAAGGCATGGAGACGTTCGACCAATGCCTGTTCCGCATGGCCAAGAATGGCACCATCGACCAGGAAGAAGCCTTGCGGGCGGCCGATTCACGCGACGGGCTGGCCTTGAAGTTCCGCCTGTCCGAAGGCGCTTCGGGTGAACACGATCCCTACGCCGACTTCGACAGTTCCTCGCCGCCGCGGATCAGCCACGGGTTTGGTTGATCGAACCACGTCGAGCTTCAACTACGGCGCCTGAGGGCGCCGTTGTTCATTGCGCGTCCGGCTGGCGCTCGGGGCGGGCGCGATCGAACGCGTCCAGGGCCAGGCACGCCTGCTCGATCCGGGCCAAGGTCGGGTAAGGCGCCAGGTCCACGCCGAAGCGGTGGGCGTTGAACAACTGGGGAACCAGGCAGCAATCGGCCATGCCGGGCGTGTCGCCATGGCAGAAGAGGCCGGTCAGCGGGCTCTGCGCCAGCAACGTTTCCAGCGCCGCGAAGCCTTCGCCCATCCAGTGGCGCGTCCAGGCTTCACGGTGCGGCGCGTCGGTTTCCCAATCTCGCTCCAGGTATTGCATCACCCGCAGGTTGTTGAGCGGATGGATGTCGCACGCCACGGCCTGCGACAGCGCGCGCACCCGCGCCTTGCCCTGCGCGTCGGCCGGCAGCAACGGCACTTCGCCGAACACCTCGTCGAGATATTCGAGGATCGCCAGCGACTGCCCCACCACGAATTCGCCATGGCGCAGCGTCGGCACGAGGTGCTGGGGATTGAGGCGCACGTAATCGTCGGCGTGTTGCTGGCCGCCGTCGCGCAGCAAGTGCACCGGCACCAGTTCGTGCGGTAGGCCCTTGAGGTTCAGTGCGATGCGCACGCGGTAGGCCGCGCTGGAACGAAAATAGGTATAGAGCTGGAGCGCCTGGCTCATGCAAGTCTCTCCCGGCGCGCGCCGGCCGAAGCCGACGGCGGGTTATGGCTGCGGCTGCGCCTCGATGCGCTGCTCGATTGCACCGAAGATGCTGTTGCCCTCCCGGTCGAGCATCTCGATCCGGACCACGTCGCCAAACGACATGAACGGCGTGCTCGGCTTGCCGTCGCGCAAGGTCTCGACCACGCGTTGCTCGGCAAAGCACGAGGCGCCGCGCGAGGTGTCCTGGTTGGCGATGGTGCCGGACCCGACGATCGTGCCGGCACCCAGCGGCCGCGTCTTGGCGGCGTGGGCCACCAACTGGGCAAAATCGAACTGCATGTCCTCGCCAGCTTCCGGTGCGCCGAACCACTGGCCATTGATATGAGTCAGCAGCGGCAAGTGAAGTTTATTGTCGCGCCAGGCTTCGCCCAGCTCGTCCGGGGTCACGAACACCGGCGAGAGCGCCGAGCGCGGCTTGGACTGCAGGAAGCCGAAGCCCTTGGCCAGCTCAGCGGGGATCAGGTTGCGCAGCGAGACGTCGTTGACCAGGCCGATCAGCTGGATGTGGTCGGCGGCGTTGGCGGCATCGACCGCCATCGGCACATCGTCGGTCACCACCACGATCTCGGCCTCCAGGTCGATGCCGTAGTCCTCGCTGACCACCTTGACCGCATCGCGCGGGCCATAGAACCCGGCGCTGGTGGCCTGGTACATGAGCGGATCGCTGTAGAAGCGCTCGGGCACCTCGGCGTTGCGGGCCCGGCGCACGCGCTCGACGTGCGGCAGGTAGGCGCTGCCATCGACGAACTCATAGGCGCGCGGCAGCGGCGCCGCCAGGGCCGCCATGTCGAGGTCGAAGCTGCCATCGGCGCTACCCTCGTTCAGCGACTCGGACAGCGCATTCAGGCGCGGCGCCACGTGGCTCCAATCTTCCAGCGCGCGCTGCAGCGTCGGCGCGATGCCGGTGGCGCGGACGCCGTGGCGGAGGTCGCGGGAAACGACGATCAGCGTGCCGTCGCGGCCGCCTTCCTTCAGGGAACCTAGCTTCATGGAGGGTGCTCACTTGCTGGGACGGCAATTGTAGGCCGAGCGCTGTTTGGTTACAGCTGCAACGGCTCGTTTTTGCTCAGCTGAACGGGCACCCGCAGGTCGGGAAGCGCCGCGCCGGTTTTTCGCGTAACATGAACAGGTCTGCCAGCGGCCGTCCGTTTCCCTTAGGGATCGCCGGCGCCACCGGGTCACCCCGGTACGCCCGCCCCATCCGACGCCGTTCCTCTTGCATACCGGTCACGCGCAACCGCGTTTGACTGTTCCCTCTTCTCGCAGCGCGGTTACACGGGAACGCTCCGAGTCGCCCTCAGCCCATACGGCCAGTCCTTGGTCGCGTCGGCGAGTATTTCCGGAGAAAACCCGATGTCGTTTGAATCCCTGGGCCTTGCGCCCTTCCTGCTGCGCGCGCTCGCCGAGCAGGGTTACGAAACCCCGACCGCGATCCAGCTGGAAGCAATTCCGCAGGTCCTCGAAGGCCACGATCTGCTGGCCGGCGCCCAGACCGGTACCGGCAAGACCGCCGCGTTCGGCTTGCCGCTGCTGCAGTACCTGGCCACCAGCCCGCAGACCGTCAACGGCCCGCGCAGGCCGCGCGCGCTGATCCTTACTCCGACCCGCGAGCTCGCCACCCAGGTGCATGACAGCCTGCGCGGCTACGGCAAGTACCAGCGCATCCCCAGCACCGTCATCTATGGCGGCGTCGGCATGGGCAACCAGCTCGATGCGCTGCGCCGTGGCGTTGACCTGGTCGTGGCCTGCCCGGGCCGGCTGATCGACCACCTTGAGCGCCGCAGCGTCGACCTGTCCGGCATCGAAGTGCTGATCCTGGACGAGGCCGACCGCATGCTCGACATGGGCTTCCTGCCCTCGATCAAGCGCATCCTCACCAAGCTGCCGAAGCAGAACCGCCAGACGCTGCTGTTCTCGGCCACCTTCGCCGAACCGATCAAGGAGCTGGCCAAGGAATTCATGCGCAATCCGCGCGAGATCATGGTCACGCCGAAGAACACTGTCGCCGAGACCATTGCCCACCGCGTCCACCCGGTCGATACCGCGCGCAAGCGCGAGCTGCTGCTGCACCTGTTGGCGCAGGACAGCCGCGTGCAGACCTTGGTGTTCGCCAAGACCAAGCACGGCAGCGACAAGCTGGCCACGTTCCTGGACAAGTCCGGGATCAAGACCGCGGCAATCCATGGCAACAAGAGCCAGGGCCAGCGTCTGCGCGCACTGGGCGACTTCAAGGCCGGCCGCGTCACCGTGCTGGTCGCGACCGATATCGCCGCGCGCGGTATCGATATCGACCAACTGCCGCGGGTGATCAACTTCGACCTGCCGATGGTGGCCGAGGATTACGTGCACCGCATCGGCCGCACCGGCCGTAATGGTTCCAGCGGCGAGGCGATCTCGCTGGTGGCCCAGGAAGATGCCAAGTACCTGCGCCAGATCGTGCGTTTGCTCAACCGCGACATGGATATCCGCGACCTGCCGGGCTTCGAGCCGCAGACCCCGATCCGCTGGGGCAACAGCGCGCCGGGCAAGGCCGACCAGCCGAGTGGCCAGCGTCCGCCGCGCAAGCACCAGGCTCGCCGTCCGCACACGGACGGTCCGCGCCAGGCGCATGCCCATGCCGGTGCCAAGCAGCCGGGCGGCGCCAAGCCGCAAGGCCAGCGTCGCCGCGGTGGCGGTGGCGGTGGTCGCGGCCCGATGGGCGGCCAGCGCTAAGCTCGCAAGGCCCGCTCAGAAATCAACGGCGCGCGGATCACTCCGCGCGCCGTTTTCGTTTCTGGCGATCAACGCATTACAGGAAGTCGTAGCTCACGGTGAAGCGCAGGTTGCGGCCAGGCTGCGACCAACGGCCAATGCCTGCATCGCTGGTGTTGCCCTGGAAGACGGCCGTGCCGGCACCGATGGTCCGGACCCGGTTCCAGAGGTAGTACTCCTTGTCGAACACGTTGTAGACGCCGCCGGTCAGCCGCAGGCGCGGGGTGAGCGCGTAGCTGCCGAAGATGTCCAGCAAGGTAAAGGCGCGCGCCTTGTAGGCGTACACCGGCACCACTTCGGCGCCGTAGCTGGCGTTGGTGATGCTGGTGCCGTAGTCGTCCGGATCCTTGCGTGCCTGGTGGGTGAGGTTGGCGGTCACGCTCCAGGGTCGCGAGGGGGACTGGTAGCTCAGGCCGGCGACAGTCTTTGCCGGGCTGATGCTGCCCAGCGGCTGGCCATCGTTGTCCTTGCCCTCGTTGTAGGCGTACGCCAGGCGCGCCAGCCAGGCATCCGACAGCAGCCACAGGCCCTCGGCCTCGGCCCCCTTCACCGTCACCTCGCCGCGGTTGATCGGCATGGCGTAGGTGTAGCCGTTGGTGATCGTGGTGACGCCGCGCACCGTAGTGCTGTATCGCACGTCCGGGTCGGCGACGAACTGGGCGGTGTCGATGAAGTCGCTGTATTTGTCGCCGAACACCGAAACGCCCAGGCGCAACCGTTCGCCCTGGTAGCGCCAACCCATTTCCAGGTTGAGGCTGCGCTCGGCGTCCAGGTTCGGGTTGCTCTTGCCACTCGGTACGTTGACGGTGGCGCCGTCGGAAACCCGCGTGACCTGGGTGGTCGAGGACGTGCCATACATATCGTTGATGCCTGGCGCGCGGAAGCCGCGGCCAAGTTGTGCCCACAGCGACTGGCGCTCGGTGAACTTGAATTCGGCGCCGGCGTTCCAGGTGGGCGAAGAGAACCTGGAGACGCCCACGCTGCCGCCCGCATCCACGTAGCCGGACTCACCAGGGGAAGAAGATCGCGTCTGCGGGACGTACTTGTAGCTGTCATAGCGCAGGCCGCCGGTCAGGGTCAGGCGGTCGTCGAGCAGGCGCATGCGGTCGCGCAGATAGACGGTCCAGTCGGTCTCCTCGGTATCTGGCCACAGCGAAGGATCGGTGTCGCGGCTGACCAGAGCGCCTGTGTTGTCCCAGCGCGAATCGACCGAGTTCCAGTGGATCTTGCCTCGCTGCCAGGCGGCGCCGTACACGAGATCATGAAGCACTGCGCCGGTCTGCACCTGCTTGTCGAAGTCCAGGGCCAGGCGGTCCAGCTTTTGCGTATCCCAGCGGTTTTCCTGGCGCGCGCACAGCGCGGCGACCGAACAGCGCGTGGTCCCGGTACTGCCGCTGGCCACTTCCACATTGGTCTGGCCCTGGATGTAGCTCTTCTGGTGATCGGCACTCGCCTCGAAGGTGTCGAACAGCGCGGCGTTCGCCCGCCAGGTGTACTTGAGCCCATAGCGGTCGCGGTCGTTGCGGTCCACCGCGGTGCGACGGTAGTAAGCGCCCACGCCATCGCTGCGTGTCCAGTTGTCGACATCGTTGGTGGCGCGCGCGCGCTCGTAGATCACGCCCAAGGTCTGGTTGTCGGTAGCCAGGAAATTGACCTTGGCCAGCAGGTTGTCGCTGTCCCGGTCGATCGGATCCGGCGTACGCCGGTCCGGGCCGAGTTGGGCGATCGTGGTGTCGTACCAGGATTCGGTCTCGTGGCCATCGCGCTTGGTGTAGATCAGCAGCGATTCGAATTTGCCGGTGCGGTTGGCCAGCGTCAGCGAGCCCATGTTCTCGTCGCTGGATCCGGTGTAGCCGTATTTCAACGACCCATGGCTGTCGTTGCCGCTGGCGGCGAGGAAGTCCGACGGGTCCTTGGTGGTGAACATCACCGCGCCACTGAGCGCACCGCTGCCGGCGGTGATGGCATCGGCGCCCTTGATGATCTCCACTCGCTTGACCGCTTCCAGGTCGACGCTGCCGCGACCGGAACGGAAGAATTCGTAGGGCTGGTAGGTGCCCGGGTCCAGGCTCTGCGGGAAGCTGAGGCCATCCAGGGTCATCGCGACCCGATCCGCTTCCAGGCCGCGGATGTTGAAACCGTTGAAGCCGGCGCGGCCGAGGTCGACCATTTCCACCCCGGGCACGTAGCGCACGACATCCTCCATGCTCTGTGCGCCCTGCTCGCGTAACTCCTTAGCTGAGAGAGTGGTGACGTTCTGGTTATCGGACTTGGCGCGGGTCTCGCGCACCTGCACTGGGTCGAGGGTGGCACCGGGTGCATCGTGGGCGACGGTGTCGGCGGCGAACGCGGCGCCGAGTGGAAGGCAGAGACTGATGGCCAGCGCGAGCTGGCGACGGTGGGGATGGCGCATGACGAAACTCCGCAGTGAGTGAGAAGGTCGGGCATCGCGCACGGCGTAGCGCGCGGCGCAATGGAAGTGGCTGCGGTAGTCCCGGGGGACGCGTTGCTCGATGGATTTGCAGGGGCCGGCGCAACGGCCTGCACGCTGCCGCGCTGCGGCGGCTCAGCCTGGCTGGGCGCTCCCCGCGCCCACCAGGCGTTACTTGGCGGCGGCTTCGGTTTCGGCCTCTGGGTCCTGCGCCGCGTTGTCGCGCGCGTCGACCACGCCGTTGCCGTCGCGGTCGGCGCGTTTGAACAGGCGCAAGCCCGACGCCGCGTATTCGTCCCAGGTCATCTTGCCGTCCTTGTCCTTGTCGAGCACGCCGAAGCGCACGTCGGCCTGCTTCATCTGGCGCGTGTTGGTGTCGCCTTCCACGTGCTTGAGACGACGCGCGAATTCGCCGACGTACTCGTCGCGGCTGAGGGTGCCATCGCTGTTGCTGTCGGTCTCGGCAAAGCGCGCGCGGCGGAAGCGTTCGAACTCGGCGGCGTCGACCTTGCCGTTGCCGTCGAGGTCGTGCTCGGCGACGAAGGCGCTCGGATCTTCGCCGTGGCCGCCGACCTTTTCCTGCACTTTCTGGCTCAAGGCCTGATCGGCGGCGAATGCCAGGAGCGGCACGCACAGCAGGCCGCACGCCAGGGCCAGGGATTGCTTCTTCATGACTTTCTCCACAGGAGTGAGCGCGCTCAGGGATTGAGCACGTGGAAGACGAGGCTGTAGCTGTTGCTGTATTCCGGCGCGGCCGCACCGGCGGGTGCCGCGCTGCGATAGCGCGCCAAGGCCAGCCAGGTGCCGCTGGCGGGCTGGTCCCAACGTACGCGGCCCTTGCCGTCGCTACGCAGTTCGATCTCCCGGGCCTTGCGGTCGGAAGTCCACACCGCCTCGCTGAGCTGCACCGGGCTGTCGGCCAGCGGTTTGCCATCGAAACGCAGCTCGAACTCGATCAGCTCGCCGGCGAACAAGTCGTTGGGATGGGTCAGCGGCACCAATTCCAGGCCGCGATCGTAAGCGCGCAACGCACCCCAATCGGGCATTCCCGCCGTGAGATAGGTCTCGGCGCGGATGCGCGACTGGAAGCTGGAGATCAGCTTGGCACCCTTGGGCACCGGCTCGGCCGCATCGCGCGAGGTCACCTTGCGCCCTTTGACTTCCCAGGTCCGGAAGACCGCGCCCAGGCGCTCACCCGTGCTGAAGCGATAGGTGCCCTTGGCATCTTTGGGAAGGGTGTGTTCGACCACCACGCGTGTACGCAGAGGTACGACGCGCTCAGGTGTGGCCTGGGTACCGTCCGGCGCGATGACGGCGAACTCGCTGTCGTCGAACACCGCTTCGGGGACGAAGAAGGCCTCGGCGAAGGCCGCATCCAGCGTGACCGTGCCGCCAGCGCGCGTATTGAAGTCGGCTGGAGCCAGGTAGGGGGTGTGGGCCGCAACGGGCCAGGCCAGAACGGCCAGCGCGGCGGCAAGGAGCGTGCTTCTCATGGTGCGATCCCAAGGGTTGGGTGGATCGCTGGCCGGAGGTGCTCCGCTGGCTGACGGCGCGCATTCTACATGAATGCGAATGATTTTCATCTGGCCATAACGGCTGATCGTGACGTCGTCTCGTCGCCCGTCCACAATGGACCGATGGAAATCTTCAAAGTCTTCATGGTCGAGGCGGCGCATCGCCTTCCGAACGTCCCGCCGGGCCACAAATGCGCGCGCCTGCACGGGCATTCTTTCCGCATTGAATTGCACGTAGGTGGCGAGCCCGGCGCGCAGAGCGGCTGGATCATGGATTTCGGCGACGTCAAAGCCGCCTTCCAGCCGATCTACGACCGCCTGGACCACCACTACCTCAACGACATTCCCGGCCTGGAAAACCCCACCAGCGAGCGCTTGGCGATCTGGATCTGGGAACAGCTCAAGCCGGCCCTGCCTGCGCTCAGCCAGGTGGTGATCCACGAAACCTGCACCTCGGGTTGCCGCTACCGCGGCCCTTGAGCCTGGCGCCCGAGAGGGCGCACCGGCTGGTCTAATTATTTGATTTATAAGGGCCAGAGGCCGGCACACGCTCGGCCCGAAAAAAGTTGTTGCATCGCAGCAGAAACGCGCTATGCTGCATCGCAACACGGTAACGCAGCTTCTCAGGAACCGCGATGTCCGCACAGTTCGAAGGCTTCAACCAGTACACCCACTCGTTCGCCGCCGCGGCTTCGCGCGCTAACCGATTGGCTCTCGAAAACGTCGAAAGCGTGTTCGGACTGCAGTTGAAGACACTGGAGAAGAATGTCACCGCCACCGCGGATTTCTTCGGCCAGTTTGCTGGCGTGAACGACCTGGGCAGCGTGCAGTCGTTGTGGCCCAAGGGCCTGCAACTTGCCCGCGACAACCTGGAGCGCCTCGCAGCGGCGAATCAGGAAGCGGTCGGGTTGAGCCTGAAGACTTCCGAGGCGCTTGGCGAACTGGTCCGTAAGCCGTTCGAGCCCGCCAGCGAATCGTTCCAGGCCGGTGCGGCCCCCAGCGGGCGCACGGCACGCCGCAAGTAACCCTTTCCAGTATTTGCGTGGGTCCCTCCCCCCACGCAAACAGGCCCGACAGATCCCTCCCTCTGTCGGGCCTTTTTCTTTTCTGGCTTGGCGATTTTCAGCCAGGCAATCGGAGATGGGCGGCCAGCCGGTCCGGCGCCGCCTCCGGATCGTACGGAATCCGGCCCCAACACGGCATCGGCAAGCGCGCGCCGAGCAAGGCGAAGTTTTCATCGCGTCGCGCCATCTCCGGATCGACCTCGTTGGCCACCCAGCCCACGCAGCGCAGTCCATCGGCGGCGATCGCCGCGGCGGTCAATCGTGCATGGTTCAAGCAGCCCAGGCGCATGCCGACCACCATCACCACGGGCAGGTCGAACGCACGGGCCAGGTCGGCCTGGTCCAGGCTGGCGCTGAGCGGCGCGGCCCAGCCACCGACGCCTTCCACGACCACGACATCGGCCATCGCACGCAATTGTGCGAACGCGGCATGCAGCGGCGCGAGCTCGATCGTGACGCCGGCCTCGGCGGCGGCGATTTCCGGCGCCAGCGGTTGCGGCAGGGCGTAGGGGTTGATGAGTGCGTAGTCCGGGCGCGGCGCGCTGGCCGCCTGCAACGCCAAGGCGTCCTCATTGCGCCAGCCATCCGCGGTGTTGTCGCAGCCGCTCGCCAATGGCTTCATCCCCACCGCGCGCAGGCCATGCCCGCGCAGCGCATGCAAAAGCGAGCTGCTGGTGACGGTCTTGCCGATGCCGGTGTCGGTGCCGGTGACATAGAAGGCGGGGTACGGAAACATGGCGTGGTCCAGTCGCGGGGCCGGCAGGATAAGGCGTCCCGGGCGTGACGTCAGTGGCGAACTCCAGCGCTGCTAGACTTCGGCCATGTTCACCTCCTCCACGCTCACCGGCAGCAAGCCGGAACAGTACGCCCAGCTGCAGGCTCAGGCGCAGGGCCTGGTGCATGGCGAGACCGACCGGATCGCCAATGCCGCCAACCTGGCAGCGC
This sequence comes from Stenotrophomonas sp., assembly GCA_036566925.1. Classification (GTDB taxonomy): domain Bacteria; phylum Pseudomonadota; class Gammaproteobacteria; order Xanthomonadales; family Xanthomonadaceae; genus Stenotrophomonas_A. Next base: position 19,162 of record DATCVI010000118.1, read on the forward strand.
TGATCTTCAATTCCCTGCCCGACCTCAACTGGGCCGGCTTCTACTTCTATGACGGGCGCGAGCTGGTGGTCGGTCCGTTCCAGGGCCTGCCGGCGTGCGTACGCATTGCGCTGGACAAGGGCGTGTGCGGTGCCGCGGCCACTACCCGGCAGACCCAGCGCATCGAGGACGTCGACGCCTTCCCCGGTCATATCGCCTGCGACGCGGCCTCGCGTTCGGAACTGGTCGTGCCGCTGGTGCGCAATGGCGAGCTGATCGGCGTGCTCGACCTCGACAGCCCGCAATTGGCGCGCTTCGACGCGCAAGACCAGTCCGGCCTGGAAGCAGTCGCGCAGATCTTCGTGGATAGCCTGGCGTGACTACCGTCCAGCTGCGCAACATCGGTCCCAAGAGTGCGGCATGGCTGCGCCAGGTGGGCCTGCGCAGCGAAGAAGACCTGCGCGCAGCCGGCGCCGTGGGTGCCTTCCTCAAGGTCCGCCGCGCCGGCTTCAAGCCCAGCCTCAACCTGCTGTACTCGCTGGAAGGCGCGCTGGTCGGCAGCCACTGGCAGGAGATTCCCGAAGCACGCCGGCTGCAGCTGCTGCAGGAACTGGAACAAGCCACCGCGCAACTGCCCGCGCAACGCGGCGCGCCGGTCGGCGGCCCGGTGTCTACGACGCGTTATGCCGAGGACACTGCACCGGAAGCGGAAGTGTCCGACGATATCGACGACGCCGACGAAGACTGAAGCTGGCCGTCGATGCGGCTGATCTCCAGCAACTGGCGCATGTCGTCCATTACCCAGCGCGCGCCCGAGTGGGCCGGATCGAGCCCGCGCAAGTAGCCATAGCGCATCAGCGCCAACGGCATGCCGGCCGCGTTGGCCGCAGCGGCATCCACCGCCGAATCTCCCACCATCAAGGTCTGCGCAGGCGCGTGACCAAACTGCGCACAGAGGTGGAGCAAGGGCGCCGCAGCAGGCTTGCGTTCGGCCAGCGAATCGCCGCCTAGCACCGCGGAAAACCGCGCGGCGATGCCGAGGTGGTCGAGTAGCGGCACGACGAAGCGTGAGGGCTTGTTCGTGCACAACGCCAGCACCACACCGCGTGACTGCAGGCCGGCCAGCGCTTCCTCCACGCCGGCATACAGGCGCGGATGATGCAGCAAGGTCTCGCCATAGTGGCGCATGAACCTGGGCATCACTTGCTCCAGAGGCAACGTGCTGCCGGCCGCCTGCAGCGCCGACGCCACCAGCGACTGCACGCCTTCACCTATCCAGCTGCGAATCGTCGCCGGGTCGAACTGCGGCAGCGCCAGGTCTGCGAGGGTCAGGTTCACCGCTTCGCTGATGTCCGCAAGACTGTCGACCAGGGTGCCATCGAGGTCGAAGATCACCAGCGGAAAGGGATAGTCCATGCGAGCGCGCCATCGGGCGCCACAGTCTAACGCGCGCTCGATCACTCTTCGGCCAGCGTCTCCACCGCGAACAGCTCGCCCTGCACCACGGCCGCCTCGTCGCTCTCGGCGAAACCGGAGACGCCCACGCCTACCAGGCGGTAACGCGTGTCGGCGGGCAATTGCACGCGTTGCACCAGCGCCTGCGCAATCTCCACCAGCTCGCGCGCCGAGGCCGGCGGGCGTTCCGGCGTCAGGCTGCGGGTGAGGATGCGGAACTGGGCGGTCTTGAGCTTCAACACCACCGTGCGACCGAGCCGGCCGTGGCGCTGCATCGCCGCCCAGGTGCGCTCGGCCAGGCGCGCGATTTCCGGCCCCAGTGCTTCCAGCGCCAGGTCCTCGGCAAAGGTGTCCTCCGAGGACACCTGCTGCACTTCCTGGTGCGGCTCAACCGGGCGCTCGTCGATACCGCGCGCGCGGTTGTACAGGCCCTGGCCGAAGCTGCCGAAATGCGCCTGCAACTCCTGTAGCGGGCGCATGCGCAACTCGCCAACCGTAGTGATCCCCAAGGCCGCCAGGCGCGCCTCCATGACCTTGCCCACCCCGGGAATCTTGTTGACCGGCAGCGGCGTGAGGAAAGCCTCCACCCGCGAAGGCGGCACCACGAACTGGCCGTCCGGCTTGCGCCAATCCGAGGCGATCTTGGCCAGGAACTTGTTCGGCGCTATTCCCGCCGAAGCCGTCAGCTGCGTCTCTTCGCGGATCTGCGCACGCACCACCCGCGCAATCTCCGTCGCCAGGCCAAGGCCGGTCTTGGATTCGGTGACATCCAGATACGCTTCATCCAGCGACAGCGGCTCGACCAGGTCGGTCTGGCGCTGGAAGATTTCACGCACCTGCCGCGACACTGCCTTGTAGCGCGTGAAATCCGGCGGCACGAAGACCGCGTCCGGACACAGCCGCTCGGCCCTCAACGCCGGCATCGCCGAGCGCACGCCGAACTTGCGCGCCTCATACGAAGCGGCGCAAACGACTGAACGCGCGCCCTTCCACGCCACCACCACCGGCCGGCCGCGCAGTGAAGGATCGTCACGCTGTTCCACAGACGCGTAGAACGCATCCATGTCGACGTGAATGATCTTGCGCATCCAGGGAACCCTACGGCGGCGAACGTTGCCCCCTCATGATAATCCAGCCGGCCCGCGCCGATCGGCCGCATGCCAAGCCGCACAAAGCTTTGCCCGTCCTGGCCGCAAAACACTACGCTTGCGTACGGTAGAAAGCGTTTGCTTTGCTGCGTTGCGCTCATGCAGGCTGGCGCACTTTCGCGCCTTCGCGCGCGTATCTTCGAGACCCTGCATGACCCGCGAATCTGCCTATACGCGCGACCAGTTGCTGGCCAGCGCGCGTGGCGAACTGTTCGGTGCCAACGCCGGCCGCCTGCCGAACGACCCGATGCTGATGTTCGACCGCATCGTCCATATCAGCGAGACCGGCGGTGCCCACGGCAAGGGCCAGGTAGTGGCCGAACTCGATATCCGCCCGGACCTGTGGTTCTTCGGCTGCCATTTCATCGGCGACCCGGTAATGCCCGGCTGCCTGGGCCTGGACGCGATGTGGCAGCTGACCGGTTTCTTCCTCACCTGGCTGGGCGCGCCCGGCCGCGGCCGCGCGCTCGGCGTGGGCGAGGTGAAATTCACCGGCCAGGTTTTGCCCGAGGCCAAGCTGGTGCGCTACGAGATCGACATTGCCCGCGTGATCAACCGCAAGCTGGTGATGGCACAGAGCGATGCGCGCATGCTGGTCGATGGCCGCGAGATCTATACCGCCAAGGATCTGCGCGTAGGCCTGTTCACTTCCACCGAGGGCTTCTGAGCATGCGTCGCGTCGTCATCACCGGCATGGGCATCACCAGTTGCCTGGGCAATGATCTGGATACCGTATCCGCTTCGTTGCGCGAAGGCCGCTCGGGCCTGCGCTTCCTGCCCGACCACGCCGAAGTCGGCCTGCGCAGCCAGGTGGGCGGCGCGGTCGAGCTCGACCTCGACGCGCTGATCGACCGCAAGCTCAAGCGCTTCATGGGCGATGCCTCGGCCTATGCCTACCTGGCCATGCGCGACGCGATCGCCGATGCCGGGCTGGACGAAGCGCAGGTCAGCGACCTGCGCACCGGCTTGATCGCCGGTTCCGGTGGCGGCTCGAGCCAGTGGCAGGTGGAAACCGCCGATCTGCTGCGCCAACGCGGCGTGCGCAAGGTCGGTCCATACATGGTGCCGCGCACGATGTGCTCGGCGGTGTCGGCTTCGCTGGCTACCGCGTACAAGATTCGCGGCCTGAGCTATTCGATCTCCGCCGCCTGCGCCACTTCGGCGCACTGCATTGGCGCCGGCGCCGACCTGATCCGCCATGGCGCGCAGGACATCGTCTTCGCCGGCGGCGGCGAGGAACTGCACTGGACGATGAGCGTCATGTTCGATGCCATGGGCGCGCTGTCCACCGGCTACAACGACCGCCCGGCGGTCGCCTCGCGTCCCTACGATGCCGACCGCGACGGCTTCGTCATCGGCTCTGGCGGCGGCATGCTGGTACTGGAAGAGTACGAGCACGCGGTCAAGCGCGGCGCACGCATCCACGCCGAACTGCTCGGCTACGGGGTGACCTCGGACGGCGCCGACATGGTCGCGCCTTCCGGCGAGGGGGCGGTGCGCTGCATGCGCATGGCGATGGAAGGCGTGCAGCGTCCGATCGATTACCTCAACACCCACGGCACTTCGACCCCGCTCGGCGACATCACCGAATTGGGCGCGGTGCGCGAGGTGTTTGGCGAGGCGGTGCCGCCGCTGTCGTCGACCAAGGCGCTGTCCGGCCACTCGCTCGGCGCCGCCAGCGTGCACGAGGCGATCTACAGCCTGCTGATGATGCGTGACGGCTTCATGGCCGGCTCGGCGCATATCGACACGCTCGACCCGCGCGTGGAAGGCTTCCCGATCCTGCGCGAAAGCCGCGACGCCAGGCTCGACACCGTGATGTCGAACAGCTTTGGCTTCGGCGGCACCAACGCCGCGCTGGTGTTCGGGCGCGTTTGAACGTCCGCCCGCGTGCCTGGCACGCGGGCGATCCGGATCAGCCGTTCATGCCGCTATGGCGCAGCAGTGCATCGATCTTCGGCGCACGGCCGCGGAAGGCGCGGAAATTGTCCGCGGCACTCCGGCTGCCGCCACGCGCCAGCACTTCTGTGCGGAAACGCGCACCGGTCTCGGCCAGTTGCTGCGGCGCCTCTTCGAACGCCGCATAGGCATCGGCGCTGAGCACCTCGGCCCACTTGTAGCTGTAATACCCGGCCGCGTAGCCGCCGGCAAAGATATGGCTGAACTGATGCGGGAAGCGGCTCCAGTTCGGCGGACGGTTGACCGCCACTTCATCGCGTACCCGCTCCAACAACTGCAGCACGCTGTCTTGCGCCGGGTCGTAGGCGCTGTGCAGCTGCATGTCGAACAGGGCGAACTCCAACTGGCGCACGGTGAACATACCGCTCTGGAAGTTGCGTGCCGCCAGCATGCGTTCGAACAGGTTGCGCGGTAGCGGCGCACCGGTCTCGACATGCGCGGTCATCGCCTGCACGCGCTCCCATTCCCAGCAGAAGTTCTCCATGAACTGGCTCGGCAGCTCCACCGCGTCCCACTCCACGCCGTTGATACCGGCCACCGCAAGCTCGCCGATGCGGGTAAGCAACTGGTGAAGTCCGTGCCCCATTTCATGGAACAGCGTAGTGACTTCATTGTGGCGGAACGTCGCCGGCTGGCCATCGCTGCCCTGGCCGAAGTTGCACACCAGGTACACCAGCGGTGTCTGCACGCCGGTGGCACGGTCGCGACGGTTGCGGCAATCGTCCATCCACGCGCCGCCGCGCTTGCCTTCGCGTGCGTACAGATCGAGATAGAACTGGCCCACCAGCGTGCCATCGGCATCGACCAGGCGATAGAAGCGAACGTCCGGATGCCACACCGGTGCGCTGTCGGCTTCGACCCGCAGGCCATACAGCCCCTGGATCAGGTCGAACAACCCGGCCAGCACTTTCGGCTCGGTGAAGTAAGCCTTCACTTCCTGCTCTGAAAAACTATAACGGGCCTGCTTGAGCTTCTCGCTGGCGTAGGCCAGGTCCCAGACTTCCAGGCGCTCCAGCCCGAGTTCGTCGCGCGCGAAACCTTCCAGTTCGGCGCGGTCGCGCTGCGCGTGCGGTCGCGCGCGCGCGGCCAGGTCGCGCAGGAAATCCAGCACTTCGACCGGGCTCTGCGCCATCTTCGTGGCGATTGAATACTCCGCATAGCTGGCAAAGCCCAGCAATGCCGCCAGCTCCCCGCGCAGGGCCAGGATGCGCTCGATGTTGCCGCTATTGTCCAACGCTGCGTCGCCAAACTCCGAAGCGCGCTCGCTGTTGGCGCGGTACAGCGTGGCGCGCAACTCGCGGTCGTCGGCATACGCCTGCACCGGCAGGTAGCAAGGCATCTGCAGGGTCAGCTTCCAGCCTGTGCGCCCGTCCTTCTCGGCAGCCGCGCGGGCGGCGGCAAGCACTTCGGCGGGCAGGCCGGCCAGGCGCGCTTGGTCTTCCACGTACAACGACCAGGCGTCGGTGGCATCGAGCACGTTCTGCGAGAACTTGGCCGAAAGCGCGGAGAGCGCTTCCTGGATCGCCGAAAAGCGTTGCTTCCCCACCTCATCCAGCTCGGCACCGCCAAGGCGGAAATCGCGCAGGGCGTTATCGATGACCTTGCGCCGGGCCTCGTCGTAAGCAGCCGCCTCGGGCGCGGCCGCAAGCTTCTTGTACTGCGCATACAGCGCCAGGTTCTGCCCCAGCGCACTGCCGAAGCGCGAGATCTTGGGCAGGTTGGCGTTGTACGCCTCGCGCAACGCCGGGGTGTTGACCACCGCCTGCAAGTGACCGACCTGGCCCCAGGCTCGCCATAGCCGCTCGGTTGCATCGTCCAGCGGCACCACGAAGCTGTCCCAGGTGACCGGCTCGACCTGTTCGGCGCGCTTCACCGCCGCTTCGGCCTCTGCCAGCAACTGGTCGATGGCCGGCGCCACGTGCTCGGGCGCGATGGCGTCGAAACGCGGGAGGCCGGAAAGATCCAGCAGTGGGTTGTTCATGGCGGCTCCAAACACTAGGTCAACGCGATATGGCGGTCATTCCAGCCAGGCGCAAGGCAGGTCCGGCAGGCCGCGTCCAGCCACGGCGGTGGCGATGGCGGCGTCGCTGGCGGTCACGTCGATGCCGCGCTCGGGATACCAGGCCGGGTTGTAATAGCTGTGGGCGTAGCGCTCGCCGGCATCGCACAGGATCGTCACGATCGAGCCGTTGCGATTTGCGCCGCGCATCTGTTCGGCCGCCAGCAACACGCCAACGAAGTTGGTACCGGTCGAACCGCCCACCCGGCGGCCCAGGCGCGCGCTCACATAGCGCATCGCCGCCAGGCTGAGATCATCGGGCACCTTGACCATGCCATCGACGCAACTGGGAATGAAGCTGGCCTCCACGCGCGGCCGGCCGATGCCTTCGATGCGCGAGCCGCCGGTGATCTGCAACTCGCGCGCGCTATCGTCATTGGCAAGCGCGCGGCAGTAGCCGTCGAAGAACACTGAAACTTCCGGGTCGGCGCAGAGAATGCGGGTGTCGTGGCGGCGGTAGCGCACGTAGCGGCCCAGGGTGGCGCTGGTGCCGCCGGTGCCGGGACTGCATACGATCCACTCGGGAATCGGGTGCGGTTCCTCTGCCATCTGCTTGTAGATGGATTCGGCGATGTTGTTGTTGGCGCGCCAGTCGGTGGCGCGTTCGGCGTAGGTGAACTGGTCCATGAAGTGGCCGCCGCTTTCGCGCGCCAGCTGTTCGGACGTGCAGTTGAGATCGCAGGCACGTTCCACCAGGTGGCAGCGGCCGCCGTGGAATTCGATCGCGGCGATCTTTTCCGGCGAGGTCGAGGCCGGCATCACCGCGATGAAGGGCAGGCCGAGCAAGCGTGCGAAATACGCTTCGGACACCGCCGTCGAGCCGCTGGACGCCTCGATTACCGGTCGCCCTTCGCGCAACCAGCCGTTGGTCAGCGCATACAGGAACAGCGAACGCGCCAGGCGATGCTTGAGGCTGCCGGTCGGGTGGCTGGACTCGTCCTTGAAATACAGGTCGATGCCGGGAAAGCCCGGCAGGGCCAGGGGTATCAGATGCGTATCGGCCGAGCGGTTGAAATCCGCTTCGATCTTGTGGATGGCCGCGTTGACCCACTGACGTTGCGACATGGCAGGAAAACAGGAGGGAAAGCGCAATTCTACGCCCCGGCGCAGTTGCCGCCGAACACCGGTGGGACCCGGTGGTATCCTTGCCCTTCACCTTTCTCGCCGCTGCCCATGCCGCTGTTCCTGCGCCTGCTGCTTAGCCTGACCCTGCTGGCCAACACGGCCGGCGGCGCCTGGGCCGCGCACGGCCTGGGCGGCAGCCTGGCCGCAGCCACGCCGCAGGCCAGCACGCAGGCTTGCCATGAGCACATGGCGCCAGCGCCTGCGCACGACACCGCGCAGCAAGCGTCCTCGCATCCTGCCAAGCACGCCCTGCACGATGGCTGCTGTGCCCAGGCCGGCTGCGATTGCCTGCAACACTGCGGCAGCGCGTTCCAGATACCCGCCGGGCTGGCGCTGACGCCCGCGCCAAGCCAGGCGCCCGAACCGGGCATGACCGCGGGCCGCGGCCTGGCCGGGCCCTACCAACCGATCCGACCTCCCATCGCTTGAGGCAGTGGCGGCTTGCCGCCCGTTGACCGTGGCCGCGTGCGGCCGCCTTTCCCAAGCTTGCGCAGCCATTGCGGTGGTTGCGCCATGGAGTGTGTTCGATGCATCCCGATTCTTTCAGCGGCGCGCTGAGCCGTCGCCGCTTCGTCCAGGGCCTGGCCCTGGGCGGCGTTGCCGCGGGGACCAGCCTGTGGCGCTTGCCCGCCCTGGCTAACCCCGCCTCTGCGATTGCCGTGCCGGAGCTGCGCGGCAGCGATCTACAACTGTCCATCGGCCGCTCGACGGTAGACTTCACCGGCCGCGCGCGCCCCGCCATCACCGTCAACGGCAGCCTGCCGGCCCCTACGCTGCGCTGGCGCGAAGGCGACACGGTGACCATCCGCGTAGCCAATAGCCTTGCCGAAGGCCCGACCTCGATCCACTGGCACGGCCTGCTGCTGCCGGCCAACATGGATGGCGTGCCGGGCATGAGTTTCGATGGCATCGCGCCGGGCGAGGCCTATCTGTACCGCTTCACCCTGCGCCAGTCCGGCACGTACTGGTACCACAGCCATTCGATGTTCCAGGAACAGGCTGGACTGTACGGCGCACTGGTGATCGACCCGCTGGAGCCGCCGCCCTACCACCATGATCGCGAACACGTCGTGCTGCTGTCGGACTGGACCGACCTCGACCCGGCTGCGCTATACCGGCGCCTGAAGCAGATGCCGATGCACGACAACACCTACCAGCGCACGGTTGGCGATTTTGTCCGCGACGCGCGCACCGATGGCCTGCGCGAAACCCTGGCCGACCGCGGCATGTGGGGGCGCATGCGCATGACGCCGAGCGACCTGTCCGACGTCAACGCCCACACCTACACCTACCTGGTCAACGGCACCGCGCCGGCGGGCAACTGGACCGGCCTGTTCCGGCCTGGCGAAAAGGTATTGCTGCGCTTCATCAACGGCGCGGCAATGACCTATTTCGACGTACGCATCCCCGGCCTGAAGCTGACCGTGGTCGCCGCCGATGGCCAGTACGTGCACCCGGTGACGGTCGAGGAATTCCGCATTGCTCCGGCCGAGACCTATGACGTCCTGGTGGAGCCAAGCGGCCAGGACGCCTTCACCTTGATTGCGCAGGACATGGGCCGCACCGGCTACGCCCGCGGCACCCTGGCGGTGCGGCACGGACTCGAGGCGCCCGTCCCACCGCTCGACCCCAGGCCGCTGCTGACGATGGCCGACATGGGCCACGGCACGGGGCACGGCGCGCATGCATCGGCTGAAGGCGGTTCGGACGCGGCAATGGCGATGCCGGGCATGACCCACGCCGCAGCGCCGATGCATGCCGCCCACGAGCCGAACAATCCACTGGTGGACATGCGCAGCGGTGCAACTTCTCCGCGCCTGGACGATCCCGGCGTAGGCCTGCGCGACAACGGCCGCCAAGTATTGACCTACGCCGACCTGCACAGCACGTTCGAAGATCCGGACGGTCGCGAGCCGGCACGCGAGATCGAATTGCATCTGACCGGGCACATGGAACGCTTCGCGTGGTCGTTCGACGGCGTGCCGTTTGCCTCCGCGCAGCCGTTGCGGCTCAACTATGGCGAGCGCGTGCGCATCGTCCTGGTCAACGACACGATGATGCAGCACCCCATCCACCTGCACGGCATGTGGAGCGACCTGGAAGATGCCCACGGCCAGTTCCAGGTACGCAAGCACACCGTCGACATGCCGCCGGGCACTCGACGCAGTTATCGCGTGCGTGCCGATGCGCTGGGTCGCTGGGCTTACCACTGCCACCTGCTGTACCACATGGAAGCCGGCATGATGCGGGAAGTGCGGGTGGACGCATGAACGCGCGACAGGGTTTGCTGAGTTGCGCGCTTTGGGTCGCGCTGCCGGCGCTGGCGCAGGACCATGCCGCGCACACTGAGCCGATGGACCATTCGCAAATGGATCATTCGAAGATGGACCATTCGAAGATGGACCATTCGATCGACCACTCGACGATGGACCACTCGACGATGGACCACTCGACGATGGACCAATCGCAAGACGCGACGGACGCGCCAAGAACGCCCCTCCCAGCGCTTACGAAAGAAGACTTCGCCTCGGCTTTCCCGGTCCTCCAGACTACTCACGCACATTCGACCAAGCCCGTCAGCTACGTGCTGGTGGACCGGCTCGAAGGCTGGAATCGCGACGCCGGCAGCGGCCATGCCTGGGAGGTCAACGGCTGGTTCGGCGGCGATATTCATCGCCTGCGCCTGCGCAGTGAAGGTGAGCGCGCCGGCGGCCGCACCCATTCGGCCGATGTCGAGTTGCTGTACGGCCGCGCCATTACCCCCTGGTGGGAAATGGTGGCCGGCGTTCGCCAGGACTTCGCGCCCGGTGCGGCGCAGACCCGCGCCGCCATCGGCATACAGGGGCTGGCGCCGTACAAGTTCGAAGTCTCGGCCACGGCCTACCTGGGCGGCGGCAGCGACGCGGCGCTACGCCTGGAAGGCGAATACACGCTGCTGCTCAGCCGGCGCTGGATCCTGCAGCCACGCGTGGAGGCAGGGCTTTCCGCGAACGAAGATCGCAGCCGGGGCGAAGGCGGCGGTCTCGACAAGCTCAGTGCCGGCGTGCGCTTGCGCTATGAAGTGAGCCGTCGCTTCGCCCCCTACGTGGGTTGGGAGCATGAGCGCCGCTTCGGCAACGCCGCCGACCTCGCGCGAGAAGCCGGTGAACGCGCTCGTGAAAGCCGCTTCGTCGCCGGGGTGCGCTTTTGGTTCTGAGCGCTATTTCGCGATAGCCGTGCACCCGATGCCGACGGAGGTGGCGGGTACAATTCCGCCACCTCCTGCGCACGCACGCCGCTGACGGCCGTGCGCTGCCTCCCCACCCTCGAAGGTCACGCCATGCGCTTTTCCGACATCCAGCAACAGCCCGGCGTCTGCGCCACGCCGCCAGCCGAAACGACGGGCTTCGTCTTCAACCACACGATGCTGCGGGTCAAGGACATCGCGGCATCGCTGGACTTCTATACCCGCGTGCTCGGCTTTCGCCTGCTTGACCAGCGCGACTTTCCCGAAGCCCAGTTCAGCCTGTACTTCCTCGCCCTGTTGCCGGCCGACGCCGCCATTCCCAGCGATGATTCCGCACGCCGGGTGTGGATGGCCGGGCTGGCCGGCGTACTGGAGCTCACGCACAACCATGGCACCGAGCGCGAAGCGGGCCCGGTGTACCACGATGGCAATCGCGACCCGCGCGGCTTCGGCCACATCTGCGTATCGGTGCCGGATATCCACGCAGCGTGCGCGCGCTTCGATGCGCTGCAGGTGCCGTACCAGAAGCGCCTGGAGGAAGGCCGCATGAAGCATCTGGCCTTCATCAAGGACCCGGACGGCTACTGGGTGGAAATCATCTCCAACACGCCGTTGGCCGCGGGTTGAAAAGCGTCGGCTGCGGCCGGCTTTTCCAGTAATTCTACCGTTGCCGCGCGCCCCCACCGAGCATGAGCATGGAGCTCGCGACGGGGGTGACGCGGCCGGCTCCGCTTTCCCGTCGAGCCTCCCGGGCGCATGCCGCGCCCGGTCCGATCGATGGAGGAAAGCCCATGCCTGTCTCGCGAATTATCGTTTACGCACTCGCCTGCGTACTGCTGGCGGCGCTCCCGCCTGCCCACGCGCAAACCGGCGAGCGCGACCCGAAGGCACTCGACGCACTGCAGCGCATGGGCACGTATCTGCGCTCGCTGCCAGCCTTCCATGTCAGTGGCGAATCAGCGACCGAGTACGTCCTCGACGACGGCCAGAAGTTTCGCATCGACGGCACCGTCGACTACCTCGCCAAGTCGCCGAACCAGTTGCATGCGCGCATTGCCAACGCCGGGCAGGCGCGCGAATTGTTCATCGACGGCAAGGCACTGACCGTCTATTCGCCCGGCCTCAAGTATTACGCCAGCGGCCCGCTGCAAGGTGACCTGCAGACTTTGCTGCAGCAGACCGAGACCCGCTACGACGTCCACCTGCCCCTGGCCGACCTGTTCTGGTTTGGCACCGCGCAGGCGCCGGCAAGCAGCGTGCTGGCGGCCAGCGTGGTTGGCCCGGCGCGGGTCGGCGGCCAGGGCACTACGCAATATGCTTTTCGCCAGGCCGGCGTGGATTGGCAGGTGTGGATCGATGAGGGCGCCAAGCCGCTACCGCGCCGCTTCGTCATCACCGACACCACCGACGCCGCGCGCCCGCAGTACACCGCTGACCTGAAATGGGACGTAGCGCCAAAGATTTCCCCGCAAGCCTTCACCTTCAAACCCGGCAGCGGCGATCACCGCATCACGCTGGTCGCGGTGGAAGCGGCGGAGGTGCAGCCATGAACGCTTCGCGCAGCTTCAAGACCGGCATGGCATCGACTCTGGCCATCGCGCTGCTCGGCGTCCAGGCGATGAGCCCGGCGCTGGCCCTGCGGCCGATGGGCTTTGCCCACGGCATGATCAATCATCCGATGCCGCATCCGATGCCGCATCCTGGTCCCGGTCCGGGGCCCGCCCCGCACCCTGGGCCGCATCCGGAACCGGGACCGCATCCCGGGCCGCATCCTGGCCCTGGCCCTGGCCCTGGCCCTGGTCCTGGCCCTGGTCCTGGCCCTGGTCCTGGCCCTGGCCCTGGTCCTGGCCCGCATCCCGGCCCTGGACCCGGCCCGCATCCCGGTCCTGGTCCGCATCCGCCGGGCCCGCCACCGCCGCCCCCACCCTACTGGTATGACCATCCCTGGGCCACGGCTGCCGCGGTCACCGCCGCCGCGGCGTTTACCGCGGCAGCCATCGGCTCGGTGGTCTATGAGTTGCCTACTACCTGCACTATCACCGTGATCGACAACGTCACCTACCAGAACTGCGACAACGTCTGGTACCGACCCGAGTATATCGGCACGACGGTGCGCTACGTAGTGGTCGAGGCACCCTGAGCCCACCAGACCCGGCGCCCCCGTGGTGGCGCCGGGTCAGCACTTGAGGGTCCGCTCTACAATGGCATCGTCCTCGCCAGGAGACGGCCATGCTCAGAGAAATCATCCGGATGGGCGACCCGCGCCTGTTGCGCGTTGCGCCGGCCGTCACCGAATTCGACGCGGACCTGCAAACGCTGGTCGAAGACATGTTCGAGACCATGGACGCCGCCGGCGGCGTCGGCCTGGCCGCGCCACAGATCGCGGTCGACCTGCAGCTGATGGTGTTCGGTTTCGACCAGAGCCATCGCTACCCCGACGCGCCGCCGGTGCCGCGCACGGCCCTGGCCAACGTGCAGATCGAGCCGTTGTCGGAAGACCTGGTCGATGGCTGGGAAGGCTGCCTGTCGATTCCTGGCCTGCGCGCGGTGATCCCGCGCTGGCGGCTGATCCGCTACCGCGGCCAGACCCCGGACGGCCAATGGCTGGAACGCGAAGCCGAAGGCTTCCACGCGCGGGTCGTGCAGCATGAGCACGACCACCTGATCGGCCGGCTCTATCCCTCGCGCATCCGCGACTTCGGCAAGTTTGGTTTCGAGGATGTGTTGTCGTACGAGTTGTAAGACGCCGCGCCGTGCCCACTGGGAAGCGCGCTACTCCACCGTCACCGACTTGGCCAGGTTGCGTGGCTTGTCGACGTCCGTCCCACGTGCCAGCGCGGTGTGGTACGCCAGCAGCTGCACCGGGATGGTGTGCACGATCGGGCTGAGTACGCCGACATGGCGTGGCGTGCGGATCAGGTGCACGCCTTCCGAAGCACTGAACTGGCTGTCCTGGTCGGTGAACACGAACAGCTCGCCGCCGCGGGCGCGCACTTCCTGCATGTTCGACTTCACCTTCTCCAGCAGGCGGTCGTTCGGCGCGATCACCACGACCGGCATCGACGCATCGACCAGCGCCAACGGCCCGTGCTTGAGTTCGCCAGCCGGGTAGGCCTCGGCATGGATGTAGGAGATTTCCTTGAGCTTGAGCGCGCCTTCCAGCGCGATCGGGTAATGCAGGCCGCGGCCGAGGAACAAGGCGTTCTGGTGGCCGGCGAAGCGCTCGGCCCAGGCCATGATCTGCGCCTCCAGGTTCAGCGCGTGCTGCACGCTGCCCGGCAGGAAGCGCAACTGCTCAAGATAGTCGGCTTCCTGCGCGGCATCGATGCGGCCGTGCAGCTTGCCCAGCACCATGGTCAGCTGGAACAACACCGCCAGCTGCGTGGTGAAGGCCTTGGTCGATGCCACGCCGATCTCGGCACCGGCGCGCGTATAGCAGACCAGTTGGCTGGCACGCGGAATCGCACTTTCGGGCACGTTGCAGATCGACAGCGTGTGCTTGTGGCCCAGTGACTTGGCGTACTTGAGCGCCTCCATCGTGTCCAGGGTTTCGCCGGACTGGGAGATCGTCACCACCAGGTGCTTGGGGTTGGCGTAGGCAGCGCGATAGCGGTATTCGCTGGCGATTTCCACGCTACACGGCAACCCAGCGATGGCCTCGATCCAGTAGCGCGCGGTCAGGCCGGCGTAGTAGCTGGTACCGCAGGCCAGGATCTGCACGCCTTCGATGCCGGCCAGCACGCTTTCGGCGTTCTTGCCGAACAGCTCGGCCGGGAAGCCACCGGCGTCGATCGCCGCTTCGATGGTGTCGCCCAGCGCGCGCGGCTGTTCATGGATTTCCTTCTGCATGAAATGGCGGAACGGGCCCAGCTCCAGCGAAGCCAGCGAGACGTCGGACAGGTGCAGCGGGCGTTCGACCGGCGCGCCGTGCTCGTCGAACACGCGCACGCCATCGCGACGCAGCTCGGCGGTATCGCCTTCTTCCAGGAAGATCACCTGGCGCGTGGCCTGGATCACCGCCGACACATCGGAGGCGACAAAGTTTTCGCCCTCGCCCACGCCCACCAGCAACGGGCAACCCATGCGCGCGCACACCAGCCGCTCCGGTTCGGCCTGGCTGACCACCGCAAGGGCATAGGCACCGGTAAGTTCCTTCACCGTCACCTGCAGCGCCGCCAGCAGATCGTGGCCCTGCTGCAGCTGGTGATGGATCAGGTGGGCGATGACCTCGGTGTCGGTCTGCGATTCGAACGCGTAGCCCAGCGCGCGCAATTCCTCGCGCTTCTGCTCGTGGTTTTCGATGATGCCGTTGTGCACCAGGGCGACGCCGTGGCTGATGTGCGGATGCGCGTTGGCCTCGGTGACGCC
>DATCVI010000119.1:0-3685 GCA_036566925.1 Stenotrophomonas sp.
ATCGAGCACCTCAAACGTCCGTCTTTACGCCCGGCAGGGCCCTATCAGTGCCTGCCGGGCAGGCCGGGCGCGCCCATAAACGTGACAGAGACCCCGCTTGACCGACCCCTGTGCCAGTGCCGGCGGAACCAGCTACCATGCTGCGGTACTCCGGCCTGGGGATGGCTGGTAGGGGAAGAGACATGTCCGTAGCGCGTAGCGCCATCAAGAAAGCACCGGTCGACCGCAACACAAGTCAGATGCAGCCGTTTGTCTGGGAGGGGACGGACAAGCGCGGCGTCAAGATGAAGGGTGAGCAGTCGGCAAAAAGCGCCAACATCCTGCGTGCCGAACTGCGCAAGCAGGGCATCATGCCGGGACTCGTACGGCCGAAACCAAAGCCCTTATTCGGCAGCGCCGGCAAGGCGATCAGCGCAAAGGAAATCTCATTCTTCAGTCGCCAGATGGCGACGATGATGAAGTCAGGCGTGCCGATTGTCAGTTCTCTGGAAATCATCGGCAGCGGCCACAAGAACCCCCGGATGAAGAAGATGGTCGGCGATATCCGAACCGACATCGAAGGCGGTTCGTCGCTGTATGAGGCCATCAGCAAGTTTCCGGTGCAGTTCGACGAGCTCTACCGCAATCTTGTCCGTGCCGGTGAAGGTGCGGGCGTGCTGGAAACGGTGCTGGACACCGTCGCGACTTATAAGGAGAACCTTGAGGCCCTCAAGGGCAAGATCAAGAAGGCTCTGTTCTATCCGGCCATGGTCGTGGCCGTGGCGATCATCGTCAGCGCGATCCTGCTTATTTTCGTAGTGCCGCAGTTCGAGCAGGTCTTTGCGGGTTTCGGCGCGGAACTGCCAGCCTTCACCAAGCTGATCGTGGCAGCATCTCGATTCATGGTGTCTTACTGGTGGCTGATGCTGATCGTCGCCGGCGCCAGCATTTTCGGCCTGACCTTCGCTTACAAGCGCTCGCCAAAAATGCAGCACACGATGGATCGCCTGATCCTCAAGGTGCCGATCATCGGCCAGATCATGCACAACAGCTCCATCGCCCGTTTCGCTCGCACCACTGCGGTGACCTTCAAGGCCGGTGTGCCCCTGGTCGAAGCCTTGGGCATCGTGGCCGGCGCCACGGGCAACAAGGTGTATGAAGAGGCCGTTCTGCGCATGCGCGACGACGTCTCGGTTGGCTACCCGGTCAACATGGCGATGAAACAGGTCAACCTGTTCCCGCACATGGTGGTGCAGATGACCGCCATCGGCGAAGAGGCCGGCGCGCTGGACGCCATGCTGTTCAAGGTGGCCGAGTACTACGAGCAAGAAGTGAACAACGCCGTCGATGCCTTGAGCAGCCTGCTCGAACCGTTGATCATGGTGTTCCTGGGTACGATCGTCGGCGGCATGGTCATCGGCATGTACCTGCCCATCTTCAAGCTTGGCGCCGTCGTCGGATAATCATTAATGGCATTTCTCGACCAGCACCCCGGCCTCGGCTTTCCCGCCGCGGCCGGACTGGGACTGCTGCTGGGCAGTTTCCTCAATGTGGTGATCCTGCGCCTGCCCAAGCGCATGGAGTGGCAGTGGAAGCGCGATGCGCGCGAGATTCTCGATGAGCCGGATATCTACGAGCCGCCGCCGCCGGGGATCGTGGTCGAGCCGTCGCACTGCCCGCACTGCAAGCACAAGCTTTCCTGGTTCGAGAACATCCCGGTCTTCAGCTGGCTGGCGCTGCGCGGCAAGTGCCGGCATTGCCATACGCCGATCTCCATCCAGTATCCGCTGGTCGAGCTGCTGACGTCGCTGCTGGTGGTCGCCAGCGTGTGGCGCTTTGGCTTCGGTTGGCAGGGGTTTGGCGCGATCGTGCTGAGCTGTTATCTGGTGGCGCTGTCGGGCATCGACTTGCGCACCCGGCTGCTGCCGGATCAGTTGACCCTGCCGCTGATGTGGCTGGGCCTGATCGGTTCGATGGACAATCTCTACATGCACGCCAAGCCGGCCCTGCTGGGCGCGGCGGTGGGCTATTTCTCGCTGTGGGCGGTGTGGTGGCTGTTCAAGCAGCTCACCGGCAAGGAGGGCATGGGCCACGGCGACTTCAAGCTGCTGGCGGCGCTCGGTGCCTGGTGCGGGCTCAAGGGCATCCTGCCGATCATCCTGATTTCCTCGCTGGTCGGGGCGATCATCGGGTCGATCTGGCTGGCGGCCAAGGGCCGCGACCGCGCTACGCCGATCCCGTTCGGCCCCTACCTGGCCATCGCCGGCTGGATCACCTTCTTCTGGGGTGACCAGATCGTCGGTGGCTATATGCGGTTGTCCGGGCTGGCCTGACGCCGGCTCGCGACCGGGTTTGCGGCGATGAGTGACTTCGTCATCGGCCTCACCGGGGGCATCGCCTCGGGCAAGAGCGCGCTGGGTAAGCACTTCGAAGCGCTGGGCGTCACCGTGGTGGATGCCGACGCGGTTGCCCGCGAGGTGGTAGCGCCCGGTCCGGTCTTATCGCGAATTGCCGAGCGCTTCGGCACCCATGTCCTGCAATCCGACGGCACGCTCGACCGCCGCGCCCTGCGCGAGCTGGTCTTTGCCGATGAGGAGCTGCGGCTGGCCCTGGAGGCCATCACCCACCCTGCTATCCGCGAGCGGCTGCACACGCAGTGCAGGGCGGCCAGTGGCCCCTATGCCATCGCCGCGATCCCGCTGCTGACCGAGGCCGGTGGCCGGGCCACTTATCCCTGGCTCGACCGCATTCTGGTCATCGACGCGCCGGTGGCGCTGCAGCGCGCGCGGCTGATGGCGCGCGACGGGATCGATGCGGCCCTGGCCGACCGCATGATCGCGGCGCAGGCCAGCCGCGAGCAGCGCCTGGCGATTGCCGATGATTTGGTGGTGAACGATGGCGACCCGAGCCACCTGGAAGCTCGGGCGCGAGAGTTGGCGCGGATGTACGTCGAGCTCAGTTCGTAGTTTTTTGCTGCGGCGGGTGCGCTGGTTGCGATGATTTCCGGTCGGGGCTGAAGCCCCTCCTACACCCTCACCGATTGCCTTTATCGGCGCCCCGACGAGCGGAGCGGCGCCTAATGACGCACCTACGCGCTGGGCAGTGCTTCGGGCGCAAAGTACAACGTCGCCACCACGCCGCGCGTCTTCCCCGGCCGCACGCTGACGCGCCAGCCATAGAGATCGCACAGGCGGCTGACGATCGACAGGCCGATGCCGCCACCCTGCGAATGCCCGGCATGGGTGCCGCGGTAGCCACGCTGGAACAGCTTGGCGGCATCTTCCTCGCTCAAGCCCGGGCCGGTGTCTTCAACTTCCACCCGGTCTTCGTATACGTGCACGCGCACCTGGCCTTCCTGGGTGTACTTGACGGCGTTGCCGATCAGGTTCCCCAGGGCGACCGAGAGTGCCGATTCGGGCGCATCGATGACCCGGTCGCGCGCGCCTTCCAGCAGCAGCGCCAGCGGCTTGCCGCCGAGTTGGGCGCGATGCGCTTCGAGCAATTGCTCGGCGACCTTGGCGACGTTGCTGCTGCCCTGCCCGCGCTCGTTGCGCGAGAGCAGCAGCAAGGCGCCGATCAAGTCGCTGCATTGCTGCTCGGCGCGCTGGATGCGTTGCAGGCGCTGCAGCACTTTCTCGTCGAGGTGCGGCCGCGCCAGCAGCAGTTCGGTGGCGCCGCGAATCACCGCCAGCGGGGTGCGCAGCTC
>DATCVI010000120.1:0-4594 GCA_036566925.1 Stenotrophomonas sp.
GCAGGGCACGCCCGCCAAGCAGGCGCCGATCCCGCAATTGATCAGCAAGGACGGCAAGCACACGCTGTTGGTCGACGGCAAGCCGTACCTGATCCTCGGCGCGCAGGTGAACAACTCCAGCAACTATCCGGCCGCGCTGGAACAAGTGTGGCCGGCGATGGCCGACATCGGCCCCAACACCGTGCAGGTACCGATTGCCTGGGAACAGATCGAAGCCGAAGAAGGCAAGTTCGATTTCTCCTTCGTCGATACCTTGCTGGCGCAGGCGCGCGAGCATGACGTGCGGCTGGTACTGCTGTGGTTCGGCACCTGGAAGAACAACGGCCCGGCGTATACGCCGCACTGGGTGAAGACCGACAACAAGCGCTTCCCGCGCGTGGTCACCGCCGACGGCCGCAGCATCGGCTCGCTGTCGCCGCTGGGCAAGCAGACGCTGGAGGCCGATCGCAAGGCCTTCGTGGCGTTGATGAAGCACCTCAAGCAGGCCGATCCGCAGCGCACCGTGATCATGGTGCAGCCGGAAAACGAGCCGGGCACCTATGGCAGCGTGCGCGATTTCTCGCCGATGGCGCAGGAAGCGTTCAATGGCCAGGTGCCGGACGAGCTGGTGAAGAAGATGGGCAAGCAGCCCGGCACCTGGTCGCAGGTGTTCGGCGCCGATGCCGACGAGTTCTTCCACGCCTGGCACATCGGTCGCTTCATCGACCAGGTCGCCGAGGCGGGCAAGGCCGAGTATCCGCTGCCGATGTACGTCAACGCGGCGCTGCGCGGCCCGTTCAACCCCGGCCAGCCGGGCAAGTACGCCAGCGGCGGGCCGACCGACAACGTGCTCGATGTGTGGAAGGCCGCCGGCCCGCACATCGACCTGCTCGCGCCGGACATCTACATGCCCGAGTACCTGATGTACACCACGGTGCTGGACCGCTACGCGCGTGCCGACAACGCGCTGTTCGTTGCCGAGACCGGCAACAAGCCCGAATACGCGCGCTATCTGTTCCCGACCCTCGGCCACGACGGCATCGGCTGGTCGGCGTTCGGCATCGACTACACGCGCTACAGCAACTTCCCGCTCGGCGCCAAGAACGTGGATAAGGAAACGCTGGCGCCGTTCGCGCTTGGCTATCGCCTGGTCAAGCTCGGCCTGCCCGCGTTCGCGCAGGCCTCCAGCGAAGGCAAGCTGCATGGCGTGGCCGAACAACCGGGCCAGGCGGTGCAGGAGATTGCACTCAACGAGCGTTGGTCGGCGACGGTGACCTATGGCGTGCCGCAGTTCTGGTTCCAGGGCGAGCCGCCGGGCAACCCCGAACCGGTCGGCGCGGCGCTGATCGCCGAGCTGGGTCCGGACGAGTTCCTGGTCACCGGCTACCACGCCCGCGTGACCCTGCATCCGGCCAGCGCGGCCACCGCGAACATGGTCTACGACCGGGTCGAGGAGGGGCACTACGACGCCGACGGCAACTGGGTGTTCCAGCGCAACTGGAACGGCGACCAGACCGACTATGGCGTGAACTTCTCCAGCGCCGACACGCTGCTGAAGATCAAGCTGGCCACCTGGCAATAATTCATCGGCGCGGCGGCCACGCCGTCGCGCCTCTCACGCATTACCGATAGGGAGTGAACATGGATAACCGCAACTTCGCAATCCAGGCGCGACGCCGTCCGCTGGCGCAAGGCCTGGCGATCTCGCTGGCGTGGCTGGCGCTGGCCGGTGGCGCTGGCGCGCAACAGGTCGACCGCAACGCCGAGGGCGTGGTGGTGCATCCGGCCAAGGCCGGTGCCGCGGCCGTGCGCCTGCAGGTGGTGGACGACAACATCATTCGCGTCAGCGCCGATCCGCAGGGCGATTTCCAGCGTTCGGCAAGCCTGATGCGCGCCGACACCGGCAAGCCGGTGCCGGCGTTCCAGGTCGCCGAGCAGGACGGCGAAGTGCAGCTCAAGGCCGCGCAGGTCACCGCGCATGTGTCCACCGCCGACGGCCACGTGCGCTTCACCGATGCCGCCGGCAAGGAACTGCTGTCCGAAGTGGCCGGCGGCCGCAGCTTCACCCCGATCAAGGTCGACGGCGCCAGCGGACTGCTGAGCACGCGCCAGCGCTTCGCCTCGCCGGACGACGAGAAGATTTATGGTTTCGGCCAGCATCAGCAGGGCTGGATGAACCAGAAGGGCCGCAATGTCGAACTGCTCCAGAGCAACATCGACCTGGCGGTGCCGTTTCTGGTATCGAGCCGCAACTACGGCATCCTCTGGGACAACAACTCGATCACCCGCATGGGCGACCCGCGCGGCCTGCAGCCGCTGGACGCTTCGCTCAAGCTGTATGACGCCACGGGCAAGCCGGGCGCACTGACCGCGCGCTACTTCGTCGATGGCAAGCAGGTGGTCGAGCGCCGCGAGAACCGCATCGACTACCAGTACATCAAGGACCTGGCCAAGTTCCCGGCCAAGGGCAAGCCGGCCAAGGAAGCGCGTGGCGTGGTCAGCTGGGAAGGCGATATCGAAGCCAAGACCGGCGGTGAGCACACCTTCTCGCTGTATGCCAGCGAATACGCCAAGCTGTGGGTGGACGGCAAGCTGGTGCTGGACCGCTGGCGCCAGAACTGGAACCCGTGGCACCACGAGTTCGCACTGCAGCTGGAGCCGGGCAAGCGCCACCACGTCAAGGTCGAGTGGAACCTGATCGACCCCAGCTACATCGCGCTGCTGCATCGCGACCCGCTGCCGGCGGCCGAAGCCAAGGACCTGTCGCTGTGGTCCGAAGCCGGCCAGATGATCGACTACTACTTCGTCGCCGGCGCCAATGCCGACCAGGTCATCGGCGGCTACCGCGAACTCACCGGCAAGGCCGTGCTGCTGCCCAAGTGGGCCTACGGCTTCTGGCAGAGCCGCGAGCGCTACAAGAACCAGCAGGAGATGGAAGACGTGGTGGCCGAGTACCGCCGCCGCAACCTGCCGCTGGACAACATCGTGCTGGATTGGTCGTACTGGCCGGTGGACGCCTGGGGTTCGCACGACTTCGACAAGAAGTTCTGGCCCGACCCGGACGCGATGGTCAAGTATTTCCATGACCACAACACCCAGCTGATGATCTCCATCTGGCCGAAGTTCTATCCCAACACGGACAACTACAAGGAGCTGGCCGCCAAGGGCTACATGTTCACCAAGAACGTGGAAGCCGGAGAGCTGGACTGGATCGGCAACGGTTACCTCAATGCCTTCTATGACCCGTTCGCGGTAGAGGCGCAGAAGATCTACTGGCGCCAGATCAACGAAAAGCTCAACAGCAAGGGCATCGATGCCTGGTGGATGGACGCCGACGAGCCGGATATCCATTCCAACCTCGATGTGGGCACCCGCAAGGAGCGCCTGACCCCGAACGCGCTCGGCAGTTCCACCGAGTATTTCAACGCCTATCCGCTGCCGCATACCCACGGCGTCTACGAAGGCGACCGCGAGGCCGACAACAAGCGCGTGTTCATCCTCTCGCGCAAGGGCTATGCCGGCACCCAGCGCAATGCGGTGGCGGTGTGGAGCGGCGATATCGTGTCGCGCTGGGACGACATGAAGGAGCAGATCAGCGCCGGCGTGAACATCTCGATGTCGGGCCTGCCGAACTGGACCTTCGACATCGGCGGCTTCTCGGTGGAGAAGCGCTACGAGAACCAGGACCCGGCGCACCTGCCGGAATGGCGCGAGTTGCAGACGCGCTGGTTCCAGTTCGGTGCCTTCGTGCCATTGTTCCGCTCGCACGGCCAGTTCCCTTATCGCGAGATCTGGAACGTCGCCCCGGAAGGCACGCCGTACTACGCCTCGATGGCGTATTACGACCGCCTGCGCTCGACCCTGCTGCCCTACATCTACACCCTGGCCGGTGATACCTATCACCACGATGGCGTGATGATGCGCGGCCTGATGATGGACTTCCCGAACGATCCCAAGGTCGCCGACCTCAACGATCAGTATCTGTTCGGGCCGGCCTTCCTGGTCGCGCCGGTGACCGAGTTCGGCGCCACCTCGCGCCCGGTCTACCTGCCGGCCGGCACCTCCTGGCTGGATTTCTACAGCGGCAAGCGCTACGAGGGTGGCCAGACCCTCACCGCCGCCGCGCCGATCGAGCGCATGCCGCTGTTCGTCCGTGCCGGTGCCATCGTGCCGACCGGCCCGGTGCGGCAGTACGTCGACGACAAGGCCGACGCGCCGCTGACGATCGTGGTCTACACCGGTGCCGATGGCCAGTTCTCGCTGTATGAGGATGATGGCAAGGGCTACGGCTACGAGCAGGGCGAGTTCAGCCGCATCCCGCTGCACTGGGACGAGGCCAAGGGCGAACTGCGTATCGGCGCACGCGAAGGCCAGTGGCCGGGCATGCAGGCCAAGCGCACGCTGCAGGTGCGCTTTGTCGGCGGCGAGCGCGCCGATGCCGGCGAACTGGAGCCCAAGGCCGATGCCAAGGTGCAGTACAGCGGCAAGGCGGTCGTGGTGAAGCGCAAGTAAGGAGAGCGATCCGTGGCCTTGGAACTGAGTCGACGCGAACTGTGCAAGGCCATGGGCGTGGGGGCGGCCGCATTGGCGGCGGCCCCCACGGCGCTGGCGGCGC
>DATCVI010000121.1:0-12726 GCA_036566925.1 Stenotrophomonas sp.
GCGCGAGATGGCGCACGACAATGCCGCCGCCCTGATCAAGGACCGCGCCGCCCTGACCGCCGGCGACCTGGTGTTCTTCGGCCGCCGCGGCCGTGTCGACCACGTCGGCATCTATGTCGGCGACGGCCGTTTCCTGCATGCGCCGAGCCGTGGCAAGGACGTGCAGATCGACACCCTGGCCAGCGGCTACTGGAGCGAGAAGTTCGTGCAGGCGCGCCGGGTGCTGTAAGCGTCCATCGGATCGTTGCAGAGAAAAAGGCCGCGCGAGCGGCCTTTTTTGCTTGTCTACGTTTGTGTGGCGGTCAGTGCCCTGGCTTGCGGCGTGGGCCCCGTTCCGACGGGTAGGGGCTTCGCGCTGTCGGGCAGACGTCCTGTCTGACGCCATCGCCGCGGGCCATCCATGGCCCACTGAAGCCCCTACCCGCCGAAACGGCGCCAGGCGCCTTTGTTGTCACACTTCGATGGGCGCACGATGTTGGGGGTTGGAGGAGAAAAGCGGGGCGCCGTTCCCTGACGGGAAGGACTAGGAATCCGTCACATGCCCTGACTAGAAGGACCAAAAAAATGCCGCCGGGGTCACCGGCGGCCATGGAGAGAGAGATGGATTCTTGTTGTGCGACCAGCTTGCCGCCGGCGCGTGGCGTGGCGATGGCGGCGGTTTGACCATTCAGCCATCGTCGGCGCCGACTGTGTCATTGCTGAAATGAAGCCGACGAAAAGAACCGCGCAAAAGGGCGGCGGCCCCGAGATCCGGGACCGCCGCTTGCGCCGGCAGGTGCCGGATCAGAATCGCTGCGTGTACTGCAGGTAGGTGTAGCGGCCGGGGATCGAGTAGGCCGGGTCGAACGAGTTGGCGAAGGCGCCCATCACTACCGGCGGATCCTTGTCGAACAGGTTGCTGGCGCCCAGGCGCACGGTTGCATTCCACGGCAGCTGGTAGGCCACCTGGAGGTCGTGGAAGGCGGTGGCGGCGATGTGGTTGTAGCTGCCGTCGTCGTTCTGGCCCCACTCGTAGTCCTGCATGCCCGAGTAGTAGCGCAGGCTCCAGTTCGCGCTCAGGTTGCCGTAGCGCCAATCCAGGCCAACCGAACCGCGCAGGCGCCAGTTCGGGCTGCTCTGCCAATAGATGCCGTTGTTGCTCTCCCACGCCGAGTCGTCGTCGACCTTGCTTTCGTTGCGGGTCACATAGGTGGCATCCAGGGAGACGGTGAATTCGCCATAGGCCGTTTGCGGCAGCCGGTAGTGGGCGGCGAAGTCGTAGCCTTCCATGCGCTGCTGGCCGACATTGAGCGGCTTGATCACCAGGTTGGTGATGGTGCCTTCGGCATTGCGCGTTACCAGGTCGCAATAGGCGCTTACGCCCTTGTCGTAGCACTGGTCGAGGATGTAGCTGGCGCTGAACTCGGAGATTGCGTCTTCGAGCTCGATTTTCCACCAGTCCAGCGATAGGTCCACGCCCGGCGCCCACGAGGGGCTGTAGACGAAGCCGAAGGTGGTGTTCTTCGATTGCTCCGGCTTGAGGTCGGGGTTGCTGGTATAGGTGAAGGGATAGATCGTCTGGCCAGAGTTCGAGCCGGCGCTGCTGTTGTATTCGGCGACGAAGCCGGCCGGCACGCCGGCGGCGGCGCAGGCGGCGGCCACGGCATCACTGTAGGTGCTGCTGTTGGTCGAGCACGGGTCGGAGTAGGAGTCGTAGCTGTCCGACGAGCCCAGGTACAGGTCCTCGATCGACGGGGCGCGGAAGCCGGTGGCGTAGTTGCCGCGGACCATCAGGTCGTTGAACGGTTTCCAGGTGAAACCCAGCTTGTAGTTCGTCGTGGTGCCGAAGGTGTTGTAGTCGGAGAAGCGGCCGGCCAGGCTGAGGTCCAGCGCCTTGGCGCCGGGCAGGTCCTTGAGCAGCGGAATCGCGAGTTCGGCGTAGTAGTCGTTGAGGGTGTAGCCACCCGAGGTCGGCGTGAACGAATTGCCGGAGGTGTAGCCGCTGGCGATCAGCGCGTCCGGCGAGGAATAGCCGCTCTCCTCGCGGTGCTCGAAGCCGGCGGCGAAGCTCATCCAGCCCGCCGGCAACTCGAACAGCTCGCCGCCGAGGTTGCCGGTGAAGCTGTTGTTCTTGTACTGGTAGGTGTTGTGCGCGGTGAACAGGATGTAGTCCAGCTGCTCCTGGGTCACTGCGCCAGCCGGCGATAACGGGTTGAATGGCACGCAGCCGGCAATGACCGCGCCGCCACTGTCCAGGCAGGAGAGCACGCCGTCGACGACGGCCGAGGCGCCGAGCGCATTGGCCAGGTTGAGCAGGTTGACGTCGCCGTACTGGGTTTCGGTCTGGTCGGTCTTGTTGGCCGAGAAGCCGACGTCCCAGTTGAACTGGCGCCCGGAAAATTCGAAGTCGCCCTCCAGCCCGCCGTAGATGTGCGAGGTCTTGACGTCCTGCTTGTACAGGCGCGCCATCTCGGTCAGGCGGTGCGACCACTGCGCATCGCTGCCGTCGCCGCCGTACGCGGTGTTGAACGGGTTGTAGTAGCTCTCGCCACTCATCAGCACGCCGGTGCCCGCCGAGGACAGCGGGTAGCCGGCCAGTCGCTGCGAGGACTGGCGCTGGTTGTATAGCGCATCGAGCTTGAAGCGGACGTTGTCGGTGAGGTCGTAGCTGCCTTGCACGTATAGCGAGTCGCGCTTTTGCGGGGTGACCAGGTAGTTGTCCTTGGCGTAGTTGTAGCCGTACTCGCTGGTGCTGTACGGCACGTATTGGTCGAGCGCGTAGTACGGGTTGGCGGCATCGCCGCTGCCGGTGACGCCGCTGGGCAACACCATCCACGTGCTGCCGACGCGCAGCTTGCCACTGGCCGAGTAGCTGCTATAGGCCGACGAGCCATAGCCGTAGTAAGGCTCGGCCGAGAGCGTGCGATCGCCCGCCATCACCGCATCCTCGGTCACGCTGGACACGCCGATCACCAGGTTGCCGCGCTCTCCGTTCATGCCGAGCGTGGCATCGAACGAAGTGCGCTGGCCATCGCCCTGGCCGTACTGGCCCACATAAGCGTTGACTTCGGCACCCTCGAAATTGCTGCGCGTGATGATGTTGACCACGCCGGCGATCGCGTCCGAGCCGTAGATCGACGAGGCGCCGTCCTTGAGGATCTCGATGCGCTCGATCACGGCGGTCGGGATCGTGTTGAGGTCGACCGTGCCGCTCAGGCCGGAGACCCAGCGGCGCCCGTTGACCAGCACCAGCGTGCGGTCGGCGCCGAGGTTGCGCAGGTTCACCGTGGCCGAGCCGTCGCCGCCATTGTTGATGGTGGTGTTCATCGTCGCGCCGTTGACGGAGATGCGCTTGAGCACGTCGGCCACCGAGGTCAGGCCTTGCTTCTCGATGTCCTGGCGGGTGACGACCAGCACCGGCTGCGAGGTTTCCACGTCGACCGAGCGGATGCGCGAGCCGGTGACCTCGATGCGGTCCAGGCTGGTGGGATTGCCGGCCGGGTCTTGGGCCTGGGCAAGCACGGGCGCGGACAGGCCCAGGGTGATGGCCGCGGCAAGCGGCATCCGGCGCAGTGCCGGGCGGAGCGGTTGCGTGTTCATGAGATCGGGCGGTTCCTGTTGGTGAGGTGGTGGGCCTTGGCTGGTCGCGCTGTAACGAAACCGAAACGAAGACTTGCCGCGAATCTAACGAGCGTGTTTCGCCCGGATTTCTCCGCAAAAAGGCCGCCATGGCGGGGTTTGGCGCGCGGTGTCCGGCGCTGCTGGCCGGTGCGTGGCGACGGCGCGCAGTGACACGTGGCGACTGCGGATGGCACGGCCGGTAATCCCCGGCCGGCTGCCGGCATCGGCATCGATGTGGTTTAATCGCGGCCGAAGCGGGGGTACCCGTGCCGGTGGCACGCGGTTGAGACACACCCTTCGAACCTGATCCGGCTGATACCGGCGTAGGGAAGCTTCGCGACATGCAGGAGGGGTCCCGGCCCCGGCGGCGTCCTTCAGGGCACGTGTTCCCGCATCGAGCGCCGCCGCTTCGTCCCGCCCATTGCCAGGACGAACGTCATGAATGCCCAGCCCCAGTCGCTGCTGCAGCAGACCGAGCAGCTTTCCGAATCGGTGACCCGACCGATTCCCGGTTCATCGAAGATCTACGTCGAAGGATCGCGCCCGGATATCCGCGTGCCGATGCGCGAGATCGCGCTCACGCGGACGCCGACCCTGTTTGGCGGCGAGGAAAATGCGCCGGTGACGGTGTACGACACTTCCGGCCCGTACACCGATCCGCAGGCGCACATCGACCTGGGCACCGGCCTGCCGGCCTTGCGCGCGCGCTGGATCGAAGAGCGCGGAGACACCGAGCTGCTGAGCGCGTTGAGCTCCGAATTCGGTCGCGGGCGCGAAACCAACCCGCGCCTGGACGCGGTGCGCTTCCCGGGCCGCGCCTTGCCGCGCCGCGCCGTGGCGGGGGCCAATGTCAGCCAGATGCATTACGCGCGCCGCGGCATCGTCACTCCGGAAATGGAATACGTCGCGATTCGCGAGAACCAGCGCCTGGAGGCAGTGCGCGACGCGAGCCTGCGCGCGCAGCATCCGGGCGAGGCGTTCGGCGCCAGTATCCAGAAGATCATCACCCCGGAATTCGTGCGCGACGAAATCGCCCGTGGCCGCGCCATCCTGCCCAACAACATCAACCACCCCGAAAGCGAGCCGATGATCATCGGCCGCAACTTCCTCACCAAGATCAACGCCAACATCGGCAATTCCGCCGTGTCCTCGGGGATCGCCGAGGAGGTGGAAAAACTGGTGTGGTCGATCCGCTGGGGCGGCGACACCGTGATGGACCTGTCCACCGGCAAGCACATCCACGAGACGCGCGAGTGGATCATCCGCAACTCGCCGGTGCCGATCGGCACGGTGCCGATCTACCAGGCATTGGAGAAGGTCGATGGCCGCGCCGAGGAACTCACCTGGGAGATCTTCCGCGACACCCTGATCGAACAAGCCGAGCAGGGCGTGGACTACTTCACCATCCACGCCGGCGTGTTGCTGCGCTATGTGCCGCTGACCGCGCGCCGCGTGACCGGCATCGTGTCACGCGGCGGTTCGATCCTGGCCAAGTGGTGCCTGGCGCACCACAAGGAAAACTTCCTCTACACCCACTTTGAAGACATCTGCGAAATCATGAAGGCCTACGACGTGGCCTTCTCGCTCGGCGATGGCCTGCGCCCGGGCTGTATCGCCGATGCCAACGACGCGGCGCAGTTCGGTGAACTGGAGACGCTGGGCGAGCTGACCAAGATCGCGTGGAAGCACGACGTCCAGACCATGATCGAAGGCCCCGGCCACGTGCCGATGCAGTTGATCAAGGAGAACATGGACAAGCAGTTGCGCGAATGTGGCGAGGCGCCGTTCTACACCCTGGGGCCGCTGACCACCGACATCGCGCCAGGCTACGACCACATCACCAGCGCCATCGGCGCGGCGATGATCGGCTGGTACGGCACCGCGATGCTTTGCTATGTGACGCCGAAGGAGCATCTCGGCCTGCCAAACCGCCAGGACGTGCGCGACGGCATCATGGCCTACAAGATCGCCGCGCACGCCGCCGACCTGGCCAAGGGCCACCCCGGCGCGCAGGTGCGTGACAACGCCTTGAGCAAGGCCCGCTTCGAGTTCCGCTGGGAAGACCAGTTCCATCTTGGCCTGGATCCGGAGAAGGCCAAGGAATTCCACGACGAGACCCTGCCCAAGGACGCGCACAAGGTCGCGCACTTCTGCTCGATGTGCGGGCCGCACTTCTGTTCGATGAAGATCACCCAGGACGTGCGCGACTACGCCGCCGAGCATGGCGTCGACGAGACGCAGGCGCTGGACGCGGGGATGGCCGAGAAGTCGGCGGAGTTCCGCTCGCAGGGGGCGGAGGTCTATCGACCTTCTTGATTCGGTGTTCGACGCGGGGTGCCTTAGGGTGCCCCGCTTTAGTTCGTATTCATTTTCGGGCCGCGTCGTGGCCGCCCGATTGTTGCGTCTCCCAAATGACAGCGCCGTTGCGTCGCGCTGCGAAGGGCCCGCCAAATCAAGCATTGCTTGAGTTGCGATGTCACATAGATGAATCGCAGATAAAAAATTCGCGCCAGAGGCGCGAATATTGGAACAGTTATGTGAGTTCGTCGGCGAGAGAGAGAGTGCCTGATGCGTGACTTTCCGCCTGGGCGGGAAGCTGCGGGGCCTAGGTTAGAATTCTCGGCCTTCCGTCGCCTGTCTGATTCGGCGCCACCGCTTTGCGGAATGTGGCGAAACATGACCGAACGACACAGTCCGAGTAGCCACGACCCCACGCATGTCCTTGTCCACGTCCAAAGCGGCGCAACCGGGTCGGTTGCGGGTAGGCGAGTGCGTCGTGGATATCGCCTCGCGCGAAGTGCACGCGCCCGGCGCGCGGCGCCCGACGCGGCTGACGCCCAAGGCGATGGCGGTGTTGCGTTGCCTGGCCGAACAGTCCGGCCAGGTCGTTTCCCGCGAACAGCTGTTGGCCGAAGTGTGGCCGGACACGCTGCCAACCAACGATGTGGTCACCCAGGCCATTACCCAGCTGCGCAAGGCCCTGCAATACGCCGGCGATGATGCCGGGCGGGCCGGTTATATCGAGACCATCGCCAAGACCGGGTACCGACTGCTGGCGCCGGTGCAGTGGGAAACGGCAGCTGCGCCGCCGCAGGTGCATGCCTTCGAGGCGCTGGGCTCGGCCGCCGAGGGCGTCGCGGCGCCCCCCGCAGTTGCGACAACCGCGTCCGCCGCGAACATGCCTGCGCCACCGACGCGGAAGCGACGCGCGTTGCGTTGGCCGGCATGGCTGGCGCTGGCCTTGTTGATGATCGCGATAGTGACCATCGCCGTGGGGTGGCATCGCTACAGCCGCTCTTCCAGCACTGCCGCCGACGCCGGCGAAGATCGCGTGGTGGGCGCGCCGCGTTTGCCGTATCGCCTGATCACCTCCGGTGGCGGCTTCGACCTGACGCCGACCTTGTCGCCGGATGGCTCGATGGTGGCCTTCGCATCGCTGTCCAACGAACGTCCCGGCACCTCCATCCGCATCCAGACCACCAGCAATTCGCCCTCGCGCGAACTCGTGGTGCCCGGCCCGGGAGAATCCGACCGGCTGCCGGCGTGGTCGCCGGACGGGCGCCAGCTGGCGTTTGCGCGCCAGGCCGAGGACGGCAGCTGCCGGGTCATGGTGGCCACCACCAACGGTGCGGCCGGCGAACACGAGGTCGCGCGCTGCGACCACACCGAGTTGCTCAGCTTCAGCTGGGTGCCGGGCCGCAATGCCTTGCTGTTCGGGTCGATGATGGGCGGCAGCGTGGCCGGTGGTATCCGCGAGCTCGATCTCGATACCGGTGCCTGGCGCGACCTGCAGTACGGCAGCCGCGCCCGCGACTTCGACTACGCGCCGAAGTACTCGCCCGACGGCAAATGGATCGCCTTCGTGCGCAACCCGCAGCTCGGCAGCATCTGGGTGATGCCGGTCAGCGGCGGCCAAGCGCGGCGCCTGACCCACGAGCGCGCCGAACTCCGTGGCTTCGATTGGTTGCCCGACAGCAGCGGGCTGGTCTTCGGCCGCCGCGTCGACAGCCAGTCGCGCCTGTATCGCCTGGATGTGGAGAGCCGCCGCGTCTACGACCTCGGTCTCAGCGACGCCGAGTCGCCGAGTATTTCCCAGGGCAACGGCAGGTTGGCCTTTGTCCAGCGGCGCCCGCAGTTCGCGCTCTATCGCCTGCAGCGCAGCAGCGCACGCGGGGCGTACCAGCGCGAACGCCTGTTCGCCTCCAATAGCCGCGATGCGCAGCCGATGGTGTCTCCGGATGCGCGGCAACTGGCCTTCACCTCCGACCGTTCCGGCGAATACGCGCTGTGGTGGGCTGAGCTGTCGCGGCCGGACACATTGCACCCGGTGCCCGGCCTGGTCCCGGAAACCCGCCAGCCGATCGACTGGGCGCCGGATTCGCGCACGTTGCTTGCGGTCGGCCGCGATGCGGAAGGACGTGCCCAGCTCTACGAAGTGACGCCGGCCGAGAGCCGCGTCAACGCCTTGCCGTTGCCGGTGCCGCGACCGCTGCAAGGCCTGCATGTCGGCGATCCCTCGCACCTGATGGTGCTGGTGTCCGAGCCGCAGGGCGACGCCACCCTCATCCTGTATGACCGCACCAAGCAGCCGTGGCAGGAGCTGGCGCGGTTGCAGGACGTGTCCCAGGCGCGCTACGACCCCGATAGCCGACAAGTGTTCTTCACCCGCTTCTCCAGCAGCGGCCTGTGGCGGATCGGCGAGGACCTGGCCCCGGCCAGCCTGGCGAACGTCGATACCGAGGCCCCGGCGCGCTGGCGTTACCGCAGCTGGGCGCTGGCCGACGCGGGTCACGCCTTCTATCTGTCTTCCAGCACCGAATGCTCGACGGTCGGCAGCTGGCTCGGCCAGGCCGAGACCGCCGGCACCTGCCTGGCGGCCGACCAGTTCAGCACCATCAACGGTTTCAGCATCAGCCGCCAGGATGGCGCGCTGTATGTGGCCATCGCTACCAGCGATGGCGCCGGCATCGGCTTCATGAGCCTGCCGAAAACGCCGGCGCCGACCGTCGGCGTGCTGACCAAGTTGTTGTATCGGCTAGGGAAACCGGCTTCGTAATTTCTTCGTTGTCGGGTTCGTAGCGATTTCGCCGCGATTTCGCCGAAACGTCCTGATTGGCGCCCGACTCGGCAAAACAATCCACCCCCTTTGGCAAACAGGGGGGTGCGATGAACCCGATGATCACGGCCGACCGCGGCCTGTCCTTGACGCTCGAGCAGGATGGCCACGCCGGCGAACCGGTCTGCATGGCGGTATCCCGACTGGGCAGCGTGCGGGCGGCCAGCGGCATGTTCACCGTATGGGTGCAGCTGCGTGGGCGCGCCTGGATCGAATCGAAAGAGGGCAAGTTCCGGATGCGCGCCGGCGACTGGATCGCCCTGGACCGCGATTCGCGTCCGACCGTGCAGGCCGACCGCAATGGCCTGTGCATCGGGGTGGGCCTGGATGGCGCCGGCCTGCAGGCGCTGGCCGAGCTGACCGACAGCGTCCTCTATCCCGGCCGCAGCCGGCTGCGACGCGGTGATCTGCGCACCGCCCTGCGCCTGTGGCGCAGCGCCGCGCGCAGTGGTGATGCCGCCGGCGCGCGGCCAATGCTGCTGCATCTGGCGGCGATGCAGGGCGAGTTCGCGCAGCAGGAGCAGCGTTGCCCTGGCCGCTCGCGCAGCCGTCGGCGCCAGGTGTTCGGCCGCATGCAGCGCGCGCGCCTCTACCTGGAAGGCAACAGCGACCGTGTCGTGCGCGTGGCAGAGCTTGCGCAGCTGACCAACTTCTCCAGTTGGTACGTCTCCAAGACCTTCCAGAGCCTCTACGAAGAAAGCCCGCAGGCGCTGTCGGCGCGGCTGCGGCTGGAACGCGCCGCCGACCTGCTGCGCGATACCTCGATGATGATCGGCGAGGTCGCCGCGGCCAGCGGCTTCGACAACTGCTGCAGCTTCGCGCGGGCGTTCCGTGCGCGCTTCGGCATGTCCGCGTCCCACTATCGCGAGCGTGCGGCCCTGTCGCCAGATTCGGCAAAGTCTCGCGGCGTGCCGCGCAAAGCGGCTGCCTTCACGCAGTCGTAATTTGCTGGGGGCGTTTAACACGCCACTAACGACCTTTGGAGAGATTGATGAACCTTCGCACTCCCGCCCTGCGGGTGGGCCTGCTGCCCGCCAGCATCGCGATCGCGTTGACGCCGGCCATTGCCAGCGCTCAAGAGCAGTCCGCAGACCAGTCCACCACCACCCTCGACCGCATCGAGATCACCGGTTCGCGCATCCGCTCGGTGGATGTGGAAACCGCCCAGCCGGTCTTCACCGTGTCTTCGGAAGACATCAAGCGCTCGGGCCTGGTCAGCGTCGGCGATATCCTGCAGAACCTGGCCATCTCCGGCACGCAGACCTTCAGCAAGGCGGCGGTTCTGACCTCCAACGCCGAGCAGGGCGGCCAGTACGTCAACCTGTACAACCTCGGCGAGCAGCGCACCCTGGTGCTGGTCAACGGCAAGCGCTGGACCACCAGCCTGTCCGGCGTCAGCGACCTGTCGACCATCCCGACCGCGCTGATCGACCGCATCGAAGTGCTGAAGGACGGCGCCTCGGCGATCTACGGCTCCGACGCCATCGCCGGCGTGGTCAACATCATCCTCAAGAAGAACTTCGACGGCGGCCAGGCTTCGGCCTACTTCGGCCAGAACAGCCGTGGCGATGGCAGCAAGGAGCAGTACTCCTTCGTCATCGGCAACACCACCGACCGTTCCTCGCTGGTCTTCGGCGTCAACTACACCAAGGAAGATCCGGTGTGGGCCAAGGACCGCGCGTTGACCCGTTACACCTATGGCCCGAACCACCCGGAAGACGGCCTGAGCGCCACCGGTCCGTGGGGCCGCTTCAACTTTGGCGACGACACCTGGGTGCGCAGCCACACCGGTACGTGGGATGGCGCGGGCTCGGCCATCGGCGCATCGAACGACCTGGCGAACTACCACAACGGCGTCACCACTGACGACTACTACAACGCCACCCAGCAGATGATGTTGCAGCAGTCGACGGAGACCAAGTCGGTCTTCGCCAACGGCAGCTACAACCTGACCGACAACATCTCGTTCAAGGCCACCGCGATGCATTCGGAGCGTGACTCCGAGCGCCAGATCGCCGGTTACCCGCTGAGCGCCAACAGCCAGGCCAACTTCCCGGTCGCGATCTCGGCCGACAGCGTCTACAACCCGGTCGGCGAGGACATCACCAGCTGGTACCGCCGCATCGTCGAGCTGCCGCGCGTCACCCGCAACAACGTCAAGACCGACCATTTCGACGCTGCCGTTGAAGGCATGTTCGACGTGCGCGGCCATGGCTGGAACTGGGACGTCGGCTTCAACTACAACCGCTACGACGTCACCCAGGTCAACACCGGCAACATCAACCTGCTGGCGCTGCAGAAGGCGCTGGGTCCGTCGTTCATCAACGGCCAGGGCATCGCTCAGTGCGGCACCGCTGCCAACCCGATCACCCTGGGCACCAACCAGTCGCTGGGCCAGTGCACCCCGTTCGACATCCTCGGCGGCCCGTCGCAGGCGACCCCGGAAGCGCTGGCCTACATCAGCACCCTGGGCCAGGCCACGCAGCGCAATGAGAGCAAGCAGTACACCGCCAACATCACCGGTGGCTTGTTCGACATGCCGCTGGATGCCGGCGAGTTCTCGTTCGCGGCCGGCTTCGAGCACCGCGAAGTCACCGGTTATGACTATCCGGACCAGCTGTCCAGCGCCGGTTACACCACCGACCTGGCCGCAGGCCCGACCAAGGGCGGCTACCACACCAACGAGTTCTACCTGGAATTCCTGATTCCGGTGCTCAAGGACATGCCGTTCGCCAAGGAACTGTCGTTCGACGTTGCCAGCCGCTACTCGAACTACGACCGTTTCGGTAACACCACCAACAACAAGTTCAGCCTGACCTGGAAGCCGATCGACGACCTGCTGGTCCGCGGCACCTACGCCAACGGCTTCCGCGCACCGACGCTGGAAGACACCTTCGGCGGTGGTTCGCAGTCGTTCGACGACTACACCGATCCGTGCGATGCACGCTTTGGCCAGCTGGGCAATGCCAACGTCGCCGCTCGCTGCGCCGCCGAAGGCCTGGCCCCGACCTTCCGCCAGACCGACTCGGCCGGTGCTCCGATCGCCCAGCGCGATACCCAGAGCAACACCGCGTTCAACGCTGGCGTGGGCAACGCCAACCTGGAGCCGGAATTCAGCCGTACCCGTACGCTGGGCTTCGTCTACAGCCCGCACTTCGTCGACGGCCTCGACTTCTCGCTGGACTGGTACAAGATCTCGATCTCCAACGTCATCACGGCGGTGGACGCGAACTATGTGCTGAACCAGTGCTACGTCGGCGGCTCGGATTCGTTCTGCGACGACTTCACCCGTGATGCCACCACCGGCCAGGTGGTGACGCTGAACCGCGGCAACGCCAACCTCGGCAAGCTGGAAACCGAAGGCTACAACTTCGGCGCCCATTACCGCCTGCCTGAGTTCGGCATCGGCCAGTTCGCCGTCACCCTGGACAGCAACTACCTGACCAGCTACCGCCAGCTGGCTGCGCCGGACGCCCAGTGGGGCGACTACGCGGGCTACTGGAACTACCCGCGCGTGCGCGCCACGCTGGGTGTGAGCTGGGCCCTGGGCAACCTGTCGGCCAACTGGGACATGCGCTACTACGGCGGCTTCCGCGACTACTGCTGGTCGTCGACCGAAGAGTGCTCCGAGCCGAACTACATGACCGAGAACAACCCGGCTTGGGGCGGCGGTACCGGCGCCAACAAGAAGGGCTCGATCAACCAGCAGGACCTGTCGCTGACCTGGCAGGCCCCGTGGGATGGCAACGTGACCGTCGGCGTTCGCAACCTGTGGAACAAGCAGCCGCCGATCACCTACTCGGTGACCAACAACAGCTCGTCGTCGATCGACCCGATGCTGGACTACGACCGCTACTTCTTCATGCAGTACACCCAGAGCTTCTGATCCATCGAAGCGCTGTAGGCAACACCGGAAAGGCGGGCCTCGTGCCCGCCTTTCTTTTTTTGGGTGATTTGAGTGGATGGTTTGTAGGGGGGTTGCGCGAGCTTGGGCGGTTGAGTGCGGCGGC
>DATCVI010000122.1:0-2456 GCA_036566925.1 Stenotrophomonas sp.
CGTGCAGCCGCTGATCACCGACGCCGACACCCTCGAACCGCTGGTACGCGCGCAGGCCATTGCCGACGACGCCACCGGCCTGTACTGAGCACCGCCATGCCCATTGAATCCTCTTCCCCACGCCGCGCCCGCGGTTTCACCATCGTCGAGATGTCGGTGGTGCTGGTCATCGTCGCGCTGTTGATCGGTGCGGTGGCGGTCGGTCGCGATGTCTACCGCAGCGCTGCCGCCGAGCGCTTCAGCAACGACTACGTGCAGGCTTGGGTGCTGGCCTACGACCGCTATGTCGCCGCCACCGGCGGTGTGCCCGGCGACAACTTCGACACGCCTACCGGCTACGTCAACGCAAGCGGCGGCAGCTTCCTGTGTGGCAACGATTTGCTCAATGCGTTTCTGCAACGCGGCATCGAGCTGCCGGCCGGGCGCGGCGAAGGGCTGGGCGACCGCTATGTATTCCAGGATGGGCGCGGCCAGCCGCACGAGGTGCGGGTGTGCTTCGGCAACGTGTCCTGGGCCGAACCCTACGGCAGCGTCGGCAGCTACAGCGCGCGGCCGCGGAATGTAATGCGCCTGCGCGGGCTCACCCCGGAGCTGGCCAACCAGCTCGACCAGCGTATCGATGGCCGCATCGACGCGCGCCACGGCCGCGTGCGTGAAGTCGAGCAACAGGCTTCGACCGCGGCGGCGGCGCAGCCCTGGTCGCTACAGGACGACGACGGCATGAGCGGCGGCAGCAACGACCCCGATGCACAGGTGGCCGAAGTGCACGCCTACGTGCGGATGGATCAATAGGCGAAGCGCAGCACGCTGTCGCCGAGCTGGATCTGGTCGCCATCGGCCAGCGCCGCTTCCTGCACGATCGCGCCGTTGACGCGGGTGAGATTGGTCGAGCCCATGTCGCGGATGCGGTAGCGGGTGCCATCGCGCCACACCGCGCAATGATGGCGCGAGACCGTGCCGTGCGGCACCTGCAGGTCGGCATCGCTGGAACGGCCGATCACCACCGGCGCGCCCGCCACCGCCGTGCGCCGGCCGCGGCCACTGCCCTGCACGACCTCCAGCCAGGCGTTGCGCGGTGCGGTGATGTCGGAGACGGCGACGCGCTGGGTTACGTGTGGATCGGCGCGCGCAGGTGCGGCTGCATCAAGCTCCGCCAAATCGCCGGAAGCCTGCGCAACCCCGGCAACGGCCTGCATCGCGCCCAGCTCCCATACCGGCACCGAGCGTCCGAGCCCGGGCAGCACACGCTCGGGCAACGCCTGGGTGGCAAAGCGACCGCGCAATTGCCGCTGCACCGATTCGCACACCACCACTTGCCCAGGCTGCGCCTGAAGGCATAGCCGCAACGCCCATTCGGCCGGATTGCCGAGCACGGTCGGCGCGCCGGCATGCGCTTCGATCCGCGCCAACCCGGCGCACAAGGCCACCGCCACTTCGCCGCCGAACGCCTCGCGCACCCGGCTGGCGGCTTGCGCGGCCTGGAACGCCGAGTCGCCGGCCAACGGACGGTCGTCGAAACAGGCCATCACCGTGCGCCCGCTGGCCGGCAGCACCCAGCCGCCTTCGCGGCGCAGGCGGTCGCCGACCCGCGCCAACACTTCCAGCGCCCAGTCGATGCGTCGGGTTTCGTCGGTGCGGCTGCGCACCTCGCAATACACCACGCTGATCCAGCGCCGCGCCGCGGCATCGCCATTGGCATTGCGTTCGCGATTGCCGCCACCCTCGCCACGGGCGATGCGCTCGCGCAGTGCCGCGGTCTCGGCTTGCGGCTGCGCATCGATATCGGCGTGCAGTTGCGCCGCGAAACTGTCGTAGGCGGCCAGCGCTTGCGCGCTCTCGCCATTGCCGGCCAGCAACCGCATCAGCAGGCGCAGGTGCGCTTCGTTCCATTCGTCCAGCGCCAGCAGGCGGCGCGCGGTCTCGGCCGCCTGCGGCAGGCGCCCTGACAGTTCCTGCAACGTACACAACCGCTGCAGCGCGACTTCGCTTTGGCCAAGCAAGCGCCGCCGCGCCTCTTGCAGCCACTCTTCGAATTCCTGGCAGTCGGGCAATTGCAGGCCCTGCAGGAATTCGCCGCTCAGGGCATGGGCGCGCTGTTCGGCCTGGGCCACGCTGGGGCTGTCGGCGCCATCGGCCGCCGCTTGCAGGGCATGCACATCAATATCGAGCGTAGCGGTAGGCAACAGCGCGATGGCGTCGCGGTCGATCTGCAAGGCATCGCCCGCGCCGTGCACATCCAGCGCCTGTTTCAGGTCTGCCACCACTTGGCGCAAGTTGGTGCGCGCCGAAGCGGGAGCCAACTGCGGCCACAAAAACTGCGACAGATGCTCGCGCGGATGCGGTGCCTGCCGCTCCAACGCCAGGTAGCCGAGCAAAGCCCAGCCCTTGCGGTAGTGGACCGCGCCGTCGAGTCGCTCTTCACCGCGCCGCAGCGCGCGCTCGCCGAGCAGCTGCAA
>DATCVI010000123.1:0-6052 GCA_036566925.1 Stenotrophomonas sp.
AACGCCGGGCCGGTCGTGGTCGGCCACGACATCCGGCTGACCAGCCCCGGCCTGGCCCAGGCGCTCGCCGCCGGCCTGCGCGGCGCCGGACGGGAAGTGATCGACATCGGCATGTGCGGCACCGAAGAGGTGTACTTCCAGACCGACCACCTCGGTGCGGCCGGTGGCGTGATGGTTACCGCCAGTCACAATCCGATGGATTACAACGGCATGAAGCTGGTGCGCGAGAACGCCAAGCCGATCAGCTCGGACACCGGCCTGTTCGCGATCGCCGATACCGTCGAAGCCGACACCGCGCCGCCAGCAGCCGCCACTGCCACGCAGCGCAGCGAACTGGACAAGTCCGCCTACATCGAGCACCTGCTGAGCTACGTCGACCGCGCAGCGCTCAAGCCATTGAAGCTGGTGGTCAATGCCGGCAATGGCGGCGCCGGTGCGATCGTCGATCTGCTCGCCCCGCACCTGCCTTTCGAATTCGTGCGCGTGTTCCATGAGCCGGACGGCAATTTCCCCAACGGCATCCCTAACCCGTTGCTGCCGGACAACCGCGCCGCCACCGCCGAAGCGGTGCGCCAGCATGGCGCGGACTTCGGTATTGCCTGGGACGGCGATTTCGACCGTTGCTTCTTCTTCGACGAGAACGGCCGCTTCATCGAAGGCTATTATCTGGTCGGCCTGCTCGCCCAAGCCATCCTGCGCAAGCAGCCGGGCGGCAAGATCGTGCACGACCCGCGCCTGACCTGGAATACGGTGGAGATGGTGGAGGCAGCCGGTGGCATACCGGTGTTGTGCAAGAGCGGCCACGCCTTCATCAAGGAGAAAATGCGCTCGGAAAACGCGGTGTATGGCGGCGAGATGAGCGCGCACCATTATTTCCGCGAGTTCGCCTATGCCGACTCCGGCATGATTCCCTGGCTGCTGCTGGCCGAGCTGGTATCGCAATCCGGGCAGTCGCTGGCGCAGCTGGTGGAGGACCGCATGGCGGCGTTCCCGTGCAGCGGCGAGATCAACTTCAAGGTCACCGATGCCAAGGCTGCCGTCGCCCGCGTGCTGGCGCACTTCGCGCCGCTTGAGCCGACGCTCGAGCACACCGATGGTGTCAGCGCCGATTTCGGCAGCTGGCGCTTCAACCTGCGCAGCTCCAATACCGAGCCGCTGCTGCGCCTGAATGTCGAGGCGCGCGGCGACGCGGCGCTGATGCAGGCGCGGACTGATGAACTCTCTTCCCTTATCAATGGCTGAAACCAGCAAGGACCCTTCGCCGATGAACGATATCCTTCCCGTCATTCTTTCCGGTGGCTCGGGCACGCGGCTGTGGCCGCTATCGCGTGAGTCGTATCCCAAGCAGTTCCTGCCGCTGACTGGCGAGCTGACGATGCTGCAGGCGACCTGGAAGCGCGTGGCTGCCATCGCCGGCCGTGCGCCGTTGGTGGTGGCCAACGAAGAACACCGCTTCGTCGCCGCCGAGCAATTGCAGCAGGTAGGCGCCAATCCGCAGGCAATCCTGCTCGAGCCGATGGGGCGCAATACCGCCCCGGCCATTGCCGTCGCCGCGCTCGAAGCGCTGCGCGAGGGCCAGGATGCGCTGCTGCTGGTGCTGCCCTCCGACCATGTCATCGTCGACGAAGCCGGCTTCCAGCGGGCAGTGAAGGAAGCCGCACCGCAGGCCGAGGCCGGCAAGCTGGTCACCTTCGGCATCGTCCCTACCGGCCCGGAAACCGGCTACGGCTATATCAAGGGCGTGGATGGCACCGGCGTACGCGCGGTCGAGCGCTTCGTCGAAAAGCCGGATCTGGCCACGGCCCAAGGCTACGTCGCCTCCGGCGCTTACTTCTGGAACAGCGGCATGTTCCTGTTCAAGGCGTCGCGCTACCTGGAGGAATTGCAGAAGCTCAACCCGAGCATGCTGGACGCCACGCGCAAGGCCTGGGAGACAGCCAAGCGCGACACCGACTTCGTGCGCCTGGACAAGGCCGCGTTCGCCGCGGTGCCGTCGGACTCGATCGACTACGCCGTGATGGAGAAGACCGCCGACGCGGCCGTAGTGCCGCTGGAAGCCGGCTGGAGCGATGTCGGCTCGTGGACCGCGCTGCGCGACGTCTCGCCGCAGGATCCGGATGGTAACGCCCACCATGGCGATGTGATCGCCATCGACTGCCGCAACACTTATGCCTATGGCGATCGTCTGATCGCGCTGGTCGGCCTGGACGATGTCGTCGTCGTTGAAACGGTGGATGCCGTGCTGGTCGGCAAGAGCGAGCGCATGCAGGAAGTGAAGGAGATCGTGGCGCAGATCAAGCGCGACAAGCGCTCCGAGGCCACCTGGCATCGCAAGGTCTACCGTCCCTGGGGTGCTTACGATTCGATCGACAATGGCCAGCGCTTCCAGGTCAAGCGCATCACCGTCAAGCCGGGCGCCACGCTGAGCCTGCAGATGCACCACCACCGCGCCGAGCACTGGATCGTGGTGAGCGGCACCGCCGAGGTGACGCGCGGGGAGGAAGTGCTGCTGCTGACCGAAAACCAGAGCACCTATATCCCATTGGGCGTCACCCATCGCCTGCGCAACCCGGGCAAGCTGCCGCTGGAGCTGATCGAGGTGCAGTCGGGCAGTTATCTGGGTGAGGACGATATCGTGCGGTTTGAGGATACGTACGGGCGGGCTTGAAGCTGGCCAACATGGACACGAAAGCGGCGGCGGTCACCGTCGCCGTTTTCGTTGCGGCGCGTGTTCGCTCAGCGCGCGGCGGCCAGCTCCGCGAGCACGCGCTTGAGGCCCTCCTGCCACGACGGAAGCACGACGCCGAAATCCTGCACGAGCGTGTCGGTAGACAAGCGCGAATAAGCTGGCCGGCGCGCCAGTGTCGGATATTCGGCCGTCGTAATGGCAGTGACCCGGGGCGTCTTGGCGACAAGTCCGCTCGCTATGGCCTGCTGGAATATCTCTTCGGCAAACCCGTGCCAGGTCGTTCCGCCGTCCGCCGTCAGATGCCAAGTGCCGCTGCGCTTGCCGTCGTCGTTACGCAATACCTCGGCGGTGATATCGGCGATCAGGGCGGCCGGCGTCGGCGTGCCGACCTGGTCACCTACCACCTTCAATTCGTCGCGCTCGGCGCCGAGCCGCAGCATCGTGCGCAGGAAATTGTGGCCGTGCGCGGCATACACCCAGGCAGTGCGGAAGATGAAGTAATGCCCTCCGGCGTCGCGGACCGCTTGCTCTCCGGCCAGTTTGCTTTGGCCGTAGACGCCAAGCGGCGCTGTCGCAGCATCGACCCGATACGGCTGCGTGCCTTTGCCATCGAAAACGTAATCGGTGGAGTAATGCACCATCGTCACTCCGTGGCAGGCACACCAGCGCGCGATGACGCCAGGAGATTCTGCGTTGGCGCGGAACGCCTGCACACGTTCCTGTTCGGCACGGTCAACGGCCGTGTAGGCCGCCGCGTTCACCACCGCATCCGGCTGCACACGGTCAAGCAGTGCCGTCAGTTCCTGCGGCCGGTCGAAGTTGGCGGTCTCGCAGGCGTTGCCATCGGGTAGCTGCCCGGTTCGGGTGGTGGCGAAGACCTGGCCCAGCGGCGCGAGCGCACGTAGCAGCTCCTGGCCGACTTGACCATTCGCGCCGAAAACCAGCAGCTTCATTGCGCGTAGACCGGCAGGCGTTCCACCGCGATCTCTTCCAGGAAAGGTGCCGCCTGGTCCTTGGCCGACAGGATTGGGGCGTTTATCGGCCAATCGACGGCTATGGCAGCGTCATCCCATCGCACGGCTGCATCCGCTTCCCTCACGTATACCTCGGTGCACAGATAGCTGAAGACGGCGCGATCGGACAGTACCGCGAAGCCGTGGGCGAAGCCCTCGGGGATCCAAAATTGTCGGCGGTTCTCACCGCTCAACATCACGGCCGCCCAACGTCCAAAAGTCGGCGAGCCTTGGCGGATATCCACCGCCACGTCGTAGACCTCGCCCTCCAGCACGCTGACCAGCTTGCCCTGCGGACGCGGCCACTGGTAATGCAGGCCACGCAGCACGCCCTTGCTGGAGCACGACACGTTGCTCTGCACGAAGCGCATGCCCAGCCCATGCTGCGTGTAGCGCTCGGCATTCCAGCCTTCGAAGAAGTAGCCACGCTCGTCGCCGTGGACGACGGGCTCGATCACCTTGCAACCCGGCAATGCAGTATCGATCACTTTCAAAACATCTTTCCTCGCCGAGCCATGTCGTGCAGGTACTTGCCGTAGGCATTCTTGTTCAAGGGGGCCGCCAGGCGCTCCAACTGCTCGGCGTCTATCCAGCCGCTGCCAAAAGCGATCTCCTCGGGGCAGCAAACCTGCAGGCCTTGGCGCGCCTGGATGGTCTCGATGAAGTTCGCCGCCTCATGCAACGACTGGTGGGTACCGGTATCCAGCCAGGCATAACCGCGGCCGAGCGCTTCGAGGTGCAGCGAGCCATCATCGAGGTAGCAGCGGTTGAGATCGGTGATCTCCAGCTCGCCACGTGGCGAAGGCTTCAGCGCGGCGGCGTAGTCGCTGGCACGGCCATCGTAGAAGTACAGGCCGGTGACGGCGTAGTGCGAACGCGGCTGCATTGGCTTCTCTTCCAGGCCGACCACCTTGCCATCGGCGTCGAACTCGGCCACGCCGTAGCGCTCCGGATCGTTCACCCAATAGCCGAACACCGTAGCGCCGTCCTCGCGTGCGTCGGCCCGACGCAGCGTCTCGGTTAGGCCATGGCCGTGGAAGATGTTGTCGCCCAGCACCAGACAGCTCGGCTGGCCGGCAACGAAATCGCGGCCGATCAGGTAGGCCTGGGCCAGTCCATCCGGGCTCGGCTGCACCGCGTACTGGATGTTCATGCCCCACTGCGAGCCATCACCCAGCAGATTCTGGAACAGCATCTGCTCGTGCGGCGTGTTGATGATCATCACGTCGCGGATACCCGCCA
Organism: Stenotrophomonas sp.; assembly: GCA_036566925.1. GTDB lineage: Bacteria > Pseudomonadota > Gammaproteobacteria > Xanthomonadales > Xanthomonadaceae > Stenotrophomonas_A. Next base: position 4,945 of record DATCVI010000123.1, read on the forward strand.
GCATCAGCACGCTGAGCGGGTAATAGATCATTGGCTTGTCGTACACCGGCAGCAGCTGCTTGCTGACGCCTTTGGTGATCGGATACAGCCGGGTGCCGGAACCGCCGGCAAGAATGATGCCTTTGCGCTTGCTCATATCGATCGCTCCGTGATCAGGCGGCAGTGCCGATACGTTCGAGGCGGTAACTGCCGTCGAGTACGCCCTGGACCCAATCCTGATTGCTCAGGTACCAGTCCACAGTGAAGGCGATGCCTTGCTCGAAGGTGTGCTGCGGCTCCCAACCTAGCTCGTCCTTCAGCTTGGAGGCATCGATCGCGTAGCGGCGGTCGTGGCCGGGACGGTCGGCGACATAAGTGATCTGGGTCGTGCGCGACTGCCCGTCTGCGCGCGGGCGGCGTTCGTCCAGCAGGGCGCAGATTGCGCGCACTACTTCAATGTTCTGGCGCTCGGCATTGCCACCAACGTTGTAGGTCTCGCCCACCCGGCCCTTGGCCAGCACGGTGCGGATCGCCTCGCAGTGGTCGCTGACGAACAGCCAGTCGCGCACCTGCTTGCCGTCGCCATAGACCGGCAGCGGCTCGCCGGCCAGCGCCTTGGCAATCACCAGCGGGATCAGCTTTTCCGGGAAATGGTACGGGCCGTAGTTGTTCGAACAGTTGGTGGTGAGCACCGGCAGCCCGTAGGTGTGGTGGAAGGCGCGGACCAGATGGTCCGAAGCGGCCTTCGATGCCGAGTACGGGGAATTGGGGGCATACGCCGTGGTTTCAGTGAACTTGCCGGTCTCGCCGAGGGTCCCGTAGACCTCGTCGGTGGATACGTGGAGGAAGCGGAAGGCTTCGCGGCTGCCTTCCGGCAGCGCCTTCCAGTAATCGCGCGTGGCTTCCAGCAGCCCCAGCGTGCCGACCACGTTGGTCTGGACGAAGGCAGCCGGCCCATCGATGGAACGATCCACGTGGCTCTCGGCGGCGAAGTTCAGCACCGCGTCGGGCTGGTGCTCAGCGAGCAGGCGCGAGACCAGGGCACGATCGCCGATGTCGCCGCGTACGAAGACATGGTTGGGGTCAGCCTCCAGCGACGCCAGGGTGTTCAAATTCCCGGCATAGGTCA
>DATCVI010000124.1:0-10387 GCA_036566925.1 Stenotrophomonas sp.
CCGAACTGCAGGCGGTCGGGATGGAAATAACCGGGCTGGCCGTCGCGACGGCAGCCGCCGCTGAAACGATCCAGCAGGGCGGCCTTGATCGCGCCGCGCTCATGGCCAGGCAACGCGCAGACCTGCATTTCGAGGTCCAGCGGCACGTAGATGGCGGTCTCCACGTGCAGGTCGTGGCCCATGCGCCGCACCCGTTCGAGCGCGGCCTGCACTTGCGACAGCAGCGCGGCGTCCGCCGGCACTTGACCGCGCGGATCGAGCGCGACGTCAGCCTCGTACCAGCTGCCGGTCCAGACCAGCTCGGCGGCGGCGCGTTGCAGGCGGCGGTCGCGCTCGGCGATGCGGGCGTAGTCATCGGCGACGATGGCGCGCTGCAGATCGGTGCGGAATGCCGACGGCGCCAGTAGCCGCGCCTGCGCCAGCGGCTCGGGATCGATGCCGCCGCGCGCCGGCAACGGATTGCCCAGGCGCAGGTCGATGCCACTCAAGCGCTGCCCCCGCACATGCAGGCGGTTGATGCTGCCGGCGCCGACATTGCCGGCGCTGCCGTTGCCGACGCGATAACGCGCCTGCATTGCCCCGCCGGCGCACGGGCGCTGGCCCAGGCGCCCGTCGCCAAAGCGCAGGCGGGCGCGGCCGTCGTTGTCGATCTCGGCGACCACGTGGCGGTCATCGCCGTGGCTGCCGAGCAGGTCGAACGTCGGCGCCCAGCTGGCCGCATCGCTATCGATCACGCGCAATGCCGGCAATGCATCGCGCGGATCGGCATCGATGCAGGCGCTGGCGGCAGTGGCGGCGACCGGCGCGGCATGGCGATGGGTGAGAGGCGATTGCGCCAGGCGCCAGTTCACCCGCGCGGCGACGGCCTGCGCTTGCGCCGGCTGGCCTTCGCATTCGCAGTCGGGCGGTACCGTCGCTTCGGGCACCGTGCCCAAATCCTCGGGCCCGGTGCTGCGGCCGTGGTCCACCAGCACGACATTGGCGAAAGCCATCGATACATCGCGCAAGCGCACGCAACCCGGCGCCGGGCCCAGCGCGGACAGGCATAGCGGGAACGGCAGGGCGTCGTCGGCATGCCACTGGATTTCCAGCAGCGGTGTCGGCCGCGGATCATTGGCGCTGCCGGTGAACAAGCCGTCCTCCGTCGCCGTCACGCGCACCAGCCGCACCGGCCAGATGCGCTGCGGATCGGCGTCGGCGGCGATGCCGCTGCGTGCGCCGATCACTTCGCGCAGGATCAGTACGTCGCCCGGCTGCAGGGCGAGCGCGCGGGCCTCGCCCTCATTACCGGCCCACGCATCGCGCAGCACCGCAGTGGTAGCGCCGCGCGGCAGGCAACAGTCGTCGCGGCCCCAATCGTAGAAGCCGATGCGGTTATGCGCGGCACGCAGCCGCAGCGCGCCCTCGGCCACCGGCTCGAACACCGCCAGCGCCGGCGCCACCAGCGTCGCCATGCGCTCGTCGTCCAGCACGGTCGGCAGCGGCGCATCGGCGGCGATACCGCTGAGGAAGGCCAGGGCGGCGGCGTCCAGGTCGAGGTCGCTGTCCGTTTCCAGCGCGACCCAGGCGCGGGCGTTGCAGCCTTCGTGCAGGCGATAGTCGACCAGGCGGGCGTGGCGGCGCACCGAAATGCGCTGGCGCGCAGTGCCAAGGTAGGCCTCGGTGGCGACCGCATCCTGGTAGTAACTGAGGTAGTCGCCGGCGTAGGCCAGCAGCTCCACCAGGGTGACGCCGAGGTCGGGCACGTAGCGCGGCTGCCAGGCCGGCGAGATCAGCGCCAGGCGATCCTCGATCAGGCGCTTGAAGCTGAAGTAGTCCTTGACCAGGTAGGGCAGCGAGGGCTCGGCCGGCGCGGGCTCGACGCAGGCGGGCACGCTGGCGCAGTCGAGGTCGGCCGGACAGCCGACCTTGAACGAGAACGCGACGCTGGCGTACATCGGGTCGAGGCCGGCCACGCCTTGCAGGTGCAGCCGATAGGTGCCGTGGTCGCCGCGCCGGTCCAGCCGCACGATCAACCAATCGTCGCGGTCATCGCCTTCGCCAATATGCGGGTCGATGTCGACGATGGCGGGTGCACAGTGGCCGCGGCCGCCCTCCAGCCGCAAGTAGTGCACCAGGCCGGGGCCATCGGCGCGCAGTTCCGGCGGCAGTTTGCCGAGGAAGGTGACGTAGAGCGATAGCTGGTCGTCGGAGACTTCGACGAAATCCAGCCCGACCCGTCCCTGGAAGGCGCGGACGGCCTGGCGGCGTGGGTCGGTGAGGCAGGAAAGGCGCATGGCATGGCTCCTGGTCGCGGCCCTAGAGGTCGTGTTCGAAATCGGCGACGGCTTCTTCGCCGGTGCGCAGCACGCGGTAGGCCACGTGCACGCGCAACGCCGCGTCGTCGGCGCTGACCTGCAAGGCGCGCAGTTCCACCACTTCCTGCAGCCAGCGCTGCAACGCCGCCTGCAAGGTGAACTGGACCGTGGCCGCCAGTTCCGGACTGTTGCCGGCGAAAACCAACTGCAAAAGGCCGCTGCCGAAGTCCGGGCGATTGACGCGCTCGCCGGCCTGGGTGAACACCAGTTGCTCGATCAGGTCGCGCACGTGGCCATCGAGGCCGACCTCGGCGCTGCGGCCGCGGCCGTCGACGTGGAAGGGGAAGTCGAGATGCATGTGCGTGCTCCTGGCGGTCACAGCGCGCTGACGCGCGCCTGCATCGCGCCGACGATCGGCGCGCCCTGCGGAATCTGTTCGGCGCTCTGGCAGATGCCTGGCCCCGGCCCCGGCGCTGGGGCCAGCATCACCGGCAGGCCCATCACCTTGACCCGCGTACTTGGCATCGACCAACGCACGGTCACGCACGGCTGCGGTTTGCTCGGCGGCACGGTGAACGGGCACCCGAGCACGGCAATGGTCGGCGCGCCCGGCGGCATCACCGCCACCGGTTGGCCGCTGACCAGCACCCGGGCCTGGCCGGGCACGATCTTGGCCTGGCCGGCGGCGTGCTGGCAGGTCATGGCGGCATTGGCATGGAGCAGGAAACCAGGCATGGCGGCATCTCGTGTGAAGGGGGGCTAGGTGATGGTCATCGCGACTTTGTTGAAGGTGATCGCCGGGCCGACGAGATAGATCGACGCGCCCTTGCCGTTGTCGATGTAGATGCCGCTGTCGTTGACCACCAACATCGCGCCGGTGGTGCTCTTGAGCACGATGCCGCCGGTGAGCGGGGTCGGCGGCATGTCGCTGACCATCACCATGTTCTGCAGCAGCGTCTGGATGACGATGTTGGGATCGGCCGGGTTGCCGAGCTTGGCCATCGCCGGCGCATCGCTGGGCAGGTCGAAGCGGCAGCCCAGCCACACCGGCTTGTTGGCATTGCCATGCTCGAACATCACCCACACCCCGGTGCCCGGCGGCGGCACCGCGTAGATGCCCATGCCCGGGCCGGGCGGGCCGGACAACGGCGTGCAGGGTTCGGCCCAGGTGGTGGGCACGAACGAGGCGACATCGGCGATGGACAACAGCAGGCGGCCGCGAAAGTAAGGATCGGCGTTGCTGGTGACGGTGCCGCGGTAGATGCCGGGGAACTGTCCGTTGCGTTGCGACTGGCTCATACCGGCACCTTCGGGGTCAGCGAGATCAGGCCGTCGCGGCTGAGCTGGAAACTCTGCTTGTATTCGCCGCGCTTGAGTTTGTGGGTGACGCTATCGACGTAGTACAGGCCGTCGTAGGCCATGCTGGCGCCGCGCACGCCGACCATCATCCGCGAGCGCAGGACGTGGCCGTAGCGCAGCACATCGAGCGAACCGGTCGCGGTAATGGCGTTGGTCGAGCCCTTGAGCAGGCGGCCGAGCACTTTCTTGGCGGTGGACAGGGTGTCCTCGCCGCCGGCCTCGCGGAACATCGCCAGGCGCAGCGGCGCGATCGGGCGCGCACCCAGCGGCGGTTGGAAGATGCTGACCGCCGGGATCGGCAACGGGATCGGCACCCGCCCGGTGGCGGGGTCGTAGACGGTGACCAACATGTTCTCCTTGGCCAGGCCATCGAGCGAGAAGCTCAGCGACTCGACATTGGTGTGCGCATCCATGTTCACGTTGAGCGCCGGCTGCGGCACCGGCAGGCGGATGTCCGGCCCGAGGTAGGCAATGCTCTGGCCCGGCAACGGGCCCGGCTCGACGTAGAAGACGAAGCCGTTGTCGGCGGCAATGCGGCGCAAATGGGTGAGGTCGGTGCCGTTCTGCGACTCGATGCGCTCGGTCATGATCGGCTGGGTCGGGATGAAACCCGGGATCACCACCGGCACCACGCCGAGCGCGGCGTACTTGGCCAGCACCGCATAGGCCTGCACGGTATCGGACATGTTGGGGTAGGGCAGGGCCAGTTCGATCAGGTCCATCGCCGCGCTGAGGTCGTCGCCGGTAATGGTCAGGGTCGACTGGCCCGGGTCGTTGCTCGGCGCCAGGTCCTGCCGCGTCACCATGCCGTCCATCAATACGTGCGGCATGCCGCCGAGGGTGACCATCACGATCACCCGCGTCAGCAGCGGATCGAAGTAGCCGGCCGGCAGCAGCGTGGTCAACAGCGAGGAGTTCTTGCCGACCGCGAAGGTCAGCTGGAAGCCGGCGCGGTCGCGGCCGCTGGTCACCTCCACGCTCTGCAGGGCTTCGACCACCGCGCGCGGCGCCGGCACCGGCACCGCCGGTCCGATCATCAACGTCAGGTGGACGCCCTGCAGCATGGCTTACTCCCGCGCCGGCGGCGGCACGCCGTCGGGCAGGGTGATGCGCACGATCTCGCCGACTTCATCGGTGAGTTCGTCCGGGTGCATCACGCCGTTGGCGTCGCACAGGCGCCAGAACGCCTCGGCATCGCCGAGCTCGCGCGCGGCAACATGGTCGGGCCGTTCGCCTTCGACCACCGCGTGTTCGCGCAGCACGGTAAAGCCTTCCAGCGCCGGCAGGAAGCGGCGCTGCAGGTACGGTACGACAGTGCCGTCGGGCAACGTCAGCGTGGTCAGTGCCAGGTTGTGGTAACGGCTGGTCGGGGGGAAGTCGTAGTTGGCCATGGCGAGCTCCTCAATGAATCCCGGAAATGCCGAGCGCGCGGAAGTCGCCCTGGCCGGCCTGCGCGGCCAGCCGTTCGCGTGCCTGCAGGTAACCCATGAACAGGCCGCCGCCGCGGCTGTCGAAGCCGAGGTCGTCGATGTTGAGCACGCGCAGGCCGAGCGTGACCTTGGCGCGGATCGGGTTGAGCTGGGTGTCGAAGGCTTCCTCGGTGATGCTCAGCTCGGTCACCCGCACCGGCACGATCCGCTGCGGGCCGAACACGAACACCGCCAGCGGCGCCATCGCCGGCGCAATCTCCAGCGAGCCGGTGGAGGCGACCGCGTCGGCGCTGCGCAACTCCGCACTGGTGGGCTGCACCAGCGCTTCGAGCGCAGCCAGTTGCGGATGCAGGCCGAGCAGCACGTTGGGACCGCGCCCGCTCTCCAGTGCATCGGTGGCGTCGATTTCCGCTTCCAGCTTGATCGTCTCCACCGCCGGGCCTTTCAGTCGCAGTGCTTCGCTGCGGTCGCCCTGGTCGGCGCCGACGCCGCGCACCTGCAGGGTGCGGGTGAGGGTTTCGGGGTTGTACTGCAGCGCGACGATGCGCAGCACATTGCCGGCCAGCGGGTCCAGCAGGGCCAGTCCACCTTTCACCAGCTTGGGCGTGCGCGTATAGCCGCTCATGTCGATCTCACTCTTCGTAGCTCTCGGCCACGCCGCGCAGGTAGCCGGGTTGGCGGCGGTCCAGGGCGGCGGTGGCCATGCTCAGCGGGCACTCTTCCGAGCCGTCTTCCATGCGCACGATCGGCAGGCGGTAATAGACGTTGTCCGGATCGTCCAGGTCGATGTCCCACGACGCCTCGCCCAGCGCCAGCACCATCACCAGGCCAATGTGGCGCGCGACCGCGTCGAGCACGGCGCGGTGCTCCAGCGCCAGCGCCACATCGGGGCTGGCGAAACGTTCGAGCAGGAACGCTTCGACCGCATCCAGCGAGGCGAGGTCGCGGCCGGGATCGGCGCGCATCATCGAATAGAGCTCATCGCGCACTTCGACATCGCTCGCCAGCCAGATCTGGAAGTCCTCGCGCGAATGGAATTTGAAGGCGTGGAAGGGGTCGGCCATGTCGGCATGCTCCGGAAGGGAATAAGGGGTCATCGTTTAGGCAGGTTGCGGCTGACGAAGGTGCTGTTGCCCTTGCCGTCGGAGGTGCGCCGCTCGACCAGGATGCCATTGTCCAGAAGCAGCTTGAGCAAGGGTCCGCTGGGCTCGGTGTCGATCAGCATCCACTTGATCTTCCAGCCGCGCTTGACCAGCTTGGCGTCGCGCATCACTTCCGAGACGATGTCTTCGGTGGCGTAGATCGTGCCGGTCTCGTACGCCTTGACCTCGATCCCGATCTTCTTCTTGACGTCGGCGATGTCGAGCCGGCGCACCTCGTCCTTGCCGGTCTTGACCGTCTGCTCGGTCTTGCCCATGCCGATGCGCTCATGCTCGGCGGCGACGATGATGTTGGCCTTGTTGGCGCGATCGACGTTGGCGTCATAGACATTGGACCAGCTGTCGTAGGGCAGGTCGCCGCCGATCAGCTCGTACATTTCGCGACGGATCGCCTTGTGCCGCTTGCTGCCGACCTCCTGGCCGCGCAGCTTGGTCTCGAGTTCCGCGTATTGGCGCTGCTTGGCCTTGGACAGGCCCTTGGCGGCGACGAAGCCGGCGCCATCACCGGCGAACTCGGTGCCGAGGTCGAGCGTGCGCAGGTGCTGGTCGAGCTGCACCTGCAGGCTTTCCAGTTCGGCCATCGCCTGCGCCGCGGCTTCCGGGCCGAGCGTGCGCATGTGCTCCATCTGCTGCTTGATCGCCTTGGGCAGCTTCTGCACTTCCAGGCTGGCTTCGTACGAGGCGCGGTGTTCGGGCTTGATCGCATCGATGCCGATCAGCCGCGCGATGTCGGCGATGGCCAGCTTCACCCGGCCGGAAAAGCCCTGGTACTTCTGCATTGCGCGCACGGTATCGGCGTGCATGCCGACCGATTCCGGACGTGCATCCGGGCTGCAGCGGATGCGGATCTCGGTGATCAGCCCGGTCTTTTCGTTGAAGTCGTAGTCGACGCGGACGTCGTTGCCTTCGAGCGTGTCGTCGATGCTGGCGAGCTTGCGCATTTCCGGCGGCAACTCGCGCGCCATCTCCTCCAGCGTGGCGCGGCGCTCTGCCGCCGGTGCGGTGCCGGGTCCGGCTTGTTCGGGATGCGCGGCCGCTTCCTTGTCGGCCTTGGCGCGCGCTTCGTCGTCGGCGCTGCTGGATTTTTCCTTGATCGCCGGCGGCTCGCCCACTTGCGGTTCAGCAGGCGCGCGTTCCAGCGGACTCTTGGCGGTAGCTTCGCCCGGCGCCGGCATGCGTTCGGCGGGCAGGCTTTCCTTGGCGCCCGCGCCCTTGGCTTCCGGTTTCGCCGGGCCCTGCGCGTCCTTGGCCGCCTGCTTGGCCTTCATCACGTTGCCGGCGATGAACATGCCGTTGTTCTGCACCGCCGAGCCGATCGCCTGCGCCCGCGCGCGGCGCGCGGCGGCATGGGTCATCGCGCCGCTGCTTTCCTGGGCGGCGATGTCGACCATCTGGTCGAGGAAGCTCAGGTTGCCCCAGATCAGGCCGCCGTAGTTCAGTGCTTCGTTGGCGATTTCCACGCCCTTGGCGATGCGCTCGGCGGCCTTCAGGGCATCGGTGGCAGCGGTGATCTGCGCCTGGGTGAACTTGCCGTCCTGGACAATGGCGAAGACCTTCTCGAACTTCTGCACCCGCAGCCCGGCGCCCAACTGCCCCATGGCACCGACGCCGCCGAGTACGCCGAGCACATCGCTCACGGTCTGCGCATCCAGGTACAGGCGCCCGGCCTGCCAGCGCTGGATCAGCCGCGCCGCGGCCACGCCAGCACCGATCACCGCACCGGCGGTGCCGGCCGAGGCCACGAACAACCCGACCGCGGCCAGCGTCATCACCAGGTCGTCCAGCCGCTTCTCGGCCAGCGCCCAGTTGGCCGGCGCGCTTTCCACGTACATGGTTTCCGGCGCGCCTGATTCCAGGCCGAGGTTGCCGGTACGCACCCCGATCTTGCCGCGGCCGTAGGACGCGTGGCCGCCGAACTTGGTCAGGGCCGAGCGCAATGCTTCGCTGGGCGTGCCGCCCATGCCGATATACGCGTCGCCATCGCGATTGGTGACATCGCTGACCAGCCAGCGATGGCGGTCGCCGTTCTTGGCCATCGGCCCAGCCGAGAGCAGCATCGGGTACTGCTCGCCGGTGACCTCGGAGATGAGCGTGGCGTTCACCCGGCGCATCGGCTGCAGGTCGGTGGCGCCCGCGGTGCGTTCGGCCTCATGGCGCTGGTAGCGCTTGATCTGGTCCTGTACCAGTTCCAGATCGCGCTCGCGGCCGTAGTCCGACAGGTTGGGCGCCTCCTTCTTGAAGTCGTCCAGTTCTTTCTGTTTCTCGGCCTCGCTCTTGCGCAATACATCCAGCGCCGAGCCTTCGAAGCGCAACCGCGCCTGCGCCAGCAACTCGCGCAGGTACTTGCCCTTGGCGACCTCGCCAGCCGCGTCGGCCAGCTTGATCTGCGCTTCCAGTTCGGCCAGCTGCGCGCTGGGTTCGTCCAGCGCTTCGTCCACCGCCTTTTCCATCGGCGCCACTTCGGTGATCTTGGCCGCCACCGAAGGCGGGCGGATGATCTGCTTGCCTTGGCGGTCCTCGTTGATCGCCGGCGTGGTGATCGCGCGTACCAGGTAGATGCCTTTCTTGGTGAAAGGGATCTCCTGCTGCGTGCGCGGGCCGGCGAACAGCTCGGCCACCCAGCTCAGTGCCGCGCCGATGGCCGTGGTCAACAGCGATACCGGCGCCAACTCCAGTGCCAGCCGGTTGGCGGCGGCATTGGACATGCGCTCGCCGACCGTGTCGCCTTGCGGGTTCAGGGTGCCGTGGGCGGCGCGAGCGTTGTCCTTGCGCCAGTCGCTGAAGGCGCGATTGAACTCGTGGTTGGCCCCGCCCATGCCGGTAACGTCCTTGCCGGCGCCTTTCTTGGCGTGTTGCAGTTGTGCGAGCCTTTCCTCATAGCTGGGGCCGCTGTCGTCGACCTTCTCGCCCTTCTGCTTGGCCTTGTCCTTGTTGGCCTGCTGCTCGGCGTACTGGGTGACGTCGAACGACTCCCAGCGGTAATGGATGGTTTCGCCGATCTGCGAGATCGCCTGCAAAGCGGTGTTGTTGTTGCCGTTGGCGCCCCAGTCGATGGTGGCCGAGTAAGTCGGGTTGGCATCGACCGGGACGAGCTTGGGCCCGGTCACGCTCACCGGCCACGGTGGCGCGTTCGCTGGCTGGCCGTCGCCGCGGCCTTCGACCGGGCTGGCATACAGGCCGGCGCCGCCATTGCCTTGCTTGCTGCCGCCACCGCTGTTCTCGTAGGTCGGCACGAAGTAGATCACCAGCGGATTCGGGGTCGCGTTGACTCGCTGCCGGAACGCGCCGGCGTCCTGCAGGATCGCGGTCAGGTCCATGATCGGCAGGGTCTTGGGCGCCACCGCGCCGGTGCCGGCCTTCTTGGCCTCTTCGGCGGCCTGCTTCTTTTCCTCCGCACTGAGATCGCGCGAGACCACCGGGCTGGCGCTGGGCTCGATGTCGATGCTCTTGCCGCTGCGGTCCACGGTCACCGCGCGCATCGCGCTGCCGTAGTGCACGTAGATGCCGGGGGTGAACTTGAGCCCCTTGATGTCCTTGAAGGGCAACTTGCCGCCGACCGGCTTGCCGCTGTCGTCGTAGACCTTGAGGAACTTCGGGTGCAGGCCGACGAACACCATCTTGCGCAGTTCTTCGCCGCGGAAGTTGAGGTGGTTGGCGCCCATGTAGGCCGCCGCCGCATCCATGCCTGTGCTGTGGATCTGCAGCCGCGTCCAATCGGGATCGTCGGCCTTCTTCTTGTCGGCGGCGGGCTCCGGCGCCTTCGGCACAGCGGTCTTGCCGGCATTGGGCTTGCGCCGCAGTACTGGCGCAGCGCCGCGGTCCTGGGCCACGTGCGCCAGTTCGTGCGCGATCAGGCGCCGGCCCTCGGCCTGGCTTGGGGCGTAGCGACCCTGGTCGAAAGCGATATGCGGGCCGACGCTGTAGGCCTGTGCATCGAGCGCGCGCGCGGACTGCGCGGCAGCGGTGTCGTGGTGGACACGCACATGCGCCAGTGAGCTACCGGTTTGCGCTTCGAGATCTTCGCGCAGTGCCGGGTCAAGCGGATTGCCGGGGCTGTCGAGCGTGCGTGCCAGCGATACCGGCGCGGCGATGCGCGTGGGGCGGGCCGGTGTCGCCGGCTGCGCGGGCAGGGCCGGCGCGG
>DATCVI010000125.1:0-1821 GCA_036566925.1 Stenotrophomonas sp.
TGCAGATGTCGCCATCGCGTTCCTGCCGACCGAGGAGGACGACGCCCGCCGCATCGGCGGGCTGATCGAGCAGGCCGGGCGCAAGGCCGTACTGGTGGCTTGCGACATCAGCGACCCGCACCAGGCCAAGGCGCTGGTGGACAACGTCAGCGCGCAGCTCGGCGGCCTGGATATCCTGGTCAACAACGCCGCCTACCAGCGTTACTTCCACAGCTTTGATGAGATCACCCTGGAGGAGTGGCGCAAGACCTTCGATACCAACGTCCACGCGGTCTTCAACCTGGTCCGGCTGTGCGTGCCGTTGATGACAGATGGCGGCGCGATCATCAATACCGCTTCGGTCAATTCCAAGAAGCCTACGCCCAATATCCTGCCGTACTCCACCACCAAGGGCGCGGTCGCGAACCTCACCATTGGCCTGGCCGGGCTGCTGGCGGAGAAGGGCATCCGCGTCAATGCCGTGCTGCCCGGGCCGATCTGGACGCCGTTCATTCCGGCTGGCATGGATGAGAAGGAAGTCGAGAACTTCGGTTCGCAAACGCCGTTTGGGCGCCCCGGGCAACCGGTCGAACTGGCCAGCGCCTACGTCATGCTCGCCTCGGAGCGGGCCAGCTTCACCTCGGGCGCATTGCTGACCATCTCCGGTGGCGCGGTGACGCTGTAACGTGCAGGCGCATTCGCCACCCACCTGGTTCATCGACTGGCTCGGTATCGTCGTGCCGGTCGTTGAAGTGCTGGCAATCCTGGCGATCGGCTGGCTGCTGGTGCGGCTGTCGAGCTGGGTCCTGCGGCGGGTCGCGCGCCGTTACGAAACCCCCGAGTTGGTGGTCGGCGTGCGCCGGGTATTGGCCGTGCTGATCTACGCCGGCACGCTCCTGCTGGTGCTTGAACGCCTGGGCGTCTCCGGCCAGGTGCTGTGGACCACGCTCACCGGCTTCGCCGCGGTGGGCGCGGTGGCGTTCTTTGCCGCCTGGAGCGTGCTATCCAACATCTTCTGCTCGTTCCTGATCTTTGCCACCCGTCCGTTCCGCCTTCACGACCAGGTCGAGATCATCGACAGCGCCGACAAGCCGGGCATCTGTGGCCGCGTCGTCGATATCAATTTCATTTACACCACCCTGCAGGACCTGCGCGAGCCGCATGCCGGCAGTACGTTGCAGGTGCCCAATGCCTTGTTCTTCCAGCGCACGACCCGGCGCTGGCCGAACGGCTGAGGCGGCCTCCGCCACCAGGGGTCACCGGTCCGATCACGCGTCTCCTGCGGCCGGTGGCGCGTGGTGCGTGTCTACGCCCATCGATGCCATGACCGCGCTCCGCAGGACATTGGCGAAATGGCGGTATTCGCGCGAGCGGTCCTCATAGGTCTCGGCGCTGTGGGGCCTCCCTGAAGACACTGCTTCCCTGGCCATCCGCTCCACCAGCGTCGCGCGTTCCTCGATCACCCGCAGAGCGACGCGCATGGCTTCGTCCACTGCGTCTTCCTGCTCCTTGGCCATCACCTCTGCGGTCATCGCATGGCCCACCTGGCAGCGGAAGCGCAGCGGCGGCGCCTCGTGCATGACCGACATCACGCCGCCGCACGCGGGACAGGTGAGAGGCGCAGGTTCGCTGATGCGGCGCAGGGTCGGGCTATCGAGGCGTTCGCCTGCGGCGATCTCGACTTCCAACTGCAAGTCTGGCGGCGTCGGCCGCAGCGCACCTGCCGGTTGCTCGGCCATGGTGGACAGCAGGTCGCCCAGATGGGCGGCCGGCATTGCCGCGTCGACCTCGGTTGCGCGCATTGCGCAGCGCGGCATTTCATCGGCGATGGCGTCGGCCGGG
>DATCVI010000126.1:0-6881 GCA_036566925.1 Stenotrophomonas sp.
CCGGCCGTGCATGCCACTCCCGGTGATCGCAGCGAAAATGTTCGCGTGTACTACGTGCTGACCGACGCACAAGACAGATTCCAAGCGGCAGCACTATGTGTGGCCGACAACGCCGCGTGCGCCTCAATCATCGACAGGGCAGCTCGCCGGTTTTGCCCTTCTCGATAGGCTTGAAAGGACCGGTATCGACTCACGCTTTGATCACGGCTAGCCTGCCGCCCATTAGGCGGCTCTAGCCCATCGGCTCGGCATTCACCTCAGGAATGCGTCAACCGCCAAGCCCGGTGAATCCGCGCATTCCGCTCGAAATCCGGGTCAAACGTCCGCGCCGTGATCTCCTCGCAATCGGCAAACTCACCAATCGCCTCTTCATCCAGCTTGAAACGGCGGAAGTTGTTGGAGAAGTACAGCACCCCACCCTGTGCCAGCCGCGCCATTGCCGCGCGCAGCAGGCGCACGTGCTCGCGCTGGATGTCGAAGTCGTCGGCGCGGGCGGAGTTTGAGAAGGTCGGCGGGTCGCAGAAGATCACGTCGTACAGGCTGCGCTCGGCTTCGAGCCAGGCCATCGCGTCGGCCTGCACCAGCGAGTGGCGGGCGCCGGCCTGGTTGTTTAGCGCCAGGTTGCGTGCGCACCATTCCAGGTAGGTGCCGGAAAGGTCCACGCTCGTCGTCGAGGCCGCACCGGCCACGGCGGCTTCCACGGTGGCCACGCCGGTGTAGCAGAACAGGTTGAGGAAACGGCGTCCGCGCACTTGCGCGGCGATCTGGCCACGCAACGGACGGTGATCCAGGAACAGCCCGGTGTCGAGGTAGTCGAACAGGTTCACTTCCAGCAGTGCGTTGTGTTCGCGCACGTGGATGAACTCGCCGCGCTGCTCGAAACGGCCGTATTTGCTTCCGCCCTTGCCGCGCTCGCGCGACTTCAGCGCGACCTGCTCGGCCGGCACCTGGAACACGTCGCGCGCGGCGGCCAGCAGTTCGTTGCGCCGGCGGCGCACGTCGGCTTCGGGAATGGTGGCCGGTGCGGCGTATTCCTGCACGTGCAGGAAGGTGCGCCGGGTGCCATCGGCTTCCTGGTAGACGTCGATGGCGGCGGCGTATTCCGGCAGGTCGGCGTCGTAGGCGCGGAAACACTCGACCTGCTCGCGCGCACGCCACTTCTTGAACTTCTGCAGGTTCTTGCGCAGGCGGTTGGCGACCATCTGCGCGCCATCGCTCAGCACGCGCGTTTCGGCCGGCACTTCGCGCTGCGGCGGGGCGATGGGGTCGCAGACGATCAAGGCGCATTCGATGGCGCCGTTGAACAACTGGTAACGCTTGGCCGCGCGCAAGCCGGTGGCCTGGGCCAGTTCGACATCACCGCACAGCAGGCTCGCGCGCCAGGCCGGTACTGCCCGGCGCAGGGCATCACCCAGCCCACGGTACAGCGCGGCGTCGGCCGCCAGTCGTTCGTCATAGGGCGGATTGCATACCGCCAGGCCTGTTGCCTGCGGCGGTGCGGGCAGGCTGGCGATGTCGCGCACTTCCAGGTGCAGCGCCGCGCTGACACCGGCCACCTGGGCGTTCTCGCGCGCATTGGCGATCGCGCGTGGGTCGAGGTCGCTGCCGTGGAAAACCTGGCGCAGGCCGGCGCGGCCGATGCGCTCGCGTCCACGCGCTTCGTTGACCAGCACTTCCCATACGCCGCGATCGAAGCCGCGCCAGCGACTCGGTACCGCCTGGCCGTGGCGTTGCAGGCCCGGCGCCACGTCGGCCGCCATCAGCGCGCCTTCGATCAGCAAGGTGCCGCTGCCACACATCGGGTCGAGCAGCCCACCGCCCTCGTGATACCCCTTCGGCCAGCCGCCGCGCAGCAGTACTGCGGCGGCCAGGTTTTCCTTCAACGGCGCCTCGTTCTGCGCCAGGCGCCAGCCACGGCGATGCAGCGAGCCGCCGCCCAGGTCCACCGACACCGTCGCCCTGCCCTTGCGCAGCGAGAGATTCAGCCGCAGGTCCGGCTGTTCGACATCGACCGAGGGCCGTTCCAGGCCGTGCTGGCGCATCGTATCGACCACCGCATCCTTGACCCGCTGCGCGGCGTAGCGCGCGTGGGTGATGACGGCGCCGGAAACGTGCGCGTCCACCGACAAGGTATGGCCGGGCGACAGGTGTTCGGGCCAGTCCAGCTTGGCCACGCCGTCGTACAGCGCGTCTTCGTCCGGGCACTCGAATTCGGTCAGCGGCCACAGTACGCGGCTGGCCAGGCGCGACCACAGCACCGCACGCTGGGCATCGGCGAGCGTGCCCTCGACATTGACGCCGGAAACGGTGGCGGTAGCGCGCGCGGCACCCAGCGCCAGCAGTTCGTCGGCAAGCAGGTATTCCAGGCCTTTGGCGCAGGAAGCGAAGAATTTCACGTGATGGCGGGATCGATTGGGCCGGCGCCGGCGAGGCCGGCAGGCCGTGAAGGGAGGCGGCGGAGATGCACCAGGCCGCAGGAGGGCGCATGTTCGGCCATCGCGGCCGGCATTGCCAGTGCAACGCGAGCGCCGGCCCGGATCGTTCAGCCCGCGCCGGCCAGGGCCGGATGCAGGCTGACCTCGGCCAGCGGCGGCAGGCGGTCGCCAAAGGCATGCGCCAGCAGTGGGCGGCCTTCCAGCGTCAGTCCCGGTTCGGGCGCGAAGCCTGCGGCGAGGAACAGCGTGCGCGGGGCGGCGGCCACCACGCAGCCGGCGGCACCGTCGCGCTGCAATTGCGCCATGGCCGCGCGCAACAGGTGGCTGGCCAGGCCCTGGCCGCGATGGCCGGGGCCGACCGCCAAGGGCCCGAGCGCATGCCAGCCACGGCCGCCATCGGACAGCGCGACCGGCGATGCAGCCAGGTGGGCGACCACGTAGCCGTCGTGCTCGGCCACCCACGACAGCGACAGCGCGCCATCGGCGCGCAGTGCCTCGATCACCTGGTGTTCGCGGTGGCTGGTGCCGGGCACATCGAAATAGGAAACCAACGTCAGCACTTCGATCGCGTCGGCGTCTTCGGCGCGTGCCGGGCGTAACGTAATCCCGTCGAGCGTGCTCATAGCGACCGCAGCAAGGCTTCGAAGGCCTGCGCCGCCGCCTCGACATGCCTGGACAATCGATGCTCGTCGTCGAGCAGCAGCAAGCGCGCCGAACGCGCCTGCGCCCAGGCGATCACTTCAGCGGCCGGAATCAATTCGTCGTGCCAGGCGTGGACGACTGACGTCGGCACTTGCGCTGCGTCCAGCGCCGGCAGTGGCCCCATGCGCGTGGGCGGCACCATCAGGAACAAGCCGCGCGTGGGCACCTGCAGCGACACCTGCGCGGAAATATAGGCGCCCAGGCTGGAACCGCCGAGCACCACCGGCCCGCGTTCGGCGGCCGCCGCGGCGATCTCGCGCAGACGCTGCCAACGCGCACTGACATCACCGACCTGGCTGACCTCGCGGCGGGCGTCGAGATCGGTGTAGTCGGGGCGTTCGTGGCTCCAGCCGAGGCGCTGCGCGACCTCGGCCAACGCGGCGACCTTGGTCGCGTCCGGGCCGCTTTCGAACCCGTGCGAAAGAATGCAATGGCCGCGGCTCACAGCGCTTCGACCTCGTCGCCCAGGCGCAGCGTGCCGCCATGGACGATGCGCGCGCACAAACCGCCGTGGCCGCGCATGGCGTTATAGCCCCCGGCACCGAGCGCGGTTTCCATGCGCGAACAGGGATCGCACGGCGCGGTGCCTTCCAGTTCGATCTCGCCGATGCGGAAGCGCCGGCCCTTCAACGCGATCAACGGAATGCCCGACACCACGAGATTGCGCCGCAAGGTGGCCGGGGCGACCGTCGCGTGGCCGGAGAGTGCGGCGATCGCCGGCAGGTGCTCGGCCTGGATCAGGGTAATGCCGCGCTTGCCGTTACGGCCCTGGTAGCGGTCGCCGAGCAAGCCGCCACCGGTGGTTGCCTGCGCTGACTGGACCGCCTGCATCGGCGTTTCGCGTGCCGGGCGCAGCCCGATCCATTCGACGCGGCCGCGCTGCGGCAAGGTCGCCATCAATTGGGCGAGCGGGCTTTCGGGATTCAAGGACATGCGCAAATGCTAGCATCCGCGCATGTCCACGCCGCCGTCGATCCACCCCGCGCCACTGCCCTACGAGCGCCTGCTGCCCCTGCGCGGGCTCGTGCAGATCACGCAGGTGGTGATCCACTGCACCGAATTGCCGGACCTGGCCACGGCGCGCGAGTACGGCGAACGCGTGCTGTACGACAGCGGCACCGGCAACAGTGGCCACTACTACATCGATCGCGATGGCCGCATCGAACAGTACGTGGCGCTTGAGCGCGTGGCCCACCACGTGCGCGGACACAACGCGCACTCGCTGGGCATCGAGCTGGTCAACCGCGGGCGTTATCCGCACTGGCTGGATTCGCGCCACCAGCAGATGCTAGAGCCCTACCCCGAGGCGCAATTGCGGGCGCTGGAATCACTGCTGCAGTGGTTACGCGCGCACCTGCCGGCGCTGGCCAGCATTGCCGGCCACGACGCCCTGGACACCTCGGTGGTATCGGCCAGCGACGATCCCTCGCAGCAGGTCCGGCGCAAGCTCGACCCCGGCCCGCAGTTCCCTTGGCCGCGCATTCGCGCCGCTTTCGACGCCGCCGCGCGCCGCTGACCTCACCAGTTGGCGATAAAAGTCTTCTCGCCCGCGTTGACCGCCAGGTCGAGCCGGTTGTTGGGGGGCGCAATCGGGCACACCAGATGCGGCGTCAATGCGCACGGCGGGTTTTCGGCGCGATTGAAATCCAGCACCAGGTCGCCGTCCGCCGGCAGGGCGACGAACAGGTAGCGCGCACCTCCGTAGGTTTCCTTGCCGCTGGTGCGGTCGGAAAAAATGAAGAACAGCCGTGGGTCATTGGGCTGGGTGACCGGGTGCAGGCGGTACTGTCGGCCGTCGCGCTCGAACACCGCTTCGCCGGGAATCGAGGCCGCCAGCGGTGTGCCGATCGAGGTCAGCAGGGTGATCGGCCGCGGCTTGGCATAGGGCATCCAGCGCGCACGCACGCGCCAACGCACATCGACCGGGAAATGATCGATACCGGCGAACTTGTGCCGCGCCGGCGACTTGGGATCGCGGAAGCGCCAGCCGTAGATGGCGCCGGTACGCACGACGTAGAACTGGCTGTCGCCGAGATCCAGGCGGTCGGCCTTGCGTCCGGCTTCCTCGGGCACCAGGCGGGTGCTGGCCACCGGTTCGCCGCGCAGGCGCACATCGACCCCACGCGCGGCCTCGAAGCGGATCTGCGCCTCCTCCACCGTGAGCAGGCCCAGCCGCGGAGGTCCGGAAGACAAGCTGATGTCGCTGTCGGCGGCGGTGCCGACCCGATAGCTGCCCGGACGCAGGCGTCCGGAGCCGGTGTAGCTGAGCCAGCCATCGGGTGCGCGCAGGGCGGCGAGCCGCGCCTGCCGCCAGGTCTCCAGTTGCTGGCTGTAGCCGTCGTCGTGGCCGCCGCCCACCAGCGAACCGGCCGGCGCCGCGTTTCCCGCGCCGTCGGAGCATGCCGCCACTGCCATCAACAGGCCGAACAAGGCCCACGTCCGCCCACGCATCGCACCGCCCCCGAGAACGCTGATCCGGTCCGGCCGGATCCAACCGCCTGCCGCCATTGTGCCGCAGCGCGGCTCAGTCGGTCGCGACCGGTCGCGAAGGGTCGCTGATCCAACCGCTCCAGGAGCCGGCATAGACGCGCGCGCCCGACAATCCCGCCGCTTCCATCGCCAGCAGGGTGTGGCAGGCGGTGACGCCGGAACCGCACATCACCACGACCTCGCCGGGATCGCGGCCGCCCAGTCGCGGCTGCAGGTCGGCGCGCAATTGCGCCGGCGGCCGGAACCGGCCCTGGTCCAGGCTTAGCGCCAGCGGCCGATTGATCGCCCCTGGCACGTGCCCGGCGACCGGGTCGATCGGCTCGGCCTTGCCGGCGAAACGCTCGGGCGCGCGCACGTCGATTAGCCAGCCCGGCGACTCGGCGTGGCGGCCGGCGATTTCATCGGCATCGGCGATCAGCGCGTTATCGAACTGACCCGGATAAGCCGGCGCCGGCGGATAGCCACCCGCCTGGGTGCTTTCCGGCAAGCCGGCGGCGCGCCAGGCCGCGAGACCGCCATCGAGCACCGCCACCCGGCGATGCCCCAGCAGGCGCAGCAACCACCACAGGCGCGCGGCGGCCATGCTGCCGTCGGCGGCGTCGTACACCACCACCTGGGTGCTCGGGGTAATGCCCCACTGCCCCAGGGTCGCGGTGAAATCATGCTCGAATGGCAGCGGATGGCGGCCCAGCCCCGGGCGCGACAGGTTGGAGAGGTCGCGGTTGAGGTCGGCGTAGACCGCACCGGGCAGGTGCGATTCGGTGTAGACGCGGCGGCCGAAATCCGGATCGTTGACGCCTGCCGGCGCAAACCGCGCATCAACGATGCGCAGGTCGGCGTGGCCGAGCGCGGTGGCAAGGGTGGCCGGGTCAACCAGGGTCTGCCAGTCGGTCATGCAATGTGCTCCAGTCTTCGGCGCAGGTTGAGCAGGATGGCCGCGGTCGCGCCCCAGATGCGCTGGCCGGGCCAGGCGTACTCGAGCACGCGGCGCGGCCTGCCGCGAAATTCGATGTCGATGCTGCGCAGGTTGCCCGGGTCCATCAGGAACGCCAGCGGCACTTCGAACACCTCGGCGACTTCGTCCGGTTGCGGCACGGCAACGAAGGCCGGATCAATCACCGCCACCACGGGGGTAACGCGGAATCCGCTGACGGTGAGGAAAGGGTCGAGGTAACCGAGCACGCTGGCCTGGGCCGCAGGCAATGCGATCTCCTCGCAGCTTTCTCGCAATGCGGCGGCGGCGGCATCGGCATC
>DATCVI010000127.1:0-4793 GCA_036566925.1 Stenotrophomonas sp.
TGGTTTCGCCGGGAAACAACAGTCCGTTCTCGTCCATCTCGACCGGCACCGCGGCGATTTCCAGCAGCGCGTGGCGATTCCAGTCGAAGCCGCCGGTCTCCACGTCCACCACCACCGGCAGATAACCGCGAAAGCGGCGCGACATCGGCGTAACGAGGGTCGGGCCCGTGGAGTGCGCGTTTTCAGTCATGCACATAGCCTAGCAGGTCGCCCCGCGCGCCAGTTTGCGACGCGCGGCAGGATTCAGCCGCTGATGGCGCAGCGTCGAGAGGGCGACGCAGGTGCCGCTCGCCCTGCCTGTGGCGAAAACGAAAGAAGGGCCCCGCGAACGGAGCCCTTCCCAGAGGGTCACAACCGGCTATCAATTATTAGCAAGGATCACGCTGGCGATTACGCCGGTCGCCACCGCGATCAACACATAGCGATCGTCCACCCGGCGCCACTGGTGTCCCGGCGGCGGCGCCTTCAGGTGATAGCGGTGATAGTCGGACACATAGACGCCGCGGTAATCCGGCGGCATGCGTTCGCCGCGGCTCCACTTGTGGCCGTGGTAGTCCTTGGGTCCCTTGCCGTTGCCACGATCGTCGGGGCGGTTGTCGTGCTTGTCGTGGCCATGTTTGTCATGGCCCGGCGGATCGGCCAGGGCCGCCCCGCTTCCGAACAACAGGGACAAAGCAAACAGCGGAACTAGAATGCGCTTCATCGGTACCTCCCATGGCGGCGGGGATGTGGGGCCGCCAGGGATCCTACGCTAGCCCTGCCATGATGAATAGGGCATCAAGACGCGCCCGGCCCGAGGCCTCAGGGCGAAACCGTGGTGCTGGTCTCGTCACGTTTCTCGCGCGGCGGCAGCGGCTGCTCACCGTGGATCAGGAACCACACGTTCTCGGCGATATTGGTCGCGTGGTCGCCGATCCGCTCCAGGTTCTTGGCCATGAACAGCAGGTGCGTGCACGGGGTGATGCTGCGCGGGTCTTCCATCATGTAGGTCAGCAGCTCGCGGAAGTACGCGGTGTACTGCGCATCCAGCTGCGCATCGGCATCGCGCACCCGCACCGCGGCGTCGCTGTCGTTGTCGCGGTAGGCGCGCAGGGCCTCGCGGACCTGGTCGGCAGCGAGCCGGCCGAGTGCGCGCAAGCCCACGGTCTGCGGCAGCGGCGGCACTGCATTGAGCGCGATCGAGCGCTTTGCCACGTTGGCGGCGTAATCGCCGATGCGCTCGATGTCGGCCGGGATGCGCAGGCCGGCGAGGATCTCGCGCAGGTCGCGCGCCATCGGGCCGCGCAGGGCCAGGCGCATGACGTCATGGCTGATCGCATGTTCCAGGCTATCGATGGCCTCGTCGTTGGCGATGATGCGGTGCGCGGCGTTGTCGTCGCGACGCTCGATCACGTCCAGTGCCGCCTCCAGCTGGGCCACGGCGGTCTCGCCCATGCGCACGATCTCGGCGACCAGGCGGTGCTGCTCCTCGTCGTAGCTTTTCACGATGTGTTCGTTCGGGTGCGTGCTCATGGGTGTCTCGGGGTGGAGTCGAAGGAGGTGGAAGCAGGCTGTCGATCCGGGCGACCGTGCCGCCCGGATTGGCTCACCCGAACCTGCCGGTGATGTAGTCCTCGGTCTGCTGCTTCGAGGGCTGCTGGAAGATTGTTTCGGTGCGGTCGTGTTCGATCAGGTCGCCCAGGTACATGAAGGCGGTGTAGTCGGACACGCGCGCGGCCTGCTGCATGTTGTGGGTCACGATGAGGATGGTGTACTCGCGCTTGAGTTCTTCGACCAGTTGCTCGATGCGGCTGGTGGAGATCGGGTCCAGCGCCGAGGTCGGCTCGTCGAGCAGCAGCACGCTCGGGCGCAGCGCCACCGCGCGGGCGATGCACAAGCGCTGCTGCTGGCCGCCGGACAACCCCAGTGCACTCTGGCCCAGCTTGTCCTTGACCTCGTCCCACAACGCGCCCTGGCGCAGGGCCTGCTCGACCCGGTCGTTCATCTCGCTGCGCGAGAGCTTCTCGTGGTGGCGAATGCCATAGGCCACGTTCTCGAAGATCGTCATCGGGAACGGCACCGGCTTCTGGAACACCATGCCGACCTTCGAGCGCAGGCGGTTCATCGGATACTTGGGCGAAAGGATGTTCTCGCCGTCCAGGATCACCTCGCCGCGCGCTTCCAGCTTCGGGTACAGCGCATAGATGCGGTTGAAGATGCGCAACAGGGTCGACTTGCCGCAGCCGGAAGGCCCGATCAGCGCGGTGACGCGCTTTTCCGGAATCTCCAGGTTGATGTTCTTCAACGCATGGAACTTGTCGTAGTAGAAGTCCAGGTTGCGGGCGGCCAGCTTGACCGGGGCCGGCGCGAGCGCAGCCTCGCCCGAAGCCGGGACGGCGATGCGCTGCAGCGGCGCGGCGTTGTTGAGGTCGTTCATGGCGGGGTTCCGGGAAAGGTCAGTCATGGTTGGTCTTGTAGCGACGCAGCAAGGCGCGGGCACCGAGGCTGACCAGCAGCACGAACACGGTCAGTACCAGGGCGCCGGCCCAGGCCAGCGTCTGCCAGGATTCGTAGGGGCTGCCGGCAAACTGGTTCATCACCACCGGAACGCTGGCCATCGGCTGGAACACATTGCTGTTCCAGTACTGGTTGCCGAAGGCAGTGAACAGCAGCGGCGCGGTCTCGCCGCTGATACGCGCCAGCGCCAGCAGGATGCCGGTGACGATGCCGGCCGAGGCGCTGCGATAGAGCACCTGCACGATCACCTTCCACTGCGGGATGCCCAGCGACAGCGCCGCTTCGCGCATCTGCGAAGGCACCAGCCGCAACATTTCGTCGGTGGTGCGTACCACCACCGGCAGCACGATGAAGGACAGTGCCAGCGCACCGGCGAAGGCCGAGAACTGGCCGCCGGTCTGCATCACGAACAAGGTGTAGACGAACAGGCCGAGCACGATCGACGGCGCCGACAGCAGGATGTCGTTGACGAAGCGCACCACCAGGCCGGCCTTGCGCGCATTGCCGTACTCGGCCAGCCAGGTACCGGCGGCCACGCCCAGCGGCGTGCCGATCACGATGGCCAGGCCGCACATCACCGCGCTGCCGAAGAAGGCGTTGAGCAGGCCGCCTTCGGACATCGGCGCCGGCGTCATCTTGGTGAAGAGGTCGAGGTTGATGCCGGCCAGGCCCTTGGCCGCCAGCGTCCACAGGATCCAGCCGAGGAAGAACAGGCCGAACAGCGCGGTGGCGCACGACAGGCCCAACGCCACCACGTTGACGATGCGCCGGCGCAGGTACAGGCGGTCGGAGACCGAGGACATCAGTTGCCTTCCTTGCGCGACAAGCGCATCAGCATGAAGCGGGCAATGGCGAGGACGACGAAGGTGACGATGAACAGCACGAAGCCGAGCAGCAGCAGCGCCGAGCGATAGGTCTCGGTGGCCTCGCCGAAGTCATTGGCGATCAGCGCGGCGATCGTGGTGCCCGGCTCCAGCAACGAAGGCGACAGACGCACGGTGTTACCGATCACGAAGGCCACCGCCATGGTTTCGCCCAGCGCCCGGCCCAGGCCAAGGAACACGCCGCCGATCACCGCCGAGCGGGTGTATGGCAACACGATGTCCCAGCTCACTTCCCAGCGCGTGGAGCCGAGCGCATACGCCGACTCCTTCAGCCGCGTTGGCACGGTGAGGAAGACCTCGCGCATCACCGAGGAAATGAAAGGGATCACCATGATCGCCAGCACGAAGCCGGCGGTGAGCATGCCGATGCCCAGCGGCGGACCCTGGAACAGCGGGCCGACCAGCGGCAGGGTGCCGAGGTGGTCGTTCATCCAGGGGGTGACGTATTCGGTCATCACCGGCACCAGCACGAACAGGCCCCACATGCCGTAGATGATCGACGGGATACCGGCCAGCAGTTCGATCGCCGTGCCGATCGGGCCGCGCAGCCAGCGCGGTGCCACCTCGGTCAGGAAGAAGGCGATGCCGAAGCTCACCGGCACCGAGATCAGCATCGCGATCACCGCGGTCACGAGCGTGCCGTAGATCGGCGCCAGCGCGCCGAACTTGTTTTCGACCGGATTCCAATCGGCCGAATAGAAGAAGCTCAGGCCCTGTTCCTGCAGGGCGTGGCGGCCGCCCCACAGCATCGACAGGGCGGCGCTGGCCAGGGCGACCAGGACGAACACGACGGTGGCCGTGAGCAGCCAGCGGAACCAGCGATCGGTACGCGCATCGCGCAGATCCTGGCTGGCGGGCGCAACCATCGCTTCCGGGATGACAGTGGCATTCATGGTGGGGGCTCAGCGTGGCCGGCGAGGGCGCACAGGAAGGAAGGCGCGGCGGCCGGTGGGAACCGGCCGAAGAGCGCGCGCCTGCGGGGGAGGGCCGCAGGCGCGCGGGGCATCACTTGAACTCGCTGCCCCAATAAGCCTCGATCTGCTTCACCAGTTCCGGCGGCAGCGGCACGTAGTGCAGCTCGTTGGCCTGCGCCTGGCCGTTCTCGAAGGCCCACTTGAAGAAGTCGCGGGTAGCCTGGCTGCGCTGCGCATCCTTGGGCTGCTTGTGCATCAGCATGAAGTTGGTGGCAGTGATCGGCCAGGCCTGGTCGCCAGCGGCATTGGTGATCACCAGGTTGAAATCCTTGGCGTTTGCCCAGTCGGCACTGGCCGCAGCGGCGGCGAAGGTCTCGGCGCTCGGCTGCACCCAGTTGCCGGCGGCATTCTGCAGCGAGGCATACGGCATGTTGTTCTGCAGCGCGTAGGCCAGTTCGACGTAGCCGATCGAGCCCTTGATCTGCTGCACGTAGGAGGC
>DATCVI010000128.1:0-12346 GCA_036566925.1 Stenotrophomonas sp.
TCGAAGCGCACGAACTCGGCGACCTGCTCGCGCATGCGTTTCCCGACCGCATCGCCGCCCGCCATCCGGCCGACCCACAGCGCTACCTGCTCGCCAATGGCCGCAGCGCGCGCCTGTTCGACCCCAGCGACTTGCGCGGCGAGCCCTGGCTGGTGGCCAGCGAGCTGCGCTTCGAAGCGCGCGATGCGCTGCTGCTGCGCGCCGCGCCGGTGGATGAGCGCTGGCTGCGCCAAGCCTTCCCCGAGCGCTTCGTGCAAGAGGACGTGGTGCGCTGGGACGGCGCACGGCGCGCCCTGGTATCGCTGCGCGAGACCCGCTTCGACCGCATCGTGCTCGATAGCCGCCCGGCCGGTAGCGTGGATCCGGCGCAAGCCGCCACCGCTCTGACCGAGGCCGTGGTCGAACTCGGGCTCGACGCCCTGCCGTGGACCGAGGCCCTGCGGCAATGGCAGGCGCGCGTGCAATCGCTGCGGCAGTGGATGCCGGAACTCGAACTGCCCGACGTGGGCGACGATGCCCTGCGGGCGACGCTCGACAGCTGGCTCAAGCCGGCCTTCGTCGGTAAGCGCCGGCTGGACGCGCTCAGCGAGGAGGAACTCGGCGAAGCCTTGAAGTCGCCGTTGCCGTGGGCACAACGGCAATTGATCGACCGCTACGCGCCGACCCGCATCAGCGTGCCGTCCGGCATGGAGCGCCGGATCGAATACGCGCTCGACCACGACGGCTCACCGCAACCGCCGGTGCTGGCGGTGAAATTGCAGGAGCTATTCGGCCTGGCCGACACCCCGCGCGTGGCCGACGGCCGCATCCCGCTGACCCTGCACCTGCTCTCGCCCGGCGGGCGGCCTTTGCAGGTCACCCAGGACCTGCGCAGCTTCTGGAGCAACACCTATCCGGAAGTGCGCAAGGAGATGAAAGGGCGCTACCCCAAGCACCCTTGGCCGGACGATCCCTGGAGCGCTACCGCCACCCACCGCGCCAAACCGCGCGGAACTTGAGCTGATTCAGCCCGCGGACATGCCACGGCCGCTGCGCTAACACGATCTATACGGGCAGCGGCCGACACTGGCCCTCCATAGACAGCGCACCGAGGACTCCCCCGCCATGAGCAGACTGACCGTGATCACCGACCGGGCGCTGGAACGCGCCATGGACCTGGCCTCCAGCGCCGGCGACGGACTGCGCCATGCCGGCAGCAACCTGCGCCACCAGGTCGCCCCGCACGCCGTGGACTGGATCAAGACCGGCGCGGCGATGGGTGCGGTGAAGACCGGCGGCAAGGTCGCCACGCGTTTCGCTCGCCGCAACCCGGTGGTGACCGTGGCAGCGGCGGCGGCCGGCGTTGGCTTGATCGCCTACGCGCTGTATCGCAAGAAGAAGAAGGCAAATGCCAATGGCGTGACCGTGGACGGCGAGGCCCAGCGCCTGGAGCGTGGCAACGCCAATGCGCGGCGTGCCGCACGCCAGCAGCGCCGCGGCCAGGAAGTGGATACGAGCGACGAAGCCGGCGCTTGATCGCCGAGTGCTGGAAGGTTGAGAAAAAATCGCCGCGCTGATGCGCGGCGATTTTCGTTGGCTCAGGTCTGCACCACGAACAACCCGCCCGAGCCAGGGTAGTTCTGCAGGTCGGCCGGCCCCAGCCGCGCCCGCGCCGTGCTCACGAACAACCGTCCATCGTCGGCAAAGCACAGGCTGCCCACATGCGGCGCCGGGATTGGGATCGAACGCAGCACCGCACCGTTCTCCGCCAACTCGACCACCGCGTGTCCGCCCCACATCGCCGCCCACAGTCGTCCCTGCGGTGACAGCGCCAGTCCGTCCGGCTTGCCGGCAACGCCCATGAAGTCGGTCACGACCTTGGGCTCGCCAAGCCGTCCAGCGGCGATATCGGCGGGGTAGGCGAGCAAGGTGCGCGCCAGGGTGTCGATGACGAACAAGGTCGTGCCATCGGCCGAGAACACCATGCCGTTGGCGACGCCCAGGCCCTCGGCCACGCAGCGCGGTGCTTGCGAGTAATCCGGGGCGTGCCACAGCGCGCCCTTGCCGGAAAGCAGGCCGCGATGCATCGAGCCGGCCCACAGCCCACCACGCGCGTCCACGGTCATGTCGTTGAGCCGGCACCCCGGCCCCAGTGCGATCTCCGGACCCGCCTCGATAACGCCCTCGGCGGACATCCGCAGAAAATGGCCTTCGCTATTGCCAAGCAACTTGCCGTTCCACAGCGCCAGCGACCACACCGGTTCGCTCAGCGCCACGCGGCTGCATTGAGCGCCGTCCCAACGCAGCAGGCAGGGCACGGTGGGATCCAGCCACAGCACGTCGCCGACGGCATCGATGAGCGGCGATTCGCCGACCATCGCCTGCGGGTTGCACAGCAGGACGGCAGCGGCGGGGCGCTGCCGCAGCGCCTGCATCCAGTGCGCCGCGCGCAGCCCCACTTCCTCGGCCGAACGCCCGGGCTTGTACAGGTCCGAGCCCACGCCGACCGCACTGACACCGGCCGCCCAAAGGCCTTCCAGGTCGGCCGCCGCTACACCGCCCACTGCCACCAGCCGCACATCCTTCGGCAGCACCGCCGCCAACGCCGACAACCGCGGGCCGGCGCCGTGCGCGGGAAACGCCTTCAAGTGACGTGCGCCCGCGGCGATCGCGGCGAATGCCTCCGAAGGGGTCGAAAAGCCCGGCATCGGCACCATGCCGTGGTCGACCGCCGCGCCGATGACGCTGGCATCGGTATTGGGGGAGACGCAGAAGGCGCAGCCGGTCGCGGCCAATGCCTGCACTTCGGCCGCCCTCAGCACGGTGCCGGCGCCGATCAACATGCGGCCTTCGAAATGCTTCGCCAGCTGGGCGATTGTTGCGAACGGATCAGGCGAGTTCAGCGGCACTTCGGCCACGCGCACGCCCGCGGCGTACAGCGCCTCGCCCACTGCGATGGCTTCTTCGCCACGCAGGCCGCGCAAGATCGCCACCAGCGGCGCCTGCTGCAGCCACGCATCCAGCTGTTGCTCGAACCCGGCGCTCATGCCGCCAGCCCCGCCGCGTGCAGCGCCAGGAAGCCCCGCTGCGAGGCGTCATGCGCGAGGATCTGCACGCCGCGCCCGCCCAGTTCCTGCAACGCGTGGGCATACAACGCGCACACCGGCGCAGCGCCGACCAGGGGCACCTCGGCCCCCAGCCCCGCTGGCCATTGCTGGCGAACGTCGGCCAGCTCGGCACCGATCAACAGGCCGCGCAGGTACGAGGCGCCTTCGGTTTTTGCTAGCTCACCGCGAATGACCCGCGCACGCGCGCCGAACAGCAGCGTCCCCAGGCCCATGCCGCTGTCGTGGCCGGCGCGCAGGCCGGCATTGAACGCGGCACCGGCAACCGCGGGCCCATCGACCACGGAGGCGAGCAAGCCGGCCGCAGTCAGTCGGTCGAAAATCTCGCCGGACATCGCCGTCATGAACTCGACCACCGCGCCGCCTTCAAGCCGCACCCACTTGCTGTGCGTACCGGGCAAGGCGACCAGGCCGTCGCCCGGTACCGTTCCGGCGGCAATCAGTCCCAGCAGCTCGGTTTCCTCGCCGCGCATGATGTCCGGCGCGCCATCGTGGGCACGCCGGCAGGCGAGGCCGGGCACGATGGCGACCGGCACTTCGCCGATACGCACTTCGTGCAGGCGGCCGGCCAGTTGCGCAAGCGTGGTCGGGCATTCGACATAACCGGCGTCGCTCCAGCCGATGTTCGAGCCGACCATGCCGCTGGCATAGAAGCGCCCCGCCTGCGGCCATCGTGCAGCGACCTGCGCCACCAGCGCCTGCATCTGCGCGCGGTCGAGGCCGGCAATCCCGCTGGGCTGTTCGATGCTGTCCAGCAGCTCGCCGCCGGCATCGAGATGGAAGGCGCGGAAGTTGGAACTGCCCCAGTTGATGCCGACGATGCTGCGATCCGCTTCCAGGTTCATCGACGCGTCACTCCCGCGCCGCCGTCCAGCGGGAATACGCCGCCGGTGATCCAGCCGCTGCGAGGCGACAACAGGAACAACGCCAGTTCGGCGGCATCTTCCGGCGTGCCGAGGCGGCCGAGCGGATGGCGCGCTACGTTGCGTTCGCGCGCCAGGTGCGGGTCGTCGGCGCGCGCGAACGACGCCTGCAACATGGGCGTGTCGATCGAGGCGGGCGCAATGACATTGACGCGCACGCCATCGGCGGCGAACTCCAGCGCCGCGGTTCTCGCCATTTCCTCCAGCGCCGCCTTGGACGCGGCGTAGGCGGCAAGGCTGGGCGTGGCGAAACGGGCGTTGATCGACGACACCAGCACGAGCGCACCGCCACCGCGGGCGCGCATGCCCGGAACCACCTCGCGCATCACCCGCAAGGCACCGAGCACGTTGACCGAATAGGTATCGAGCCAGAGCGTGTCGTCATCGTCCAGCGTGCCACCGGCCGGGCAGACGCCGGCGCAGTGGACGACCGCCTGGATCGGGCCCAGCGCCGCTTCGAGCTCGGCGATGGCTGTTGCGACCGCTTGCGGCGAGCGCAGGTCGGCGCTGGCGCTGGCCTGCGCGCCTGGGACCGGGCGCTGGTCCAAGGCACCCACCTGCGCGCCCTCGGCGATCAAGCGCTGCATCACCGCCGCACCAATGCCACTGGCCGCGCCGCTGACCAGCACCACCTGTCCCCGCATCCCGCTCTCGCTCATTGCCGCTTGCTTCCTGTCATTGCTAATAGCTTCGCTCAGAAGCGGTAGGTCAGGCTGGCCTTGTAGGAACGCCCGAACACCACGTTGGTGCGCAGGCCTTCTTCGTAGCCGTCGAAGGTACGCTGTTCGCTGTCGAGCAGGTTGTTGCCTTCGAGCTTGAGCGACAGCTGGTCGCTGAAATCGTAGCTCAGCGTGGCCGACAGATCCTTGTAGGTGTCGTTGTAGATACCGGTTGCGGCACTGGACAGGCCGACCAGGTATTGGTCGCGCCAGTTGTACGCCAGGCGTGCGCTGAAGCCACCGCGCTCAAAGTAGCCGATCAGGTTGGCATTGTTCTTCGACAGGCCTGGAAAGGTCAGCGAATCGCCGTTGAAATCGGTGATCGGCGTCTCCGAGTCGATGTAGGTGTAGGTGCTCACCACGCCGAAACCCTCGAGGACGCCGGTGAAAGGCACCTGCGCCAGCAGCTCGATGCCGCGCACCTTGGCCTGGTCGCCGTTGATCTTCCGCAGCACCAGGAAGTTGGTGTTGTTGTAGACCTCGGCGCTCTGCCTCTGCACGATGAAGGTGGAGATGTCCTTGTAGAACACGCCGGCCGAGAGCACACCTTCGCCGCCGTAGTACCACTCCAGCGACAAGTCGTATTGGGTGGCCTTGAAGGGGTCCAGGCTCGGTGCGCCGCCGCTGCCCGTGCCGGGCGAGATCTGCACGCCGTTGGCGTCGAACACGGCGTTGTTGTTGAGCGTCACGCCGTTGTTGAGGTCTTCGGTATTCGGGAAGGCCACCACCTTGGCGGCGCCGCCGCGCAGCACCAGCGTGTCGGTCAGCTGCAGCTTGGCCACGGCCGAGGGCAGCGGTTCGCGGTCGGTGCGCTTGAACACCGCTGGGGTCACACCACCAGTGCCGTTGAGCAGGTTGCCGCGCGAAACCAGGTCGCGTTCGACGAAGCGCACGCCGACATTGCCGCTCAGGCCCATGTCGCCGATCTCGGTGTCCCAGTTGAGCTTGGCATAGGCTTCGAGGAAGTCTTCGTCCACGCTGAAGGTCGCCGCGTATGCGAGGGCGTTGTTGCGCGGGTCCAGGCACTGCGCGTTCTGCGAGATCACCGGCAACGTGGTGAAGGTCTCGCAGCCACCGAAGCGCGCGCGGTAGGCGCCGAGGTATTCGCGCGGCAGGCCGGCGAATTCGCCCGGCAGGAAGTCGAAGTTGCTGTACAGGCGGATGTAGTCGCCCATCTGGCTGACCGGGATGCCACCGGCGGGACGAATATCGGCGCGCAGCGGATTCTGCTCGCTCTCCAGGCGGTTGAAGCGCGCGCCGAAGTCCAGCGAGCTCAGGGGGCCGTCGTTGAAGGCCCAGCTCCAGTCGGTGCGCAAGGCCTTGGTATCGGTCTCGGCGCGGTAGTCATTGTCGAACATGATGGTCATGCGCCACTGCGCCGGATCGGTCACGTCGATACCGCTGACGTTGAAGCTGCCGAAGTTGCCGCTGCGCAGGTCGAAGTCGGTGACCGAGGTCAGGCCCGCCATCGGCTGCAGGCGCATGTAGCGCTGGTCGTAGCTGGCGGTGGATTTGCCGTAATCGGCCTCGACCGAGCCGTCGAGCTGGTCGCCGACACGGAACTTGGCGCGCAATGCGGTAGAAAACACGTCCGAATCGATGTCGGCCGCTTCGGTATTGAGCAGCACGCTGCCGGTGGAGCGGCCGGCGATCAGGATGTTGTGGTCCGAGTAAACCGCGTTGCTGAGGCCGGCGGAAGGATTGAAGGCGATCCAGTAGCGGTCGCGCTCGGCCTGCTGCCGCGAGTAGAAGGTGTCGGACGTGATCTCCACGCCATCGACCGGGCGCCATTGCAGCACGACGCTGGCGCCGACCTTGTCGCGGTCATCGTCGATGTTCTGCGCACGCATGTCGGTGCTGCCGAAGCGCGTGACTCCCGGGGTAGCCGGATCGACGAAGCGCCCATAGCCGGAGAACGTGTCCAGCCCCTGCTGCACCACTTCGCGCTTGCTGTAGGTGGCCGATACCAGCGCGCCGAAGCGTCGGTCCTCGGTCCGGGTGGAGAGCAGCGCGAAGGCGTTCTGGCCGTAGGAATCGGACAGTTCGTCGTAGGTGCCGGCCAGGCTGACCACGTTCTGCTCGCCATCGCCGTAGAGCGGCTGGCGAGTCTGGATATCGATGATGCCGCCCAGGCCACCGGCGATCTGGTCGGCGCCGGCCAGCTTGGTGACGGTCAGGCGCGAGATCAGTTCGGACGGCACCAACGACAACAGGCCGTAGGTGGAGGTGGCGAGCTGGTCCAGCCCATTGCCGCCGCGGCCGGTGGCATCGACGATCTGGCGGCCGTTGTACAGCAACACGTTTTCGCGCAGGCCGCGCACCAACACGTCGCTGCCCTCGCCCATGCCGCGCTCCAGCTGCACGCCGGCCACGCGCGAGAGCGATTCGGCGACGTTGCTATCGGGCAGCTTGCCGATGTCGTCGGCGACGATCGCATCGACGATCTGCGGCGAGTCGCGCTTGATATCGCGCGAGGCTTCCAGGCTGCCGCGAATGCCGGTCACGGTGACGGCATCGAGCGTACGCGCTTCTTCCTGGTTGGATGCCGCTGCCGGCTGCGGTGGTGCCGGAGCTTGCGCCTGCGCCGAGGCGACCAGTGGTGCCAGCAAGCAAGCGCCGAGCGCGGTGGACAAGGTGGAACGTCGAAAACTACGCATGTGTTGGGCCCTCCCCCAAAGTGAGGACCGAAGCACCGGCGCGAGGTAGCGAAGACGGCCGAAAGCCTTTCTCCCCCTGATCCACCCCGCTATCCAGTGCGCCGATCCAGCGTGTTCTGTCGGTGACTGCTGCACTGCGACTTGGCAGTGTTGTAGCTAATATAGCAATATGATTCTGGCGCGCACGCTGCAGCGCAACGTAAAAAGTGATACAGGCGCCTTCGTGGGTCTGTTTCGACCGACAAACTGTTGCTTAGAAAGGCACACCAACCGAAGGGACTGCGGCTCATGGCCGAACTGCAAGGCGTTTTCCCCATCCTGCCGACGATCTTCCAGGCCGACGGCGCCATCGACGAGGCCGGCATGGCCAATGTCTTCGAGTACCTGCTGGGCGCGGGCGCGGCCGGCGTGGTCTTTCCGGGCCTGGCCAGCGAGTACGACATGCTCGAGCGCGAGGAGCGGTTGCACCTGACCGCACGCATCGGCCAGTGGAACCAGGGCCGCGTGCCGTTGATCGTCGGCGCCAGCGCCAAGACCGTCGAAGACGCGATCGCCTTCGCTCGCGCCGGTGCCGAGGCCGGCGCCAGCGCGGCGATGGTACTCACGCCGCACCAGCATGCCGGCGATGCCACGGCGATGGCTGCGTTCTTCGAGCGCCTGCACGGCGAGTCCGGCGTGGAGGTGATGCTGCAGAACGCGCCCGCGCCGATGGGTGTAGGCCTGGCCGTGGACGAAGTGGTGGCGTTGGTGCGGCAGGTGCCGGGCATCGCCTACGTCAAGGAGGAGACGATGCCGTCCGGTCATCGCATCACTGCCCTGGCCGAGCGCGCCGCCGGCCACGTTCGCGCCGTCTTCGGCGGTGCCGGTGCCCGCTATGTGCTGGACGAACTCAGCCGCGGCGCCGTCGGCACGATGCCGGCCTGCGAGATCACCGAGGTGCACGTGGCGATGCTCGCCGCCTGGGCGGCCGGCGACCACGCGCATGCGCGCGAATTGTTTGAACGCACATTGCCCCTGCTGAGCATGCAGGCAGTATTCCGCTGGCGGCTGACCAAGGCGGTGCTGCTGCGACGCGGGCTCATCGCCAGCGACAAGGTGCGCGCGCCTGGCCCGGCGCTGGATGCCTTCGACCAGCGCGAACTCGATATCCTGCTGTCCCGCATTGGCGATCTGCTGCCGCTGGATCGCGTGCCTGGCAAGGTGCAGAGGATGTCCGCGTGAGCCGCGTCGCCCGGGTCGAGACCTTCATCCTGACCATCCCGCGTACTACGCCCTACCTGGGTCCACTCGGGCCCGGCGAGCGCATCAACAGCCGCGGTTACCTGGTGCGCAAGGGCAACGGCACCCTCTACCCCACCACCGATCGTTCGGTGGTGGTGCGGGTCACCACCGAAGATGGCGCGGTCGGTTGGGGCGAAACGTACGGCATCTGCGCGCCACGCGCGGTGTGCGAAATCATCAACGACCTGCTCGCCCCGGAGTTGATCGGGCGCGAGCCCGAGGACGTCGAACAGGTCTGGGACGACCTGTACGGGCTGATGCGCGTACGCGGCTGTTTCGGTGGCTTCCACGTCGACACCATCGCCGCGCTCGATATCGCGCTGTGGGATTTGCGCGCCCGCGCGCGCGGCGTGCCGCTGTGGACCTTGCTCGGCGAACGCCAGCGCGAGGCCATTCCCGGGTACCTCTCGGGCCTGCCCGCCGGCACGCTCGAAGAGAAGCTGCAGATGGCGCGCGAATTCGCCGCGCAAGGACACGACGCCTTCAAGATCCACGCGGTGGTCAGCCATGACGGCATCGTCGAGGAGGTCGCGGGCCTGCGCGCCACGCTCGGCCCCGGCCCGGAACTCATGGTCGACCTGCACTGGAAATTCGACCTGGCGCAGGCCCAGGCCATGGCCGAGCAACTGGCGCCTTTCGACCTGAAGTTCATCGAGGCACCGCTCAAGCCGGAAGACATCGAAGGCTTGATTGCGCTCGGCCGTTCCAGCCCGGTGCCGGTCGCCGCCGGCGAAGAGTGGCATACCGAATACGAGGCGCGGCTACGCCTGGCGGGTGGGTCGCTGGCCTTCATCCAGCCGGAGATGGGACATACCGGCATCACCCAGTTCCTGCGCATTGCGCGGTTGGCGCAGGCACAAGGCGTGCCGATCGCACCGCACGCCACCATCGGCGGCGGCCTGTTCATGGCTGCCAGCCTGCACGTGGCCAGCGTGTTGCCCGGCCTATGGCGGCACGAGTGGCAGCACTCGATCTTCTCGCGCTCGCTGCAGATGCTCGACACCGATATGGCCTACCGCGATGGCCACTACCACCTGCCGAGCGGCCCCGGCCTCGGCGCCGTGCCGGGCGAGCGGTTCTGGGATCACGCCGAAGCGGTGGCCTGAGCCGGCCCTTCGTAGGCCAACGACAACGGCGAACGCCTGGCCAGCCGCAACGCTGCCCAGGCCAGCAACACCGCCAGCGGATGCAGGCAGGCCATCAGCACGAACGTGCGATCGAAGGAGTGGCCGGCAACCAGCATGCCGACGACTTGTGCCGACAGCATGCCGCCCACCGCGCTGCCGCAACCGATCAGGCCGGCCACCGAAGCGATGTAGCGCGAAGGGAACAGATCCACGACAAGCGTGGTGAGGTTGATCTGGTAGACCAGGTGGGCAAACGTCACCAGGCAAGCCAGGCCCAGCAGCACCGGCAGCGGCGGATGCAGGGTGATGAGGATGCCGATGGGCGCCAAGGCCGCCGCGCCGGTCATCGTCAGCAGGCGGCTGCGCACGGGAGACACGCCGCGGCGCACCAGCGCGCCGGAGATCGCGCCGCCGCCGACGCTGCCGATATCGGCGGCGACATACACCACCCACGCCAACGAGGCGATTGCCGCCAGGCTCATGCCGCGCATGTCGCCCAGGTACTTGGGGAACCAGAACAGATAGAAGTACCAGACCGGGTCGGCGACCATCCGCGAGAGGATCAATGCCCACACCGCTCGATCGCGCGCGAGCCGGCCCCAGACACCTTTCATCGACGGCTGCGGCGTCGCTTCGGCGGCGGCCTTTCGCTCGCGCGGATACGCCCACCACCAGCCGATGATCCAGACCAGCCCGGCCACGCCGGTGATCCAGAACGCGCTGCGCCAGCCATACGTCAGTGCGATGCCGCCGATCAACGGCGGCGCGAGGGTGGCGCCAATCATTGCGCCGGCGGTGTACAGGCCCAGCGCCAGGCCGCGCTGGCGCGGCGGGAATTGTTCGGCCACGACCTTGGTGCCGACGGTGTAGTTGCCCGGCTCGCCCAGGCCCAGGGCAAACCGCGCCGCACCGAGTTGAAAACTGCTGCGGACCATGCCGGTCGCGATATTGGCCAGCGACCACCAGCCGACGAACAGGATCAGCGCCATGCGTGCGCCGAGCCAGTCGGTGATGCGCCCGGCCATCACGTAGGCGGCGGCGTAGGCCAGCAGGAACACCTGCACCACGCGCGCGTACTCGATGTCGCTCATGCCCAGGTCGGCCTGGATCGTGGTGGCCAGGATCGACAGCGCCTGCCGGTCCAGGTAGTTGATGACCGTGGAGAAGAACAGCAGGCCGAGCAGCACCCACTTCGTGCGCGAGGAAGCGCCGTTCACCCGCACACCTGGTTGGTCATCGTGGCCGCCTCCGCAAGGAAGGCTGCAACCTATTGCTATTGTAGCAACAAGTCAAACCGCAGCGCGGCAAAGTTCGCTAGCCGATTTCCACTGCCGCCAGGCGCAGCGCCGCCACCAGTTCGGCGGTGGCCGATTCGGGAATCCAGCCCGACATGGCGATGCCGGCATGCACCGGATCGCCCATCGCAATCGCCACGATGTGGTGGTCACGCTCGTCGGCCACGTGCACGCGGGCGTAGCCCTGCTCGCGCGTCTGCGCCAGGGTGCGCAACAGCTGCTCGATGCCCTCGGGGAACATCGGGATCGGCCGCTCGCGGTAGAGCTCGCGCACTTCCTCGTCGGACAGTTGCGCCAGCAGGACGATGCCGATGCCGCTGGTGGTGGCGGGCAGCAAGCCGATGCGGCCGAGGCCGCGTGCGGCCTCGATCCCCGGCGGGGCGTGGAAGAGGTAGCTGACGCTGTCGTTCCACAACACGCCCATGGCGACCGTGTGGCCAAAGCGCCGCAGGCTTTCCAGCACCGGCATCGCGCGCCGGATCAAACCGGAGGCGAACAGGCTCTGCGCGGCCAGCACATGCATGCCCGGGCCGGGGGTGTACTTGCGGTCGGCGGTCTGCCGGGCGATGCCGAGGTAGGCCAGGGTCTTGAGGAGCCGGTTGACCCGCGTGGGGTTGGCGCCGAGCTGGCGCGCCAGCTCGCGACAGCCGACCGGCTCGGGCGAGGAGGCCAGCGCCTGCAAGGTGGCGATGCCGTCGATCAGGCTCTGGTTGGGCTGGGCGTTGGGCTTGGTTCGCATCCACCAAAGCGTACTTGTGCGCCCGGGCTAATGCCACCAATAGCAACACTTTCGCGGGCTAGCCGCCGGCGCGGGGCACCGGTTCGTGGATCGGGCAGCGGTTGAAGCTGGCACGGAAGTGTCGCGAGGCGGCCATCACCACGCGGCGGGCGCGGTTGATCGCGCCCAGCGGGCGGTGCGCGGCCAGGGCATGCCAGGGCGAAAACGCCAGCGCGTCCTCGCGCGCGGCCGAATCGGCCGCCCAACCCGTTTGTGGCGGCACGATCAGCCGCGCCACCGGCAAGAACGGGCTGGCGTCCTGCGGCCATTCCACCGAGGCGTCCTCCACCGGCATGGTTTCCAGGCCGCGGCACAGTTGCACCCGCAGCGCCCATTCCACCGGCGCATCGAGATCGGCGAAGAAAGCCGTGACGGCCTCGCGTTGCGCGTCCGGCTCGCTGTCCAGAGCGACGCCTTCCAGGGCCAGCAGCGCCGGGGACACCGGCGCCAGCGAGAACTTGG
>DATCVI010000129.1:0-36310 GCA_036566925.1 Stenotrophomonas sp.
TGCAGGGGGGCGGAAGGCGCGGTGGAATTGGGCATGCGGGGATTGTGGCATCCCCGCCGCTCAAGGCGCCGCCAGCACGCAGGGGCAAACGCTGGACATAAAAAAGCCCGCTTGCAGCGAACTGCCAGCGGGCTTT
Organism: Stenotrophomonas sp.; assembly: GCA_036566925.1. GTDB lineage: Bacteria > Pseudomonadota > Gammaproteobacteria > Xanthomonadales > Xanthomonadaceae > Stenotrophomonas_A. Next base: position 137 of record DATCVI010000129.1, read on the forward strand.
GCTCCCTCCCCCACGTCGGGATGCAGGAGCATAGTGCTGGCATATTTCCTGGCTTGCACGCTGCACTGCAAAACAGTACTTGGCGGTACAGAGAAGCGATTTTTGGGCCCGGCTATTCAGCCGGCTTGGCCCGGCTGGCGGCCGACGCGGGCAGGATCCCCGGCTGTTCGTCATACCACTTGCGCGCGCCCAGCAGGTGCCATTGCCGCTGCCCGCCCTGCAGTTCGAGGGCGGCGCTGAGCAGGCCCCATTTCACATACAGGCTGCCGTCCTGGCGGCCCTTGCCCAGGCGCAGGCGCGCGAGCACGTCGAAACGCGCGTTGCTGGCCTGCAGGTTGTCGAGCACGAGCTCGTCGTCGCGCCAGTGCACGCGCCCGGCCATGCGGGTTTCGCCGGCATCGACGAGGTTGTCGATCCACTTGGGGAAGTCGCGCTTCTGCGCATACAGCGCCATCAGGAAGCCGACGTCGCGCATGTCCAGTTGCACGTCGGCGTCGAACAGCACCGGCGGTGTCCAGTCGGTACGGCCGCGCTCGATCAATGCGCGTGCCCACCAGCCACCGCGCGCCTGGCCGTCGGTGCCGATGAAGCTGACATTGCGCAGCTGCACGACGCTGGTGTCGAGGCTGAAGTTGCGTGCTTTCAATTCGCCGCGCTTGAGCTGGATCGCGGCATCGACATCGCCGCTCAGGGCCAGGCCGGCAGCACGTAGTTGCGCCCCTTGCGCCAGCAGTTGCACCTTGCCCTGGCCGATATCGCCCCCGGGCAGCAGTTGCAGATCGCCGCTGACACGGCCGCTGCCGCCTTCGAAGCGTAGCTGCTGCTGCGGCAGGTAGCGGTTGTAGGCGCGCAGGTCGGGCACGCGGGCGTCGTGGAAGACCAGGCGGCCATAGGTGTTGTTGCGTACGACGGCAGCGTTGAGTGGGCCGGGTGGTGTGCGCAAGGTGAGCTGCAGCGCATTGCCCTCGATGTAAGGCTTGCTCGGGGCGTCGTTGGCGGCAACGACGAAGCGCTGCATCTGCATCACCAGCGTCGGCACTTGCGCGCCTTTGTCGCCCGCCTCGACGTGCAGGTCGGCGCTGGCGCTGCCCTGGAAGCGCGTGGCCATTACTTGTGCGCTGGCATCGACCTGCGGCACCTGCACGTGGCTGCCGGCGACCAGTTGCCCGGCCTGCACGCGCACGTCGGCGTTGACCAGGCCATCGCCGCGCAATTGCAGCCATTCGGCGCGCGGGAACATCGCCGTGATCCAGTCGAGCGTGGCGAAGCGCCAACGCCCTTGCACGTGGCCGGAAGCGCGTGGAATCAAACTGGAAAATTCGCGCAGCGGTACGCGCTGGCCCTGGAAGCGCAAGTCGGCATCGAGCCACAGGGCGTCGGCCACCGCGCCGGGCACCTTGGCCTGCACGTGCAGGTCCTGGTCGACGTTGAGGCGCACGTCCAGTTCGCCTGGCAATGGCTGGCCATCCGGACGGATGCCGAGCAGCGGTGCGGTCCATTGGCCACGGCTGCCGGTCGCCAGCTCGCCGCGAATCCAGCGCACATCGAGGTCGGCCTTGCCGGTGCCGGCGGCGGCGCGGAACACCGGCCGGCCCTGGTCGTCGCGCTGCAACGCCACGCCGGTGGTCTGGCCAAGCAGGCGCAGACGGATCACGCTCTTGTCGAGTTTCTGCAGGCCCTGGGCCTGGGCACGGGTGTGGGTGTCCATGGCGAAGTCGGCATCGAAGCGGCCTTCGCGCAGCCATTCGTGGCCATCGACGCTGATGCGTGCCTGGCCATAGTGCGCCCACGAGGGCAGGATGCGCATCGGCCCGCTGCGCAGGCGCTTGTAGAAGCCGAATTGCGCGCTGCCGCCGCCTTCGAGTTTCAAGTCACCGAACTGGCCGCCGCGGGCGCTGTCGCTATGGATGCTGTCGAAGCGCAGCAGCCAGCCGGGGCGGCCGGGTACCGGTGGCTGCGGCAGCATCGGCGGGCCGTCGTCGCGGCGGGTGCCGCCGGTGACTTCATCGGCCTCGATCCATGGCATGTGCACTTCGCGACCGAACAACGCAAGCAGTTCGATCCGCCCACGCGCGCGCTCGGCGTCGATGTGCCAGCGCACATGCATGGTGTGGCCGCGCAGGCGCGCACCGTGAACATCGACAAGCCCGGGCCACCAGCTGACGGCGCGGTCCCAGTGCAAGGTGAAGCGTTCGGGCTTGCGGTTGATTGCCCAGGGCGCCAGGCCGGTGTTGAGGAAAATGTTGGCGGCCAGCAAGTACAGCAGGTACAGCCCGACCAGGCCGAGCAGCAGCCAGCGCAACCCACGCGGCAGAGCGGTCCATCGGGGCCGCGGCAGGCGGCGCGGGGAAGTCATGCGCAGGGCGATCCATCGGCTGGGTAGTAGGCGCCGATGCTAGAGGCCGCCCCGTGGTGCTGGTGTCAGGGCGGTGAGCTACTTCAACAGCGCCGGCTGCGCGTCATACCACTGGCGCGCACGGATCAGGTGCCAGTCGCGCTGCCCGCCCTCGGTTTCCAGCGCCGCGCTCAGCACGCCCCAGTTGGCGAACAGGTCGCCTTCGCGGCGGGCGCCGTGCAGGCGCAGCCGGGCCAGGACGGTGAAGCGGTCGTTGCCGGCCTGCATCCGGTCGAGTACCAACTGATCGTCGTGCCAGTAGACGCGCCCGCTGACCTGGGTCTGCCCGGCGTCGACCACTTTGTCGATCCAGCGGGGGAAATCGCGCTTCTGTGCATACAGCGCAATCAGGAAGCCGAGGTCGCGCACTTTGACCCGGGCATCGGCGTCCACGCTGATCGGGCGGGTCCAGTCCATGCGCGCGCGCGGCAGGGTGATGGTCGCCCACCAGCCGTTGTGCGGCTGGCCGTCGGGCCCGGTGAAACTGGTGTTGCGCAGGGCCACGGTGCTGGTGTCGAGGGTGAAGTTTTGCCCGCGCAGGTCGGCCTGGCGCAGGCGCAGGTCGGCTTGCAGGTCGGTACGCAGCGCAATGCCGGCGGCATGCACGCGCGCGCTGCGCGCGGCCACCTGTAGCCGGCCTTCGGCAATGCTACCGCCGGGCGCAAGTTGGACGTCGCCGCTCAGGGTGCCGCTGCCGCCTTCGAAGCGCAGTTGCGCGCCAGGCAGGAAGCGGTTGTAGGCACGCAGGTCCGGCACGCGGGCGTCGCGGAACACCAGGTGGGCGCTGGCGCTTTGCTTGAGCCCGACCACGCTGCGTTCGCCGGCGCCGGCCTGCAGGTCCAGGTGCAGGCGTTCGCCTTCGACGAAGGGCTTGCGCGCTTCGTCGGCGATGACGAAGCGCTGCATGTCCAGCCCGAGGGCGGGCACCAGGGCGCCGGCTTCGCCTTCGACGCTGAGGTCGGCGCGGGCCTGGCCTTCGATGTGGTAGCCCATCACTTCGACGCTGGCGCTGGCCTCGGGCACGCTGATGCGGCTGCCCGGGGCGAGCTGGCCGGCGCGCACCTGGACGTCGGCATCGACCAGGCCTTCGCCGTGCAGTTTGAGCCACTGCGCTTGCGGGAACATCGCCGGGATCCACGCCAGCGTGGGGAAGCGCCATTGCATCAGCACGTGGCCGTTGGCGCGCGGCACCAGGGTGGTGAAGTCGTGCAGGGGCACCCGCCGCCCCTGCACGCGCAGGTCGGCGTCGAGCTTGAGGTTGGCACCGGGCTGCTCGGGCATTTGCGCGTGGACGACGATGTCCTGCTCAACCGCGATGTCGAAAAGCGCCTGCCCTTGCAGCGGCTTGCCATCCAGGCGCGTGCCCACCAGCGGCGCATGCCATTGCAAGCGGCCGCCTTGCATCAGTTCGCCGCGGCGCCAGTGCAGGTCGAGTTCGGCCCGGCCCTCGCCGGGCGCGGCGCGCACGGCCGGATGGCCGCGGTCATCGCGCTGCAGCGACAAGGCGGCCGTGCTGCCCCGCAGGCGCAGGTGGGCATCGGTCTTGAGCAGTTTGTCGATGCCCGACGCCTGGTCCCGGCGATGCGGATCGAGGGAGAAGTCCGCGTCCAGCTGCGCATCGCGCAACAGGATCTGCCCGCCCTGCTGCAGCGTGGCGCCAGTGAAGTGACCCTGCGAAGGCGTCAGCGCCATCGCACCGCCGCGCAGCTGTTTGCTGAAGCCGACCTGCGCGCTGCCCCGGCCTTGCAGGCGCAGGTCGTTGAAGTAGCCGCCCCGCACGCTGTTGCTGGCAATGCGTTCGAAGCGCAAGGTCCAGCCGGGCTTGGCCTTGGGGTCGAAGGTGGGCGGCAGGATCGGCGCGCCAGGGTCGCGACGTGCGCCACCTTCGACGTTCTCGGCCACCACCAGCGGCACGCGCACTTCGCGCCGCAGCAGCGGCAACAAGGCGATATGGCCTTGCGCCTGGGCTGCATGCACTTCCCAGCGGGTGTGCATGACGTGACCCTGCAGGTGCACGTTCCAGACCCGCACATAGCCCGGCCACCAGCTGATCGCCGGCCCCCACGCGATGGTGAATTTTTCCGGCTTGCGGTTGGCGGCCCAGGGCCCCAGCGGGGTGTTGAGGAACAGGTTGGCCAGCAGCAGGTAGGCCAGGTACAGACCGACCAGGGACCAGAGCAGGCGCCGCAACCAGCGCGGGCGATGGGACCACCAGGTGCGGAAGGCGAGCGCGTGCGGGGGCATGGCCGGTCTCCGATTCGGAGCCCTATCGTAGCGGGCCCAAGCGAGATTGGCGCGTGGCAACTGGCGCTATACCACCTTGGTCGCACTCCGGCGTTTGCCGCACGGGCGGATAATGCAGCGCATCCCCCAAGCTGTGCCCCGCCATGTCCGAAGAACGCATTCTCCATCCCCGGCTACGCGACCGCGTGGTGTCCGCCGAAGCCGCTGCCGCCTGGATCGCACCGGGCGAAACCGTGGCGATGAGCGGCTTCACCGGCTCGGGTTATCCGAAGGCGGTGCCGATCGCGCTGGCGCAGCGAATCGAGGCGGCGCATCAGGCGGGCGAGGCGTTCCAGATCAAGCTGATGACCGGCGCATCGACCGCGCCGGAGCTGGACGGCGCGCTCGCCAAGGCCGACGGCATCGCGCTGCGCATGCCGTTCCAGACCGACCCGGATGCGCGCAACCGCATCAATGCCGGCACCTTGGATTACATCGACATCCACCTCAGCCATGTCGCCCAGCACGTGTGGTTCGGCTTCTATGGTGAGATCGATACCGCGGTGGTCGAGGTAACGGCGATTCGCGAAGACGGCAGCCTGGTGCCCTCCACTTCGGTGGGCAACAACAAGACCTGGCTCGACCTGGCCAAGAAAATCATCATTGAAGTCAACGAATGGCAGCCGGCGGATATCGATGGCATGCACGATATTTACTACGGCACCGCGCTGCCGCCGCACCGCAAGCCGATCCCGCTGGTGCACGGCGACGACCGCATCGGCCAGAGCACGCTGCGTTGCGACCTGGACAAGGTGGTGGCGGTGGTGCGCACCAACGGCCCTGACCGCAACAGCCCGTTTTCGCCGGCCGACGACAATAGCCAACGTATCGCCGCGCACCTGATCGAGTTCCTCAAGCACGAAGTCGCCAAGGGTCGCTTGCCGGCGAACCTGCTGCCGCTGCAATCGGGCGTGGGCAATATTCCCAACGCGGTGCTGGCCGGGTTGGCCGAGAGCGGTTTCCGCGACCTGGAGGCGTTCACCGAAGTCATCCAGGACGGCATGCTCGATCTGCTGAAGTCCGGCGTGCTGCGCTATGCCTCCTGCACCGGCTTTGCCTTGAGCCCGGCGGCCAACGAGGAGTTCAAACGCAACATCGGCTTCTACCGCGAGCGCATCGTGATGCGTACGCAGGAGATCTCCAATCATCCGGAGCTGGTACGGCGGCTGGGCTGCATCGGCATGAACGGCATGATCGAGGCCGATCTGTATGGCAACGTCAATTCGACCCACATCATGGGGTCGCGGATCATGAACGGCATCGGCGGTTCGGGCGATTTCGCCCGCAATGGTTTCCTGTCTGCCTTCTTGAGCCCCTCGACGGCGAAGAACGGCACGATTTCCTCGATCGTGCCGATGGTCAGCCATGTCGACCACACCGAGCACGACGTGGCGGTGATCGTCACCGAACAAGGCCTGGCCGATCTACGCGGGCTGACGCCGAAGCAGCGCGCGCGCGTGGTGATCGATCGCTGCGTACACCCGGACTACCGCGCGCAGTTGCAGGACTACTTCGAGCGCGCCTGCCGCGATGCCTACGGCAAGCACACGCCACATCTGTTGCCCGAGGCGTTGTCCTGGCACCAGCGCTGGCTGGATAGCGGGTCGATGCGGGCGTTGTAGGCGCGGCTCAGGCGGCTTCGGCCAACCGCGTGCGCCGTGCCCGCACGGCTTCGGCCAACTGCTCCAATACGCGCACCGAGCTTTCCCAATCTATGCAGCCATCGGTGATGCTCTGGCCATAGACCAGCGGCTGGCCCGCGACCAGTTCCTGTCGCCCACCCACCAGATGGCTCTCGATCATCGCGCCGACAATCCGCGTTTCGCCTTCGGCGATTTGCGCGGCAATGTCGGCGACCACTTTCGGCTGGTTCTCAGGGTTCTTGCCGCTATTGGCATGGCTGGCGTCGATCATCAGGCGTGCCGCCAAGCCGGCCTTGTGCAGGGCCGCGCTGGCGGCCTGCACGCTGGCGGCGTCGTAGTTGGGCTGCACGCCGCCGCGCAGGATGACGTGGCAGTCCGGGTTGCCGGAGGTAGCGACGATCGAGGAGCGGCCGTCCTTGCTCACCGACAGGAAATGGTGCGGATGAGTGGCGGCGCTGACGGCGTCGGCGGCGATCTTGACGTCGCCGCTGGTGCCGTTCTTGAAGCCGATCGGGCACGACAGGCCCGAGGCCATCTCGCGATGGACCTGGCTCTCGGTGGTGCGCGCGCCGATCGCGCCCCAGGCGACCAGGTCGGCGATGTACTGCGGCGAGATGGTGTCGAGGAATTCGACGCCGGCAGGCAGGCCAAGGCGGTTGATGTCGCGCAGCAGGCCGCGCGCCACTGCCAGGCCCTTGTTGATCTGGAAGCTGCCGTCCAGATCGGGATCGTTGATCAGGCCCTTCCAGCCGACGGTGGTGCGCGGCTTTTCGAAGTACACCCGCATGACGATTTCCAGCGCGTCGCCGAGGCTTTCGCGCAGCGGGCGCAGGCGCGCGGCGTATTCGAGGGCGGCCGCCGGGTCATGGATCGAACAGGGACCGATCACCACGGCCAGGCGATCGTCGGTGCCGTGCAGGATGGCGTGCAGGGCGGTGCGCGAGCGGGCGACGGTTTCCGAGGCGGCTTCGTCGCACGGCAACTGCGCGATCAGGTCGGCGGGGGTGATCAGCGGTTCGATCTTGCGGATGCGCAAGTCGTCGGTAAGCGGGGGCATGGCGTTCTCCGTGGGGTCGGGCGATTCATGGGGCCCCCAGGCAAGGCGGCAATAAAAAAGCCGCCAGTTGCGCTGGCGGCTTTCGGGATGCGTCTGAAGGTTCCTTCAGGGTGAGCGCAATCCTTCCTCCGCCAGCGGCATCGGAAAACCGTAATACCAAAAGTAAAAGCGGTTGGGGTTTGCGTTCATTGGAGGCATTGATAGCACGGGTTTTGCGTCGCGCCAACCGTTTCATTGGCAACTGCACAAAAGAAAACCCCGCCTTTCGGCGGGGTTTTCGCTACAGCGTACGACCGTGCGGTCGCGGCGGGACTTAGAAGTCCATCCCGCCCATGCCGCCCATGCCGCCGCCGCCCGGCATTGCCGGCTCTTCCTTCTTCGGCGAATCGGCCACCATCGCTTCGGTGGTGATCATCAGGCCGGCAATCGACGCGGCGTTCTGCAGCGCAGTGCGGGTGACCTTGGTCGGGTCCAGGATGCCGAAGGCAACCATGTCGCCGTACTCGCCGTTTGCAGCGTTGTAGCCGAAGTTGCCCGAACCATCCTTGACCTTGTTGACGATCACGGAGGGCTCTTCACCGGCGTTGGTGACGATCTCGCGCAGCGGCGCTTCCATCGCGCGCAGGGCGATCTCGATGCCGTGGTTCTGGTCTTCGTTGATGCCCTTCAGGCCTTCGATGGCCGCCTTGGCACGGAGCAGTGCAACACCGCCGCCCGGGACCACGCCTTCTTCAACCGCCGCACGGGTGGCGTGCAGGGCGTCTTCGACGCGCGCCTTCTTTTCCTTCATTTCCACTTCGGTGGCAGCACCGACCTTGATGACGGCCACGCCGCCAGCCAGCTTGGCCACGCGCTCCTGCAGCTTCTCGCGGTCGTAGTCCGAAGAGGTCTCTTCGATCTGCGCCTTGATCTGCTTGATGCGCGACTGGATCGCCTCGCCGTCGCCGGCGCCGTCGATCACGGTGCTGTTTTCCTTGGTGACCTGCACCTTCTTGGCGCGGCCCAGGTCCTTGATGGTGGCCTTCTCCAGCGCCAGGCCCACTTCCTCGGAGATCACGGTGCCGCCGGTCAGCACGGCCATGTCTTCCAGCATCGCCTTGCGACGGTCGCCGAAGCCCGGGGCCTTGACCGCCACGACCTTGACGATGCCACGGATGGTGTTGACCACCAGGGTCGCCAGGGCTTCGCCCTCGACTTCCTCGGCCACGATCAGCAGCGGCTTGCCGGCCTTGGCCACGCCTTCGAGGACGGGCAGCAGGTCACGCACGTTGGAGATCTTCTTGTCGTGCAGCAGGATGAACGGGTCGTCCAGGTCGGCCGACTGGCTCTGCTGGTTGTTGATGAAGTACGGCGACAGGTAGCCGCGGTCGAACTGCATGCCCTTGACCACGTCCAGCTCGTTTTCCAGGCCCGAGCCTTCTTCAACGGTGATGACGCCTTCCTTGCCGACCTTCTTCATCGCCTCGGCGATGATGTTGCCGATCGACTCGTCCGAGTTGGCCGAGATCGTGCCGACCTGCGCGATGGCATTGTCGTCGGCGGTCGGCTTGGACAGGTTCTTCAGCTCGGCGACGGCGGCGGTGACCGCCTTGTCGATGCCGCGCTTGAGGTCCATCGGGTTCATGCCGGCAGCGACGGCCTTCATGCCCTCGCGGATGAACGCCTGGGCCAGCACGGTGGCGGTGGTGGTGCCATCGCCGGCGTTGTCGCTGGTCTTGGAAGCAACTTCCTTGACCATCTGCGCGCCCATGTTCTCGAACTTGTCGGCAAGCTCGATTTCCTTGGCGACGGAGACGCCGTCCTTGGTGATGGTCGGGGCGCCGAAGCTCTTCTCGAGCACGACGTTGCGGCCCTTCGGACCCAGGGTGGCCTTGACGGCATTGGCGAGCACGTTCACGCCGCGCACCATGCGCGCACGGGCGTCTTCACCGAAACGGATATCTTTGGCAGCCATTAGCTAGTACCTCTGTGATTCGTGGAATTCGGGGGAGTGCGAAGCGTGGCTTAGCCGACGATCGCCAGGATGTCGTCCTCGCGGAGCACCTTGTACTCGACGCCTTCGGACTTGTAGCTGCTGCCGGCGTACTGGCCGTAGATGACCTTGTCGCCCACCTTGACCGCCGGCGCGCGGACGCTGCCGTTGTCCAGGGGCTTGCCGGTGCCGACGGCGACGATCTCGCCCTTGGTCGACTTCTCCTTGGCCGAGTCCGGGATCACGATGCCACCGGCGGAAATTTCGTCGGCTTCGATCGGCTTGACCACGACGCGGTCGTGAAGCGGCTTGATGCTCATAGAAAGACCCTCTTAAGTGATTGATTGGTCTGGGAAAGACGGGCGATGTTAGCACTCGCGCATGACGAGTGCCAACACAGCGCGCGAAAAAACCCGGGGAGCCGGGGACGGGCGAGTTATGGAGCTGCCGGCGCCGCTTTCAAGGGCCGGAGTAGAAATTTTTCCGGTGGCTATACTGGTCCGATGCCTGCCGCCGCCGACCCGGTCCACCTGCTGCTGAGCACCTGCCCCGACGCCGCCAGCGCCGAGGCCATTGCGCATGCGTTGGTCGGAGAAGGCCTGGCAGCCTGCGTTACCCGTCTGCCGGGGGCGCATTCGGTCTACCGCTGGAACGGCGCGCTGGAAACAGCCGCGGAAGTCCAGCTGCTGATCAAGACCCGGGGCAGCCGCCTGGACGCGGCCATCGCCCGCCTGTGCGAGCTGCACCCTTATGAATTGCCGGAAGCGGTCGCGATTGCGGCCAGCGCCGGCCTGCCCGCCTACCTGGATTGGGTACGGGCGCAAACCCCCGAGGATTCCCGATAGATGAAGTGGCTGCACCGCCTGGCCGCGCTCTGTGCGCTGTCGCTTACCTGCCTGCCCGCCCTGGCCTTCACCGAAGCCGACCTGCTGCCGGTCGACCAGGCGTTCGCGCTGAGTGCCCGCGCCGATGATCGCAACGGCATCGAGCTGCAGTGGAAGATCGCCGATGGCTACTACCTGTATCGGCATCGCATCGGCGTAACCCCGGTGGGCGCGGGCTTCAGTCCCGGCCCGCTGACCTTGCCGGACGGCCACAAGAAGCACGACGAATTCTTCGGCAACGTCGAAACCTATCGCGGCCAGCTGCGCGCGGTGCTGGCCGGCCAGGCCGACCCGGCCGTGCGCAGCGTGACCCTGGAAGTGCGCTACCAGGGCTGTGCCGATGCCGGCGTGTGCTACCCGCCGCAGAAGCGACGCATCGAGGTGAAGTTGCCGCCGGCCGCGGCCAACCCGCTTGCCACCGCGGCGGGCCTGCCGCGCAGCTCAGCACTGCCTGGCGCCGGCCCCGGCCTGGCCGGGGTGCCGGGCAATGGCATGGACGCCTTGCCGCTGCCGGCCGAACAGGCCTTCGCCTTCGAGGCGATCGTTGGCGACGGCAACACCTTGTTGCTGCGCCTGACCCCGGCCCCGGGTTACTACCTGTATCGCGACCGCACCTCGCTGGCGCTGGAAGGCAGCAAGCAGATCGATACCGGCGTGCCGCGCTGGCCGGCCGGGCGCTCGCATCACGATGAGCATTTCGGCGACGTGGTGGTGTACTTCGACCAGGCCGAAGTGACCTTGCCGCTGCTACGCCGCACGACCGAGCCGGCCGATATCACGTTGGTGGCAACTTTCCAGGGCTGCCAGACCGACGGCATCTGCTACCCGCCGATGACCCGCCGGGTGAAGCTGGCCCTGCCGGCAGGGAAAGTGACCCCGCCCGAGCAGGCCAGCGCCGCGCCGCTGCCGATCCAGCCGCTGCCCGCGAACGCGCGGCCGAAGCCGGCCGAGCCCGCCGCCCATTTCCCCGACGCCTCGGCCGAGAACGACAACCGCACCGCGCCGCCGTCGCAGCGGCAGAACCTGCTGTGGGTGTTGCTGGCGGCCCTGGCCGGCGGCCTGGTGTTGAACCTGATGCCCTGCGTGCTGCCGATCCTGTCGCTCAAGGTGCTGGGACTGGCGCACAGCGGCGAGAGCCGCGCGCGCGCCCGCAGCCATGCGCTGTGGTATTCGCTCGGCGTGCTGCTGTCGTTCTCGGCCATCGGCGCGTTGGTGATCGGCCTGCGCGCGGCCGGGCAGGCGGCGGGCTGGGGTTTCCAGCTGCAGCAGCCGTGGTTCGTGGCGATGCTGGCGTACCTGATGTTCGCGATCGGCCTGAGCCTGTCGGGGCTGTTCACCCTGGGCGGCGGCGGCGGCCTCGGCCAGTCGCTGGCCTCGCGCAGTGGGCCGGTCGGCGACTTCTTTACCGGCGTGCTGGCGTGCGTGGTGGCCAGCCCGTGCATTGCGCCGTTCATGGGCACTGCCCTGGCCTACGCTTTCGCCGCGCCGGCGCTGGCGGCGATGTTGGTGTTCGTGGTGCTGGGCCTGGGCCTGGCGCTGCCGTTCCTGCTGATCGGCTTAGTGCCCTCGCTGGCCCGGCGCCTGCCCTCGCCCGGCCCGTGGATGGAGACACTCAAGCAGGTGCTGGCCTTCCCCATGTACCTGACGGCGATCTGGCTGTTGTGGGTGCTGGGCAAGCAGCGTGGCGTCGATGCCCTGGCGCTGGTGCTGGTGGGCGCGACGGTGCTGGCGCTCGGCCTGTGGTGGTTCGAACGCAGCCGGTGGCGTAGTCATCGGCTCGGCCTGACGCTGTCCGGCGCGATGCTGCTATTGGCCTTGCTGCCGGTCTGGGGCGTGACCCGGATCGCGCCGCCGCGGCCGGCCGCGGCCGAAGCCGGCCAGGTCACCTATTCGCCGCAGTTGCTCGACCGCTTGCGCGCGGACAATCGCGTGGTGTTCGTCAACATGACCGCCGACTGGTGCGTGACCTGCAAGGCCAACGAGCGCCATGTGCTCGGCAGCGACGAGTTCCGCGACACCCTGCGCCGGGTAGATGCGGTGTACATGACCGGCGATTGGACCAACGAGGACCCGGCGATCAGTGCCTTCCTGCGCCAGCACCACGCCGTCGGCGTGCCGCTGTACGTGGTCTATGGGCCGGGCGCGCCGCCGGTGGTGCTGCCCACGGTGCTGACCCAGGCGGTGGTCGAGGATGCGGTGCTGCGGGCAGCGCGGTAGCCGCCAGGCAGCATGCACAAGGGTTTCCAGCAAATTTAAAACACCCGTTTAAAGCACCGGCAACTTCGCCTATCTGGACAGTATCGCCGGCATCGCGCAGACTCGCGGCCTTTCCGGCACCGCTCTTCGCCATGGCCCGATTGCTGTTGCTCCACGGCCCCAACCTCAACCTGCTCGGCAGCCGCGAGCCGGAGGTCTATGGCCGCGACACCCTGGCCGAGATCGACGCCCGCCTGGCCGAGCGCGCCAGCGCCGCCGGCCATGAACTGGTGAGCTTCCAGTCCAACGCCGAGCACGCGCTGGTAGACCGCATCCAGGCCGCGCGCCAGGACGGCACCGCCTTCATCCTGATCAACCCGGCCGCCTTTACCCACACCTCGGTCGCCCTGCGCGACGCGCTGTTGGCGGTGGCCATCCCCTACATCGAGCTGCACCTGTCCAACCCGCACGCGCGCGAACCGTTCCGGCACCACAGCTACCTCAGCGACAAGGCGCTGGGCGTGATCTGCGGCTTCGGGGCGGACAGCTACCGGCTGGCCCTGGACGCTGCCCTGGCCCGCCTCACGGCGGCCTGATCCCTTACTTCGTACCCCGGGCGGCCTGTGCCGCCGTTCCACGTTTACTCAAGAGGCCACTATGGATCTGCGCAAAATCAAGAAGCTGATCGACCTGCTCGAAGAATCCAATCTCGCCGAGATCGAGATCAAGGAGGGCGAGGAAAGCGTGCGCCTGGCGCGCACGCCCAAGGGCAGCTACGCCACCGCGCCGGCACCGATGATGGCCGCCCCCGCGCCGGCCCCGGCGCAGGCCCCGGCCATGCCGATGCATTCGCCCACCGAAGCTTCCACCGGCGGCACCGCCAAGCCGGGCAACGCGTTGCCCGAAGGGCATGTGCTGCGCGCGCCGATGGTCGGCACCTTCTATACCTCGCCGTCCCCGGACAAGCCGGCATTCGTCAGCGTCGGCCAGGCGGTCAAGGCCGGCGAGACCCTGGCGATCATCGAGGCGATGAAGATGTTCAACCCGATCGAGGCCGACGTCTCCGGCACGATCGTGGCGATCCTCGGCGAAAGCGGCCAGCCCGTGGAATTCGACCAGCCCCTGTTCGTGATCGGCTGAGGAGCGGCACATGCTCGACAAGGTCGTAATTGCCAACCGTGGCGAAATCGCGCTGCGCATCCTGCGCGCGTGCCACACGCTGGGCATTCGCACGGTCGCGGTGCATTCCACCGTCGACCGCAACCTCAAGCACGTGGCGATGGCCGATGAGTCGGTGTGCATCGGCCCGGCGCCGTCGGCGGAGAGTTACCTCAACATCCCGGCGATCATCGCCGCCGCCGAGGTCACCGACGCCCAGGCGATCCACCCCGGCTACGGCTTCCTCTCGGAGAACGCCAACTTCGCCGAACGCGTGGAGCAGTCCGGCTTCATCTTCATCGGGCCCAAGGCCGACACCATCCGCCTGATGGGCGACAAGGTCGAGGCGATCCGCGCGATGAAGGCCGCCGGCGTGCCGTGCGTGCCCGGCTCGGGTGGCCCGCTGGGCGATGACATCGTCGCCAACACCAAGGTGGCGCGTGAGATTGGTTTCCCGGTGATCATCAAGGCTGCCGGCGGCGGTGGCGGTCGCGGCATGCGCGTGGTGCACGCCGAGGGCGCGCTGAAGGCGGCCATCGAGACCACCAAGTCGGAAGCCAAGGCGGCTTTCAGCAACGACCAGGTCTACATGGAGAAGTTCCTGGAGAACCCGCGCCACATCGAGATCCAGGTGCTGGCAGATGGCCAGGGCAATGCGATCCACCTGGGCGAACGCGATTGCTCGATGCAGCGCCGCCACCAGAAGGTGGTGGAGGAAGCGCCGGCACCGGGCATTACCGAGGAACTGCGCAACGAGATCGGCAAGGTCTGCGTGGAAGCCTGCCTGCGCATCGGCTACCGCGGTGCGGGTACGTTCGAATTCCTGTTCGAGAACGGCCGCTTCTACTTCATCGAAATGAACACCCGTATCCAGGTGGAACATCCGGTGACCGAACGCATCACCGGCATCGACCTGGTCTGCGAGCAGCTGCGCATCGCCGCCGGGCAGAAGCTGAGCATCAAGCAGAGCGACATCGTGCTGCGTGGCCATGCGATCGAGTGCCGCATCAATGCCGAAGACCCGGAAACCTTCATGCCGCATCCGGGCCTGATCACCGCCTTCCATCCGCCGGGTGGCCCGGGCGTGCGCGTGGATACGCACATCTACAGCGGCTACAAGGTCCCGCCGAACTACGATTCGATGGTCGGCAAGCTGATCGTGCACGGGCCCGACCGCGACACCGCGATCGCGCGCATGCGCGTGGCGTTGAGCGAGATGGTCGTCGATGGCATCAAGACCAATATCCCGCTGCAGCAGCGGATCATGCGCGACAAGGGCTTCCAGGCCGGCGGCCAGAACATCCACTACCTGGAAAAGCGCCTGGCCGAGCGCAAGAACCAGTCAATTGCGCTGGTGTAAGTTGACGCCAATCTTGGGGGCATGAAAAAGGCGGGGAACTCCCCGCCTTTTTCTTTGCCCGCGATTGCGCCGGGCCTACTGCGCGCTGGCCGCCTGTTGCGAGCCCGCCTGCAGTGCATTGCCGGTGCTCGAAGTAGGATCGACCACTGTCACCGTTTCGGTGGAACCATCGGGCCACACAATCTGGAACGTCGCACCGGGCGGCAGCGTGGTGAACGGCATGCCGCTCTGCGCACGATAGAGCGCGGCCACCTGCGCTGCGCCTACGCGCCGCACCTGCTCGTCGGATTTGACCGAAGTGAGCCGAACTTGCGACAGCTTCTGGTAGCGACCGTCGGCGGTATCGATCAAGACAATGCCGACAGCGGCAGCCGAATAGGCGACGAAGGCCACCACCCAGAACCAGAAGCGGGCGCCAATCAAGAAGCGGCGGTAATTCATGAGCTCACTCCCGTACCACTGACCAAGGTGTTCACCATTTCGTCCATCTTGTCGGCACTCTGCCGCGGTACCGCGGCGTCTATTACGAAGGAAGGAAAATCCTGACTGGCATCGCTCGAACAGATGCCGCCGTTGGCGCAATAACTGGTCATCAGATTGCTGTCCGCATCGCAGGCCAGGCCGAGGCGACAAGCCGCCAATTGCCAGGCCAGTTGCGCATATTGGTCGCCGGCGACGTAGCCGCGGTAGGCATCATCGCCGCTCGCGGTCGCGCCCATCGCGCCGGACAGCGCCAGGTAGGCCTCCGGGTCGCGCGAGTCGAGCACGCGCTGCACCAGCGCGCGCCGGTACTCGGCGGTGTCCTGCAACGGACGCCCCAGCGAGAGCAGCGCGGCCTCGGCGGCGAGGTTGCCGGCCCGTGCGGCATCGGTGCGTTGGCCCAGGATTTTAGCCGCGGTCAGGGCGTCACGCGCGACGAAACCGGTACAGCGTGCCTGCAAGCGTTGGCGGGCCTGGAACATAGCCGACGCACCGCGCAGCGCTTGTCCGGCCAGCGCGGTACTGTCGGCGGCGTAGCCGGCCGGGTCCTGGGCATAGGCTGCGCAGTAATCGTAGACACGGCTGAGCATCCAGCCTGCCTCGGCGTCGCCGCCCTCTGCCGCGACGGATAGACGTTGGGCGTAGTGGTACAGGTCGCGCTCACTGTCGAAGCCGCTGCGGCGGTCCAATGGCAGGCCACGGCTCACCGCCACGTTCTGGTTCTCGCTGCTGCGGTGAACCGGCGCCGGCTGCGGCCTGGTTGCCGGCATGGCGTCGATCTCCGCAGCGGCATGGGTCAGCCCGAAGCCGGCGCCGGTGGGCTGCCAGCCGGCGCGGTGCCACCACACCGCGGCCAGCAGCGCGACGGGCGCTAGCAGCAACAGCAACGGGCGGGCGCGGCTCTGGGGCATGGGATTCCGGGACGGGGGCGAGGCCCGGATGGGCTCGCGCGCGCAAAGTCTAGCGCAAGCGGCTCGGTGCTATCCCGACGGCGTTTGCCGCCACGGTGGTCTACGATGCCCGCCCTGTTGCCCTACCTGCTCCCGGATCCCGCCATGCCGTTCCTCGAACTGACCCTGCGCTGCGCCGAAACCACCCAGCCCCGCTACGAGAACGCGCTGGAGGACGTCGGCGCCCTGGCCGTGACCCTGCTCGACGCCGATGCCGATACCACCGACGAACGCGCGATCCTGGAGCCCGGCGTGGGCCAGACCCCGCTCTGGAACAGCCTGGTGCTGACCGCCCTGTTCCCGGACGACACCGATGCGCTGGCCTTGTTGGCCGCCCTGGAAGCGTTCGACCCCGCACTGGACTGGGCGCAGGTGCAGTTCCGCCAGGTGGCCGACGAGGACTGGGAACGCGCCTGGCTGGACCAGTTCGCGCCGATGCGGTTCGGCGAGCGCACCTTCATCGTGCCCTGGAACCACGAGCTACCGGAGGAGGCCGCCGGTAGCGAAGCGGCGGTCGTACGCCTGGACCCGGGCCTGGCCTTCGGTTCGGGCACCCATCCCACTACCGCGCTATGCCTGCGTTGGCTCGACCGGCTGGCGCGCGATGGCGTACTGCAGGGCGCGCGCGTGCTCGATTTCGGCTGCGGCTCGGGCATCCTCGCCCTGGCCGCGCTCAAGCTCGGCGCCGGCCAGGCGGTGGGCGTGGACAACGACCCGCAAGCGCTGATCGCCACGCACGACAACGCCGATCGCAACGGCGTGGCCGAGCGCCTGGCGGTGTACCTGCCGGACGATGAGCCGGCGGCAACCTATCCGGTGGTGGTGGCGAACATCCTGGCCTCGGCGCTCGATGCGCTGGCGCCGACCCTGGCCGAGCGGGTTGCGGTCGGCGGACGCATTGCGCTGTCGGGCATCCTCCACGGCCAGGAGTCGGAACTGCTGGAACGTTACGCGGCCTGGTTCCACGAGCTGCGGTGTGAGCAGGAAGGCGATTGGATGCGCATCGAAGGCGTACGCCGTAGCTGATCCGCAACGTCAGGCAGGCCGGCGCGGATGCGCGCCGTGCATACGGCGGCCTCGGCGTCGATGGCCCAGACCCAGGGACCGGGCCGCGCGCCCAGCCGGCGCAAGCGGCGCGGCCGCTGCTTGGCCCAACGCCGGGAGCCGATAAGCAGGAACAGCACGCTCGCCAGCAGGCACAGCGCGAGCGTGTCAGCCCAAAGTACGCAAAAGCCCCATGCCAGTGCCCCGCCGAGGCCGCCTCCGCTGGCGCTACCCGCGCGACGCCAGCGACCGGGTGCAACGACTGCTTCGGCGCGTCCTTCGAGCCACCACACGCGATAACGGCGGGCACCGGCAATGCGCGACCCTCGCCCCAGGCTGCGGATTGGTCGCACGGGACTCATCGCTGATGCCCTCTGGACCTGTACTGGAGCTTTCCACCGAGGTCAGAATAGCTGGCATGAATGCGCGCAAAAGGTGTTCGAGCCCGCCATCCCAATGCGAACGCTATATGTGCATTTCGGTGCATGCGTAGAACGGATACGGAGTGAGCAAGCTTTACGAAAGGATTCGCGAGGCCCGGCGGCTTACGGGGCTGACGCAGGAAATGTTGGCCGCGGAGCTGGGTATTTCGCGTAGCGCGGTGGCGCAATGGGAGATGGCCGTGGGCACTGCGCCCTCGGTCGAGAACCTTATCGCCCTGGCGCGGCGCAGTGGGCTGCATTTCGAATACCTGGCCACCGGGCGGGGCGAGGCCTGTCAGGGCCCGCCGCAGTTGATCGTCGAGGAAGAGGCCAGCTATTACCCCCTGAGCGAACAGCAACGCCAATTGCTGGCGGGATTCGAGCAATTGCGGCCGCGCCAGCGCACCGGGCTGCTCGAGCTGATCCACGCGCCGGCGGCACGACGGCGACGCTGACCAAGAGCCACTGGCGCTGGCGGCGCCACCGCCACCGCCACCGCGCAGTTGCACAGTACTGCTTTCCTTTTGCTCCATGAAAGCCATGCTTACCTGCGCCGTAGCGATCGGCAAGGGCGAAACGGCAGCGGTTCCGGCCGGCACACTCCGCGTGCTTGAATAGGGTTTCTCTTGTCCTGCGCCGCCACGATGACCGAAACCCCGCCACCGCGACGTGCCTTGGCTACTTTCCTGCGGCGCCCCGCCCGCGACGGCCAGCCGCGCGAGGAAAGCCCAGCGGCAGACGCGCCCGAGGCCGATGCACCGGCGTCCGCGCAATCAACGGCCGAGTCGGCGCCGCAGCCCCCAGCCGCAATGTCCGCCCCCGCCCCCGACGACGGGGCCCTGGCTGCAACCGATACCGATACCGGCGCCGACACCTTCGATCCCCCGCCAGCAGCCGACTGGCATGCCGCCGATCTGCCGATCGCCTCGCCCGCAGTTGCCACCAGCGCGCCATCGGTCACCGTGGCCGCACCCACCTTCGCGCGTCCTCGCGTACGTGCCCGCGCGCCGCGCGCTTCGGCCTGGCAGTGGCTTGTGTTGGCCGCGCTTACGCTGTTGCTGGTGTTGCAGATCCTGCTCGCCGACCGCGCACGATTGGCGGGCGATGCGCGCTGGCGCCCCCTGTTGTCGACGCTGTGCGGCGCGCTGCATTGCGATTTGCCGGTATGGCACGAGCCGACCGCCTTCACCATGCTCGACCGCGACGTGCGCCCGGCACCGGGCGAGACCGGGGTACTGCGTATCCAGGCCAGCTTCCGTAACGACGCGCGCTGGAATCAGGCGTGGCCGTGGCTGCAACTGTCGCTATCCGATGCCGACGGCCGCGTGATCGGCAGCCGCGTGTTCGCGCCAGCCGAGTACCTGGGGCACGCGCCCGGCTCCGAAACCCTGGCGCCCGGGCAGAGCGGCCGCGTCGACTTCCGCGTGCGCGAGCCGGCGGCGGGGACGGCGGCCTTCACCTTCGACTTCCATTGAGGCGCCGCGCGACCATCGCCCTGCCCGGCGCCGGCGCCGGCGGGCGGATGGCAGCGGCCCGACGCACGCGCTAGACTCACTCCCCCTCGCCGGTGGCCTGCCCCGCCGGCTTCTTCATCCAGGGTCTTCCTTGAACGCTGCCACCACCCGTCCCGACGTCAGTCGCGGTGCTCCCAAGTCACCGCTGCGCGAGCATGTCGCCCAGTCCGTGCGCCGCTATCTGCGCGACCTGGACGGCAGCGATGCCGATGACATGTACGAGATCGTGCTGCGCGAGATGGAGATCCCGCTGTTCGTGGAAGTGTTGAACCATTGCGAGGGCAACCAGAGCCGCGCGGCAGCGATGCTCGGCATCCACCGTGCCACCCTGCGCAAGAAGCTCAAGGAATACGGGCTCTCGTAAGCCGCCTTGCGCGCCGCCCGCCGCGGCCGGCGCGTGGATGGTTTCAGCAGACAAGGCCGCCGATGGCAAGCGGGCGAGCCGTTACAATATTGGCCCCGCACCGCTGCCCATCCCCCCATGTCCTCCGATTTCCTGCCCGTCCGCCGGGCCCTGCTTTCCGTTTCCGACAAGACCGGCCTGATCGAACTGGCCCAGGCCCTGGCTGCGCGCGGGGTCACACTGTTGTCTACCGGCGGCACCGCCAAGGCGATCCGCGACGCCGGCCTGGCAGTGACGGACGTGTCGGAAGTGACCGGTTTCCCGGAAATGATGGACGGACGGGTCAAGACCCTGCACCCGCTGGTACACGGCGGCTTGCTCGGGCGCGCCGGCATCGATGATGCGGTGATGGCCGAGCACGGCATCGCCCCGATCGACCTGCTGGTGCTGAACCTGTATCCGTTCGAGTCGGTCACCGTGAAGCCCGGTTGCACGCTGGCCGAGGCGGTGGAGAACATCGACATCGGCGGTCCTGCCATGCTGCGCTCGGCGGCGAAGAATTTCACGCGCGTCGCGGTGGCCACCGATCCCTCGCAGTACGCCGGCCTACTGGCCGAGCTCGACGCCAACGACGGCCAGCTTTCGGCCGCGCAGCGCTTCGCCTTGTCGGTGGCCGCGTTCAACCGCGTGGCGCAGTACGACGCGGCGATCAGCAATTATCTTTCGGCGGTCGGCGACAGTACCCAAGCCGTGCCGCAGCGCGCGGAATACCCGGCGCAAATGAATTCGAACTTCGTCAAGGTGATGGACCTGCGCTACGGCGAGAACCCGCACCAGAGTGGCGCGTTCTACCGTGATCTCTATCCGGTGCCGGGGATGCTGGCCACGTTCCGCCAGTTGCAGGGCAAGGAGCTGAGCTACAACAACCTGGCCGATGCCGATGCGGCGTGGGAATGCGTGCGCCAGTTCGATGCGCCGGCCTGCGTGATCGTCAAGCATGCCAACCCCTGCGGCGTGGCGGTGGGCGTGGCCTGCGGCGATGCCTACGAGCTGGCCTATGCCACCGATCCCACCAGCGCCTTCGGCGGCATCATCGCCTTCAACCGCACGCTGGACGCAGCCACCGCCAAGGCCATCCTCGACCGCCAGTTCGTCGAGGTACTGATCGCGCCGGACTACGAGCCGGGTGCGCTCGACTACGCCACCAAAAAGGCCAACGTGCGCGTGCTGCAGATTCCGCACGGCGCGGGCCTCAACAACTACGACAGCAAGCGCATTGGTTCCGGCCTGCTGCTGCAGTCGGCCGACAACCGTGGCATGAGCGCCGACGAGTTGAAGGTGGTCACCCGCATCGCGCCGACCGAAGCCCAGTTGCGCGACCTGCTGTTTGCCTGGCGCGTGGCCAAGTACGTCAAGTCCAACGCGATTGTGTACGCCAAGGACAACCGCACCATTGGCGTGGGCGCCGGGCAGATGAGCCGGGTGTACTCGGCGCGCATCGCCGGCATCAAGGCTGCCGATGCGCACCTGGTGGTGCCCGGCTCGGTGATGGCTTCCGATGCCTTCTTCCCGTTCCGCGATGGTATCGATGCCGCCGCCGAGGCCGGCATCGCCGCGGTGATCCAGCCGGGTGGTTCAATGCGCGACGCCGAGGTGATCGCCGCGGCCGACGAGCACGGCCTGGCGATGGTGTTCACCGGCGTGCGTCATTTCCGTCACTGATCTTGTTTGCAACCGCGAGGTGAGCCATGTGGATACGCGAGGAAACCAGCGCCGACCATGAGGCGATCGCGCGCGTGATCGGCCTGGCGTTCGCCGGTGCGCGCCATGCCGCCGGAAACGAGGCGTCGATCGTGTCGGCGCTGCGTGCGGCCGGCGCGCTCAGCATTTCGCGCGTCGCCGATATCGACGGCCGCATCGTTGGCCATGCCGCGCTGTCGCCGGTCACGCTCGATGACGGCAGCAGCGGCTGGTTCGGGCTGGGCCCGGTCGCGGTCGACCCGGCCGACCAGGGCCACGGCGTCGGCAGTGCCCTGGTGCGGGCGCTGCTGGCCGAACTGCCGGCGCTCGGTGCGCGCGGTTGCGTGGTGCTCGGCGACCCGGGCTGGTATGCGCGCTTCGGTTTCCAGCCGCTGCCGACCCTGCGCTACGGTGGCGCGCCGGCCGAATATTTCCAGGGCTTGCTGGTCGGCGAAGGCGCCGTGCCGCACGCCGAAGTCCACTATCACCCGGCCTTCTCCTCTCCCCTTTCCAACGCGTAGCCGCTGCGGCTGCGCAGGAGTTCTGCCCGCATGAAGATACTCGTCATTGGTTCCGGTGGCCGCGAACACGCGCTCGCGTGGAAGATCGCCCAGTCCGCGCGCGTGGGCGAAGTGCTGGTCGCGCCAGGCAACGCCGGTACCGCTACCGAGGCCAAGTGCCGCAATGTCGCGATCAAGGTCAACGACCTCGATGCGTTGTTGCAGCTGGCCCAGGACGAGGGCGTGGCGCTGACCGTGGTCGGCCCCGAGGTGCCGCTGGTGGCCGGCGTGGTTGATCGCTTCCGCGCCGCCGGCCTGCGCATCTTCGGCCCCACCGCTGCCGCCGCACAGCTGGAAGGCAGCAAGGCCTACGCGAAGGATTTCCTCGCCCGCCATGGCATCCCCACCGCGTACTACGCCGTGCACCACGACACCGAGGCCGCGCTCGCCTACGTCCGCGAAAAGGGCGCGCCGATCGTCATCAAGGCCGACGGCCTGGCGGCCGGCAAGGGCGTGATCGTGGCCATGACCCTGGCCGAGGCCGAAGCGGCGGTATACGACATGCTCTCGGGCAATGCCTTTGGCGATGCCGGCGCGCGCGTGGTGATCGAGGAGTTCCTCGACGGCGAGGAAGCGAGCTTCATTTCGATGGTCGATGGCGTCAACGCCTTGCCGATGGCCACCAGCCAGGACCACAAGCGCGTGGGCGATGGCGACACCGGTCCCAATACCGGCGGCATGGGCGCCTACTCGCCGGCGCCGGTCGTCACCGCCGAAGTGCATGCGCGGGTGATGCGCGAGGTGGTCGAGCCGACGGTGCGCGGCATGATCGCCGATGGCGTGCCGTTTACCGGCTTCCTCTATGCCGGGCTGATGATCGACGCCAGCGGCGCGCCCAAGGTGATCGAGTTCAACGTGCGCTTCGGCGACCCGGAAACGCAGCCGGTGATGTTGCGCCTGCAGTCGGACCTGGTCGAGCTGGTGGAAGCGGCGATCGACGGGCGCCTGGATACGGTGCAGGCGCAGTGGGATCCGCGGCCGTCGCTGGGCGTGGTGCTGGCATCGCGCCCTTATCCGGAAACGCCGGTGACCGGCGAGATCATCGCCGGGCTGGTGCCGGCGCCGGACGACGCCAAGGTCTTCCATGCCGGCACGGCGCTCGATGCGCAGGGCCATGTGCTCAGCGCCGGCGGCCGCGTACTGTGCGTGGCAGCGCTCGGCGACAGCGTGCGCGATGCCCAGCAACGCGCCTATGCGGCGGTGTCGCGGATCCATTGGCCACATGAGTTCCACCGCAAGGACATCGGCTGGCGCGCGATTGCGCGCGAAGAAGGCCGGTGAGTCATTTCACGGTCGGGGCTGAAGCCCCGACGCTTTTCCGCTTCACGATCACGCAACCGTGGCCATAATGCGCCGGTGAGCAAACCCACGATCGAATCCCGCTTGGGCCGCCTCTGGGCCCACGAAAAGGCCAGCTATGGCCTGCGGGTGCTGATCGCGCTGGGGGTGGCGATGGCCAGCTGCTGGTACGCCGGCCAGCTGGCGGCGCTGCCGGCGATCTTCCTCGGCATCATCGCCAGCGCTATCGCCGAGACCGACGATAACTGGCTGGGCCGAGCCAAGTCGGTGCTGCTGTCGCTGCTGTGTTTCGCCGCCGCTTCGGCCGCAGTGGTGTGGCTTTTTCCGCATCCTTGGGCGTTCGTAACCGCGCTGGCGCTGTCAACCTTCGCGCTGACGCTGCTCGGCGCCCTCGGCGAGCGCTATGCGTCGATCGCCCAGGCCACGGTCGCGCTGTCGATCTACACCATGATCGGGCTGGACCAGCATCACGCCGCCGGTGGCGACCCGGCGCTGGGCTGGCAGGGCAGCGTGCTGTTGCTGGTTGGCGCGGCCTGGTACGGGCTGTTGTCGATCCTGTGGGCGGCGCTGTTCGCCAACCGCCCGGTGCGCGAACGCCTGGCGCAACTGTTCGCGGTGCTGGGCGAATACCTGCGGCGCAAGGCCGATCTGTTCGAACCGGTGCGCGGCGAAGACCTGCATGTGCGCCGCCTCGCCCTGGCCGAGCAGAATGCCAGGGTGGTTGGCGCGCTCAATGCCGCCAAGGGCGCGATCCTCAGCCGCTTCGGCCGCTCGGGCCGGCCGGGCGTGCAATCGGGCCTGTATTTCCGCCTCTATTACCTGGCGCAGGATTTCCACGAGCGTGCCAGCTCCTCGCACTATCCCTACGACGCACTGACCGAAGCGTTCTTCCATAGCGACGTGCTGTATCGCTGCCAGCGGCTGTTGGCGTTGCAGGGGGACGCCTGCGCCGCGCTTGGCGAGGCGCTGCGCCTGCGCCAGCCTTTCGTCTACGGCGAGCGCAGCCGCCAGGCCACCGACGATCTACGGCAGTCGCTGGATTTCCTGCATGCGCGTGCCGATCCGCAGCAGGCGCGGCTGCTGGGCTCGCTGGAGCTGCTATCGAGCAACCTGCACGGCATCGAACAGCGGCTCTCGGAGTCTTCGCTGTCCGACACGCCGCTGGACGGCATCGACACGCGCCTGCGCGATTCCTCCCCGCACACTTTGCGCGAAATGGGCCGGCGCCTGCTGCAGCAACTCACGCCCGGCTCGGTGCTGTTCCGCCATGGCGTGCGCATGGCGGTGGCCCTGCTGGCCGGTTATGCGGCAATGCGGCTGATGCATGCGCATCACGGTTTCTGGATCCTGCTGACGACCGCCTTCGTCTGCCGCCCCAACTACGGCGCCACGCGGCTGCGCCTGGTGCAACGCATCGCCGGCACATTGGTCGGGCTGGGCGTGACCTGGGCCTTGATGCAGCTGTTCACCGGGGTGGAAGTGCAACTGCTGCTGGCGTTGCTGGCGGCACTGGTGTTCTTCGTTACCCGCACCGACCGTTACCTGCTGGCGACCGCGGCGATCACGGTGATGGCGCTGCTGTGCTTCAACCTGCTCGGCAATGGCTTCGTGCTGCTGTGGCCGCGGCTGATCGACACCGTGGTCGGCTGCGTGATCGCCGCGCTGGCGTCGTTCCTGATCCTGCCGGACTGGCAGGGCCGACGGCTGCATGCGGTGATCGCCAATGTGCTGTCCAGCTGCGCGCGTTACCTGGGCCAGGTGTTGAGCCAATACGACCAGGGCCAACGCGACGACCTCAATTACCGGATCGCCCGCCGCGATATGCACAACGCCGATGCGGCACTGTCGGCGGCGTTGTCGAACATGGTGCGCGAGCCGGGCTACGTGCGCCGCAATCTGGATGCCGGCTTCCGTTTCCTGGCGCTGTCCAACGTCTTGCTCGGCTATCTGTCGGCCTTGGGCGCGCACCGCGAACGCCTGGACCTTGATGCCACCACGCGCGAGGCCGGCCAGTACCTGCAGGACGCGCTGAACACGATCGCCGCGCGACTGGCGCAGCGGCAGCCGCTGCCGCGGGTCGATGAGCTAGGCGAGACGACAATGGCCGCGGCATTGGACGACATTGCCAACGACGCCGCGCCCAAGCAACGCCTGTTGCGCACCCAACTGGCGCTGGTGTTGCGGCTGTTGCCGCGGTTGCGCGCAGCCGCACAGGAAGTGGTGAGCACGCCCGTGCGCGGCGGCGCGGAAGAAGGCGTGGCCGGCGCTTCAGTTGGGCGGGTTGCGCAGGTCGGCAAGGCGCCCACCGAGCAGGTGCCAGGCGCCCAGGAAGACCAGCCCACCGCAGCCGACCAGCGCCAATAGCGCGCCCACTCGAACGAAGACCGCCAGCGCGCCGAAATCGAGACAGTCCCGCAATGGCACCAGTACTGTCGCCATGAGCGCGCAGGAGACAGCGACGCGGACCAGTTGCCGCCGGTCATGCACCTGCGCGTCCAGTACGCCAGCACGGCGCAGCCCACGCCAGAGCAGGTAGGCGTTGCAGCTGTTGGCCATGGCGCTGGCCAACGCCAGTAATGCATGCAAGCCGGGCAACGCGGCCAGGCGCACCTGCCAGGGTGGCACGTCGGCACCGGCACCGGGCGCAAGGACGAGCGCCAGCATCAGCAGCAGGACGCTGGCTGCTGCATTGCACAGCAGCGACACCCCGGCCATGCGCACCGGCGAGGCGAGATCGCCGCGCGCGTAGTACGCCGGCAGCAGGGTCTTGATCGCTACCAGGGCCGGCAGGCCGAGGCTCATCAGTGCAAGCGCATGTGCGGCCATCGCCGCGTCGAAGGCGCTGTAGCGGCCGTACTGGAAGAAGGTCGTCATCAAAGGTTCGGACAGCAGCAACAGCCCGGTCGTGGCCGGCAGCGTGGTCATCAAAGTTCCGCGCAGTGCCCAGGCCAGGGTCCGTGCCGCCTGGCCGTCGTCACGCGCGAATTGGCGCGACAGTGCCGGCAGCAGCACGATGCCCATCGAGGCGCCGAACAGCGCCAGCGGCAGTTCGAGAAAACGGTCGGCCTGGAACAACCAGGTCTGCGAGCCGGCATGCAGCATCGACGCCAGCGCGCTGGCGAATACCAGGTTGAGCTGTGCCACCGAAGCCCCGGCCACGGTCGGCAGCATGGCCCTGGAGACCGCGCGTACGCGCGGATCGCAGGCGCCCCACGCTGGCCGCACGCGTACGCCGAGGCGGACAACGCCGGCCCATAACCACGCGACCTGCAGCACGCCGCCGGCCACCACGCCCCAGGCCAGCGCGGTGATCGGCACGGCCAGCTGCGATGCCAGCGCCAAGGCGCCGGCGATCATGCACAGGTTCAACAAGGCCGGCGCCAGGGCCCAGCGGGTATAGCGGCCGTGGCTCATCAGCACCGCGCCGGCCAGTGCCGCCAACGATACGCAGGGCAGGAACGGGAAGGTGATGCGCAACAGGTGCGCCAGCAGGTTGACCTGCTCCGGGCTGCGCGTGGACCCGGGTGCGAACAGCACGGCCAGCGGCGTTGCCAGCAACATCGCCAACCCGGCCACCAGCGTTACCACCACGGCGAGGGTGCCGGCCATCCGCGCGACGAAAGTGTCGATCCGCAAGGGATCGGCCTGCTCGCGCTCGCGTACCAATGCGGGAATGAAGGCGGCGGAAAGTGCGCCGTCGGCGAACAGCCGCCGCAGCGAATTGGGTATGCGGAACGCCAGCACGAACGCATCGGTGGCCGCGCCGGCGCCGAAAACGCTGGCGATGACGACGTCACGGACCACGCCGGTAAGGCGCGACAGCAGCGTCAGCCCGCTGAAGGAGGCCGCGCGTGTCAGCAGGCCGCTCGAACCACTGTCCTTCATGCGCGACCCCGGCGTCGAAGAAGCGCCTCATTGCGAGGCGCCTCCGGTACGCGGGGGGAGATCAGAAATCACGTTCCCAGGAGCGGAACCAGGTATCGATGGCGGACTGCAGCTTCCACGAGAACGGCGTCGGGCACTGCTCTACGTAGCCGCCGCTGACCTGTTCGATTTCTTCGGGAGTCAATTCACGCATGTGGCACCTCTTGTCGAATCGCCGCCCAACGCGGCGGTCCACAAGCTGACAGAACCACTTGCATTGCCACATTCGATATTTCTACTAACCCCCAGGGATGTAGCAATGCGCTGGCACTGCCGCGCTTATGCGCGAACGTTGCGGACGGTCGCGGCCATCCATGCCAACGACAGCAGCGACAACACGAAGCCGACCGCCACCACGCCGTGCCAGCCGGCATGCGCGTAGGCCAGGGTGCCCAGGCTCGAACCCAGCGCGCCGCCGATGAAGTAGCAGGTCATGTAGGCGGAGGTAATGCGATTGCGGGCCGCGGCGTCGAGTTGGTAGATCACGCTCTGGTTGTTGACGTGCACGCCCTGCACAGCGACGTCGAGCAGCAACACGCCGATCACCAGCAGCCACAGCGAATGCGGCGCGGCCCAGAGCAGCAGCCATGACAGCGCCAGCATCAGCAGGCCGCCCCAGCTGGCCACGGTGCCGTGGCCGCGATCGGAGAGCTTGCCGCCGAGATTGGCGGCCAGCGCGCCGGCTGCGCCGATCAAGCCGAACAGGCCGATGACGCTGGTGCCGTAGCCGTAGTCGGGGCCGGCAAGCAGGAAGGCAAGCGTGGTCCAGAACACGCTGAAGCCGGCGAAGATCAGCCCGCCGAGGACGGCGCGCGCGCGCAGCACCGGTTCATCGCGCAGCAATGCGAGTACCGAGGTGATCAGGTGCGGATAGGCGAGATCGGGATTGCCGTCGTGGCGCGGCAATCCGCGCCAGAGCAACGCGGCCACCGCCAGCATCATGCCGGCCGCCACCCAGTACACCGTGTGCCAGCCGCCCGCGCCCGCCAGCAGCCCGGAGATCGTGCGCGCCAGCAGGATGCCCAGCAGCAGGCCGCTCATCACCGTGCCCACTACGCGCCCCCGCTCGTGCGGTGCGGCCAGGGTGGCGGCATACGGCACCAGCACCTGGGCCGATACCGAACACAAACCGGTGAGCAAGGTGCCCAGCAGCAACACCGCGAAGCTCGACGAGGCCGCGCTGACCAGCAGGCCCATGGCGCACAGCACGTACAGGCCGACGATGAGGCCGCGGCGCTCCAGGCGGTCGCCAAGCGGCACGATCAGCAGGAGGCCGGCGGCATAGGCCAGCTGCGCCACCGTCACCACCAGGCCGGCGCGGCGCACGTCGACATGGAAGGTCTGCGCCAGGGTCTGCAGCAGCGGCTGGGCGTAGTAGTTGCTGGCCACCGCCAGGCCGGTGGCCACGGCCATCAGCAATACCAGGCTGTGCTTGATACGGGGGTAGCTGGGGGCAGTGGACATGGGGTCTACCGACGCGGGGGCGCACAGTATAGAAGCGCGATCAGGGCCGCAACGGTTCCAGCCAAGCGCATGCCCCTGCTAGGCTGCGCGCGACCGCCAAGGAGTCTTCATGTCAGGCCACAGCCAATTCGCGCTGTTGAAGCAGCGACGCTTCCTGCCCTTCTTCGCCGTGCAGGCGCTGGGCGCCTTCAACGACAACGTCTACCGCCAGGCCATCATCGGCCTGCTCGGCTATCTGGCGGTTGAGCAATCGCAGCGGTTGGTCTACACCAACCTGGCGCCGGCCTTGTTCATCCTGCCCTATTTCCTGTTCTCGGCCATTGCCGGGCAGATCGCCGAAAAGCTGGAGAAGCAGAAGCTCATCGTCATCACCACCACGATGGAGATCGTGGTGATGTCGCTGGCGGCGGTGGGTTTCCTCACCCAGAACATGGGGGTGCTGCTGGTGGCGCTGTTCTGCACCGGCCTGCAGTCGACGCTGTTCGGCCCGGTGAAGTATTCGATCCTGCCTTCGGTGCTCAAGCCGGAGGAGTTGACCGGCGGCAACGGCCTGGTCGAGATGGGCACCTCGATCTCGATCCTGTGCGGGATGATCTTCGGTGGCCTGATCTTCACCGTGGCCGGCGCGAACGGAAGCGTGGTGGCGGCGGTGGCAGTGATCGCGCTGGCCGTCATCGGCAATCTGGTGGCGCGGCGGGTGCCGCAGGTCGCCGCGGGCGCGCCGGACCTGAAGATCAACTGGAACCCGATCCCCGAATCGTTGGCGATCATGCGCCTGACCCGCCGCGTGCCGTCCGTGCGCAACGCGGTGCTGGGCGTGTCGTGGTTCTGGTTCATCGGCACGGTGATCACCGCGCAGTTGCCCGGTTACGCCGAACTCAACCTGGGCGGGCGGCCCGAGCTGTACGTGTTCGCGCTGGCGTTGTTCTCGATCGGCACCGGCACCGGCTCGCTGCTGTGCGAGAAACTTTCCGGGCGCACGGTGGAGATCGGACTGGTGCCGTTGGGTGCGTTCGGCGTCAGCGCCTTCATGCTCGATCTGTACTTCGCCCGGCCGGGCCGCGCCCTGGCCGCGGGCCTGGACGTGATCGGCTTCGTGCAGCAGGCCGGTAGCGTGCGGATCATGATCGACTTGCTCGGCATCGGCCTGTTCACCGGCTTCTTCGTGGTGCCGCTGTTCGCGCTGATCCAGAGCCGCACGCCGCGCGCGGAGCTGTCGCGGGTGATCGCCGGGCTCAACATCCAGAACTCGCTGTTCATCGTGGTGGCCGCGGTCGTCGGCATCGGCGTGCAGCGCTGGCTGGGCTGGACGATCCCGCAGGTGTTCCTGGCGCTGGCCATTGCCAACACGCTGGTGGCGATCTGGATCTTCACAATCGTGCCCGAATTCCTGATGCGCTTCCTCAGCTGGCTGCTGGTGCGCTCGCTGTATCGGCTGGAGCTGCACGGCATCGAGAAGAATGTGCCGGATGAAGGCGCGGCGTTGATCGTGAGCAACCACGTCAGCTACATGGACGCGCTGATCCTGGCGGCGACAGTGCCGCGGCCGGTGCGCTTTGTCATGTACTACAAGATCTTCAACATCCCGGTGATGCGCTGGATCTTCCGCACTGCCAAGGCCATTCCGATTGCCGGGGCGCGCGAAGACCCGGCGCTGATGCAGCGCGCGTTCGACGAGATCGACGCGGCATTGGCCGACGGCGAACTGGTGTGCATCTTTCCCGAGGGTGCACTGACGCGCGATGGCGAGATTGCCGCGTTCAAGTCCGGGGTGGAGAAAATCCTCGAGCGCCGCCCCGTGCCAGTAGTGCCGATGGCGCTGCGCGGAATGTGGAGCAGCATGTGGAGCCGACGCGACACGCGCCTGGGACGCATGCGGGTGCCGCGCCGCTTCCGCGCCCATGTCCAGGTCGCGGCCGCGCCGCCGTTGGATCCGCTGGGCGTGGATGCACCGGCACTGGAGGCGCAGGTGCGTGCGTTGCGTGGAGAACTGGCTTGAGTGGCCTGAGATGGCGCCCATTGCCGTGGCTTTCCAAGCCCCTGCCACAAGGTTAACCTTGGCCGCGTGCACACGCGCCATCGTGCGCATGCACGGCAGGCCGTTCAGGGGAATCGCATGCTCTTTCTCGCAATGCCCATGTCTTTGCAGGAACCGGTAGGTACCTGTCGGCTTCCGCTGTGCCCGCGTGCCTGCTGATTTGCCAAACCACCCCAAGGAGTTGCCATGAGCGCAGTACCCCCCGTTTTCCCGCCGACCCCGCCGACTGCCTCGCGGCCGATCCCCAACTATCTGGCCTGGTCGATCATCTCCACCGTGCTCGGCTTCTGCCTGTGCTGCCCGGCGCTGATCACCGGCATCGTCGCGATTGTGTTCTCCAGCAAGGTCAATTCGCTGCTGGCCCAGGGCGACCTCGACGGCGCACAGCGCGCGTCGGCCAACGCCAAGATCTGGTGCTGGGTGACCACCGCGCTGGCCATCGTCGGCTTGATCATCAATATCGTCCTGGTTGCCACCGGCGGCATGCAGAGCTACCTGGACTACGCGCAGCAGATGCAACAGATGTCGTGAGCGCCCTGCGCGCCTGGCATTGGCTAGTGCTGGTGGCGGCCGTTCCCACGGCCGTCACCGGCGCATGGCTGCTCTACCGATTCGATCCCAATGCAGCGGGCAGCCCTTTCCTGCCGTGCCTGTTCCGCGCGCTGACCGGCTTCTACTGCCCTGGCTGCGGCATGACGCGCGCGTTGCATGCGCTGCTGCACCTGGACCTGGGCACAGCGCTGCGAATGAATCCGCTGGTGGTGGGTGGCCTGGCGACGGTGCCCGGCCTGCTCGCCTGGAAAGCCGGCTGGCGCGCGCGCTGGTTCGCGCCGGTGGTGTCGGTGATGTCCAGGCCAAACTTCTGGCTGGTGCTGCTTCCGGCCTACTGGCTCGCGCGCAACCTGCCGTGGTTTCCGTTCACCGTGCTGGCGCCAGGCTGACGGCGGGCTTCAGCCCACCCATCCGGCGATCACCAGCAGCGCCAGCACCACCATCCACAGCAACAACACGCGCCACACCAGGCTCATGGCATCGCGCACCTCCGGCAAGCGCCGCCACACCGGGGCCAGGCCGACGTCGGTGTAGTCATGGGCTTCTTCGCGCAATTCGGCGCGCACGCTGGCGCGGGCAACCGCGCCGAGGAAGGCTGGCTCCAACGCCCACCGATTGCCATGCGCTTCACGCCAGGCACGAAATACCGTATCGAAGTTGCCGACCAGCGCGATCGACAACACCACCAGCTGCGCCACCGGCCATTCCAATGCCGCCAGCAGCGTGTGCGCACCACGTTCGTTGGCCGGCGGCAGCTTGTTCGCTGCGGGGCCTTCGACCATCAGCACCAGCAGGCGATAGAGCACCGCGCCG
This sequence comes from Stenotrophomonas sp., assembly GCA_036566925.1. GTDB lineage: Bacteria > Pseudomonadota > Gammaproteobacteria > Xanthomonadales > Xanthomonadaceae > Stenotrophomonas_A. The sequence goes on from DATCVI010000129.1 coordinate 32,228, forward strand.
AACGGGCCGAGCAGCAGGAACCAGAACAGCACGCCGAACCAGCGCCGCAGGCCATTGAGGATGACCGCCTCCACCAGCGAGGGCGCGTCTTCGTGCAGGCTGCCACCGGCCGCCTGCAGGTGCGAGACCGCGGCACGGCGGGCCGCCGGATCGTCTGCATCGATGACCGCCTCGACGTCGCGGTCGAGATCGCGCGGGCCCCAGGTCCAGGCCAGTACCGCGACCCCGTAGAGCAACGCCGGCAAGCCGTACCAGTTGCCGCGCAGCAGCCATTGCAGCAGCAGCACCGGCAGCAGGGTGGGCAACAACGCCAGCACCAGGCCGTAGCGCCCGTGCCACAGGCCGCTGCCCTGCGATTGCGCGTCGAGCCAGTCCAGCCAGCTTGCAAACCAGCCGAAATGGCGCAGCCGCGCGACTTGCGCGGGAATGATGTGGCCCAGCGCGAGCGCGACGATCACGGCAACCAAAGCGGTAAACATGGACGATTGCCTCCTGGAACCGGCCAGACCGGCGCGGCTACCCGGCGATGATGGGGCAAGCCGCGGCTGCCGTCAGCCTCGGTGATACCAGTCTTCGATCAGGGCACGGGCAATCGAGATCGAAGGCGCCAGCAGCAGGCCGTTGCCGTCGTCGGCGCCATCGCGCGCCAGTGCCGCGCCCACTTCCTCGCGGGTGAACCAGCGCGCGTCTTCCAGTTCGCCATCCACCTTTGGCAGCTGGCCGCCAGCGGCGCTGGCGCGGAAGCCGAGCATCAAGGCACCCGGAAACGGCCACGGCTGCGCGCCGAGGTATTGGCAGGCGTCGATGCGGACCTGGGTTTCCTCGTGCACTTCACGCGCGACGGTCTGCTCAAGCGATTCGCCCGGCTCGACGAAGCCGGCGATCACCGAGTAGCGGCGCGCCGGCCAACTGGCCTGGCGGCCAAGCAACAGGTGCGCGCCATCGCTGACGGCGACGATGACCGCCGGGTCCACGCGCGGATAGTGGTCGTTACCGCACTGCGCGCAGTGGCCCACGAACCCGCCGCGGCGGAATTCGATGGCGCCGCCGCAGACGCCGCAGAAACGAGTGCGAGCCTGCCAGTACGACATGCCGCGGGCGTAGGCGAAGGCGGTGGAGAGCGCCGCCGGCCATTCGGCGGCGGCGCGGCGCAGGTCCACGCGCGATGGCGCCTCGACGGCGTCGACCACGGCGGCATCGACGCAGAACCAGGGTTGCGCGCCGGCCAGTCCGAGGAAGATCGCGGTTCCGGGCCCGGCGCCAAGGTCAGCGCCGGTCAACAACGCGGGCTGGCCTTGGGCGTCGGCGTAGGCCTGGCCATCGGCATCCAGGACCAGCACGCGGGCAGTGGGCCAGTGCTCGGTCAGCGTTTGGTGGTCGTCGCGCAGGGCATCGGCGCGATCGAGCGGCTGCTGGATGAAGGCGAATCCGGAAAGGGGCGTAGCGAGTGCAGGCATCGGGCAAAGCGTGCCGGCAAACCGGGATTACCGCAACCGGGCGGCAGGGATCGCCCATAAAAAAGGCCGGCATGGTGCCGGCCCTTTGGACTGCATGTCGCCGCGCTCAGACGCTGAAGCTGCTGCCGCACCCACAGGTGGTCTTGGCATTGGGGTTGCGGATAACGAACTGCGCGCCGGTCAGGCTCTCGGTGTAGTCGACCTCCGCCCCCATCAGGTACTGCAGGCTGAGCGGGTCGACCAGCAGGGTCACGCCATCGGTGGCGACCGCCAGGTCATCTTCGGCGCGGTTCTCGTCGAACTCGAAGCCGTACTGGAAGCCGGAACAACCGCCGCCCTGGATGTAGACGCGCAGCGCCAGTTCGGCACTGCCTTCGTCCTGGATCAGCTCGCGCACTTTTGCCGCGGCGGCGTGGGTGAAGTTCAGCGGCCGGTCGAGCGACTGGTAGTCAGGCGCCGCAGCGGCGCCCGGAAGAGAGACAAGCGTAGTCATGCGCGCAGGATGGGGCCCGCAAGCCCATCATTCAAGCCGCTACGCCGGACGCAGCGTTCGACGCCGCGCCCGGCACGCTTTCGGTTCAGCCGTTCAGCCGTTTACCGCGGCCAGGGCGACGGGCTTGGTCGGCACTTCGTCGCTGGGGCCCAGCAATGCTACGGCGGCCGTTGCGGTGGCATGGATCAGGCGGCCGGTGAGCTGCGCGCCGGCGCTCATTTCGACGACCTGGTAGTGCACATTGCCCTGGACCCGGGCCTTCGGCGCCAGTTCCACCCGTTCATCGGCGTGGACATCCCCATGCAGGGTGCCGTTGATGATGACCACCGGGGCGCGTACCTCGCCCTCGATCCGGCCCTGTTCGGCCAACGTCACCATCGCCGGGCTGCCGTCCTCGGCAATCACCTTGCCGTGGATGGCGCCTTCGATATACAGGCCGCCACTGAAGACCAGGTCGCCCCGGATTACCACCTGCGGGCCAATCAGGGTGTCGACCACGGTCTGGTCGCCGCGGTTGGTTTTGTTACCGAACATGGTTACTCCCCCGCACCGGTATCGCCGGCGCTTTTCCAATCGAATGTCTGGTTGACGGGCGCCCCAACGCCACTGAGGGAGATTCGCACACGTTGGGGGGTGAAATCCTTGGGCAGGATCACGCTGCCGCTCAATTGCTGGAAGTACCTGAACGAATAAGGCTGCCCCGGGGCGTCGGCCTTCTGGTGCAGCTCGTTCCAGCTGACCGTGGTCAGCTTGCCGTTGCGCACGCCCTCCACGGCAAAGCGCAGCTGGCCCTCGCTGATCGCGCCCCGGTTGAGGTTCTGGGTCAGCACCGCCGTATAGGCCCAGGTGCCGCCGGTTTCGGGCGTGAACTCGATGGAGTGGGCATTCAAGCCCTTGCGCTGGCCGGTGGCGCCGACCAGGCGTTCGTAGAAGGCGACATCGGCGCGCAGGGCGGCGATCTGCTCGTCGCGTTCGGCCAGCGACGCCTGGACTTCGTTGTTGGCGGCGCGGCTGATCTGGTCGGAGACGGCCAGGTTGACCTGGCGCTGCTTCAGGCCCTGGATCTGCTGCTGCAGCTCGGCAGTCTGGCGCTGGCTCGCGCGTAGCTCTGCCTGGGCCTGTCCCAGCTGCGGCACCGCCAGGCGGCTGGCGACCAGCCAGACCGCGCCGAGCGACAGCAGCCAGGCGACCACGAGCACGATCGACAACGCCAGCGGAAAGCGCCGTCCGCCGGGCGCTCCGTGGCGGACGAACTGGATACGGGGAGTGGGTCGATTCATCCCAAGAGTGTGCCAGATGAACGCCCCTCGGGCAGGCCGGCAAGCCGCCGCCACGCCCTGGCACCGCAGCGGCGCTTGACCGATAGTGGCCGCCTGGTCCCCTGTGAGCATGCAGCCATGAACGAGGCGCATCTGTTCGTGATCGGGATCCTGCTGGCATGGCTGGCAGGTATCCGCGTCTATCTGACGGTCTTCGGCATCGGCCTGGCCGGCGTGCTGGGCTGGGTCGACCTGCCGCCGGCGTTGCAGGCCACCGAGTCGTGGTGGGTGCTGGGCACCTCGGGCGCACTGGCGATCGCCGAGTTCTTCGCCGACAAGATCCCCGGCGTGGATTCGGTGTGGGACCTGGTGCAGACCCTGGCCCGGGTGCCAGCCGGCGCCTTCCTCGCCGCGGCGACCTTCTCGCCCGATGGCCAGCTCGGTGCGGGCGCTTTGGCGGCCGGCGCCGGCGTGGCCCTCACCAGCCACGTCCTCAAGGCTGGCTCGCGGGCATTGCTCAATACCTCGCCCGAGCCAGCCAGCAACTGGGTGGCCTCGGTGGCCGAGGACGCCGTGGTCGCCTCGACTCTGGCCCTCGCGCTGGCGCACCCCTGGCTGGCCCTGGTGGTCGTGGTCAGCGCCAGCGTGCTCGGTGCACTGCTGGTGTGGTGGGTCTGGCGGACCTTGTGGCGGGGCATGAAGCGCCTGGTCGCCCCCTTGCGGGGCGAGACCGGCGGGCCGTTGGCGGAACGGTCCCCGCTGCCGTGAACTTCATCGCATAATCAGCGGCGTTGACAGGGGGAGTCTCCATGGTCGCTCGACATCCGGCCGCATCCACCGCACGCGATGACACCCGCGGGCGCGCGCGTGGCGC
>DATCVI010000130.1:0-6756 GCA_036566925.1 Stenotrophomonas sp.
GGCGGTGGCGCGGCTGGTGCCGCGTTCGCCCGCCGAGGTCGGCATCACTGACCGCAAGCACTTTGCCGACGTCGTGCGCTCGGCCTTTGGTCAGCGCCGCAAGACCTTGCGCAATGCCTTGTCCGGCGTCTGCGACGCTCGCCATTTCGAGGCCGCCGGCGTGCGTGCAGATGCCCGCGCCGAGCAGCTGGAAGTGGCCGATTTCATCCGTTTGGCCAACGTCGACGTGGCTTGACGTGATGCCGATGCCCTTTGCTTACACTGACCCCATGCAAGACGACTCGCGCTACCAGATCCAGGTCGAGGTGCGCCCGCGCTTCCTCAACGACCCCGCCGCCGCCCTTGAGGGTCGGTACGCGTTCGCCTACGACATCCGCATCCTCAATACCGGCGACATCGGCGCGCGACTGGTGGCCCGGCACTGGGAAATAGACCACGGCAATGGCCGCATCGAGCACATCGATGGCGAAGGCGTGGTTGGCGAACAGCCCTGGCTGCGGCCGGGCGAGGATTTCCGCTACACCTCGGCGGTACTGCTGGAAACCGGCGATGGCCTGATGCAGGGCCATTACGACCTGGTGGCCGACGACGGCACCTCTTTCACCGCCGAGATCGCCGCCTTCGCGCTGGCCACCCCACGGACGTTGCACTGATGGGGGCCCCGAAATGAGCGTGTGGGCCATCGGCGACCTGCAAGGCTGCTACGACGTTACCCAGCGGCTGCTGGAAAAGATCCGTTTCGACCCGGCCAGCGACCGCTTGTGGTTCTGCGGCGACCTGGTCAATAGGGGCGGCCAATCGCTGGAGACTTTGCGTCTGGTGCATTCGCTACGCGAGCAAAGTGTAGTGGTGCTCGGCAACCATGATCTGTCGCTGCTGGCAGTGGGTGCGCGCTCGGAAGAAGAGCAGCGCAAGGTCAACCCGGACTTGCTGCGGGTGGTACTGGCCGAAGACCGCGACGTGTTGCTCGACTGGCTGCGGATGCAGAAGTTGGTACACGTGGACCGCGCACTGGGCTGGATGATGGTGCACGCCGGCCTGGCGCCGAAGTGGACGACGCAATTGGCCGAGAAGCACGCGCGCGAGGTCGAGCTGCAGTTGCAGGGCAACGGCTATCGCAAGCTGTTGCGCAACATGTATGGCGACCGCCCGGGCTGGTCGCCGGGCCTGAGCGGCCACGACCGCAGCCGCGCGATCATCAACCTGCTCACGCGCATGCGCTATTGCACGCCGCGCGGGCGCATTGCAACCGAGGACAAGGGCACGCCCGGCACGCAGGCGCAGGGGCTGTATCCCTGGTTCGAAGTGCCAGGCCGGGTCGAGCGCGACCTGAAGATCGTCTGCGGGCATTGGTCGACGCTGGGGCTGACGATCACCCAGGGCGTGCATGCGATCGACACCGGTGCGGTCTGGGGCGGCAAGCTCACCGCGTTGCAGCTGGATACCGACGAGCTGCGGGTGGTGCAGGTGCCGGGGCGCGAGGTCGAGGGACCGCCGCCGACGGCGCGGGCGCCGCGACCGCCGCGCGAGGGACAGCAGCAGCAGCGACGTGGGCCACGGCCGCCGGGGCGACGCGGGCCGAACAACGCCAGCGCGGAATGAGTGGCGAGGGCGCGGGGTGAAGGCCTCCCGGCCTACCCTGCCCGCAAGTACTCCACGAATTCGAAACCAAACGCATGCCGCGCATCGGCCGCATGCGCTTGCCGCGACACTTCTCGCCACTGCGCCGGCTCCCATTGCGGAAACCATGCATCGGCACCGTCGATCTCGGTGTCGACGAAGGTCAGCTGCATGACATCCGCCAACGGCAGCCACTCGCGGTAGATCTCGCCGCCGCCGATCACGCACAGTTCGCTGGCTTCCAGTTCGGCCGCCGCCGTCAGCGCTTGCGCCACATCCGCCACCGCCTGCATGCCGTCGAACGGGGCCTGGCCGGAGCGGGTCATCACCAGGTTTGCGCGGCCCGGCAACGCACGACCCAGCGATTGCGCCGTGCGCCGGCCCATCAATACCGGGCGGCCGAGCGTGAGTGCCTTGAAGTGCTTGAGGTCGTCGGGCAAGTGCCAGGCCAGTGCGTTGTCGCGGCCGATCGCGCGCTGGCGATCGAGCGCGGCAATCAGGCTGATGCGCGGACCGGCGGTGGCCATGCTGCTCAGACCGCCACCGGCGCTTTGATCGCCGGATAAGGGTCGTAGTTTTCGATCGCGATATCTTCGAAGCGGAAGCCGAACAGGTCGGTGACCGCCGGATTCAAGCGCAGCTGCGGCAACGGCCGCGGCGTGCGCGTCAGTTGCTCGCGCGCCTGTTCGTAGTGGTTCGAGTACAGGTGCGCGTCGCCCAGGGTATGGACGAAGTCGCCCACGCCCAGGCCGGTGGCCTGCGCCACCATGTGGGTCAGCAGCGCGTAGCTGGCGATATTGAACGGCACGCCGAGGAAGATGTCGCCGCTGCGCTGGTACAGCTGGCAGCTCAGCTTGCCGTCCACCACGTAGAACTGGAACAGGCTGTGGCACGGCATCAGCGCCATCTGCGGCAGCTCGGCCACGTTCCAGGCGCTGATCACCAGCCGGCGCGAATCCGGATTGCGCTTGATCTCGTCGACCAGCCACTGCATCTGGTCGATCGTCCCGCCCTTGCCGTCGGGCCAGCTCCGCCATTGCTTGCCGTAGACCGGGCCAAGGTCGCCGTTTTCGTCGGCCCACTCGTCCCAGATGCCGACTTTGTGCTCCTTCAAGTAGGCAATATTGGTATCGCCCTGCAGGAACCACAGCAGCTCGTGGATGATCGAACGCAGGTGCAGCTTCTTGGTGGTAACCAGCGGGAAGCCCTGGTTGAGATCAAAGCGCATCTGCCAGCCGAACACGCTGCGCGTGCCGGTGCCGGTGCGGTCGGACTTCTCCGCGCCGTGCTCGAGCACGTGGCGCAGCAGTTCCAGGTATTGCTTCATGCCTTTTTCTCCACCGCGGCGGCCGGCAGCACCGGCTGCAGCACCGGCGCGCGCCGCGACAGCCACAGCCACCACAGGCCAAGCAGGATCAGCGGCAAGCTCAGTATCTGCCCGCGCGTCAGCCAGCCAAAGGCCACGTAGACGCCTTCATCGGGCATGCGCACGAACTCGACCAGGAAGCGGAACAGGCCGTACATCAGCGCGAACAGGCCCGACACGGCGTAGCGCGCGCGCGGCTTGGCCGAGTACAGCCACAACACCACGAACATCACCACGCCTTCCAGGAACGCTTCGTATAGCTGCGACGGGTGCCGCGCCAGGGGATTGAGCGCGCCGCTGGCGTACTGCGCCTGCAGTTGGTCCCAGGGCAGGCCCTGCAGGCTCTGTTCGGCGCGCGGGAAGATCACGCCCCAGCCGCCGCCGGTGTACTTGCCCCACAACTCGCCGCCGATGTAGTTGCCGAGGCGGCCAAAGCCCAGGCCCAGCGGCACCAGCGGCGCGACGAAATCCATCACGTCGAAGAAGTGCAGGCGCTGCCGCCGCACCCACCACAGGCAACCGGCCAGCACGCCGAGCAGGCCGCCGTGGAAACTCATGCCGCCTTCCCAGACCTTGAACAGCACCAGCGGATTGGCGAGCCAGGTATCGAAGGCATAGAACAGCATGTAGCCGACGCGGCCGCCGATCACCACGCCGAGCATCGCGTAGAACAACAGGTCCGAAAAGCCGTTCATGTCCACTCCCGGCAGGCGGCCGGCCAGCACGCGCGAGCGACCCAGCGCCCAGGCGCTGAAGAATGCCAGCAGATACATCAACCCATACCAGTGCACTTGCACCGGGCCGAGCGAGAAGGCGATGGGATCGATGTGGTGGAGATAGATCACGAGGCGGCCCGGCGGAAACGAGTCGCTATTCTGCCACCGGCCACGGCTCGCGGCTTGACCGCGGCCGCAGCCGTTGCGGCCACGCTTAGCCTAGGAACTGCGGGCGATTCGGTAGTTCGTCCTCGCCCGCTTGCCCGTCCACGGCCGGGTAATGCTCGGCAATCAGCGCCGAGGCGGCCTGGATCGCGCCGATCACCGCCTGCTCGGCCTGACCGGCCTGCAGCAACGCCTGCATGCGCCGGCAGATTTCCTGCCACTGCGCCGGCGAAACCCGTCCGTGCAGGCCGCGGTCTGCGACGATCTCGATCGCGTGGTCGGCCAGCAGCAGGTAGATCAACACGCCGTTGTTGGCGTGGGTGTCCCAGGTTCGCAGCTGCGCAAACGCAGCTTCGGCGCGATGGCGCGGGGTCGCGCCGGCCCACAGGGCAGCCAGGCCGAGATCGGATTCGACCGCGAACATCACCTCGCCGCTATGCAGCAGCTCGCCGTCGGCAATCGCCTGGGTGATGGCGTCCAGGGTGGCCGGCGGAAACAGCTTCCGCGCAGAGGGTGCGAACAGATGGCGGAGCCAGCGCATCACCAGCTCCCCGAGGCGCCACCGCCTCCGGAAGAACCACCGCCTCCGCCCCAGCCACCGCCACCGAAGCCGCCGCCGCCGAATCCCCCGCCGCCAAAGCCCCCTCCTCCGAAACCGCCGCCGCCAAAGCCGCCCCAGCCACCGTGGCGGGCGATCCGGCCGGGCGTGCCGGACGACAGGCCCAGCACCAGGCCGATCAGGCCGGCCAGGCCGCTGGCGAAGAACAGCGAGGTCAACAGCAGCGCCGCCCCGCCGGCCGCGCCGGCAGTCAACAGCGCGCGCAGCGGGCGCGGCGCGCCGGCAAATACGCCGCGGGCAATGCTGGCAGCGACAAAACCAATGAACAACGCCACGATCCAACCGGCGCCGCCGCCCCGCTTGCGTTCGCCGGCGGGGTTGTCGGCCACCGGTGCCGGTAGCGGCTCGCCGTCGATCAGCTTGACCAACATGCCGGTGGCCTCGGTGACGCCGCCGGCGTAATCGCCGGCGCGGAAGCGCGGCACCATGTATTCCTGGATGATGCGGTTGGCGATTGCATCGGGTATGGCGCCTTCCAGGCCATAGCCCGGCTGGATGCGCACGCGGCGGTCGTCCTTGGCCACGACGAGCAGAACACCGTCGTCCACGCCCTTGCGGCCCAGCTTCCATTGGTCATAGACGCGCTGGGTGTAGGGCGCGATGTCTTCGGGCTGGGTGCTGGGCACGATCAGGACCTGCAGCTGGCTGCCTTTGCGCTGCTGCAAGGCCAGTGCCTGCTGGGTGAGCTGCTCGCGCTGGGCGGCATCGAGCGTGCCGGTGGTGTCGACCACCGGTGAATCCAATGGCGGGATGGCCGCCAGGTCCTGCGCCAGCGCAGGCAATGCGGCCAACGCCAGCAGGCCGGCGGCCAGCCACGCACTTACCCGTCCCCAGCGCGATGACCGCGCACTCAGCTGCACGGTCGTGCGCTCAGTGGCCCGGCTGCGGTTGCTGTTGCTGTGCCGGCGGCTGCTGTGCCGGCGGATTTGCCGGGGCAGTACCGAAATCCACCGACGGCGGCCGCGCCATTTGCGCCTCGTTCTCGACGCTGAAGTTCGGCTTTTCCTTGTAGCCGAACATCTTGGCGGTGATCACCTGCGGAAATTGGCGAATGAAGGTGTTGTAGTCCTGCACCATCTGGATGTAGCGGCCGCGCGCGACCGTAATGCGGTTCTCGGTACCTTCCAGTTGTGCCTGCAGGTCGCGGAAATTCTGGTTGGACTGCAGCTGCGGGTAGGCCTCACTGACCACCATCAGCCGGCTCAGTGCGCTGCCCAGCTCGCCTTGCGCGGCCTGGAACTGCTGCAGCGAAGCGGCATCGTCGGCGTTGACCTGGATCTGGCCGACGCGCGAGCGCGCGTTGGTGACCTCGGTCAGTACCCGCTCTTCCTGCTGGGCATAGCCCTTCACGGTATTGACCAGGTTGGGGATCAGGTCGGCGCGGCGCTGGTATTGGTTGAGCACTTCCGACCAGCCCGCCTTGACCTGTTCGTCCTTCTGCTGGATGGCGTTGTAGCCGCAGCCTGAAAGGGTCGCGACCAGCATGAGCAGCAGCACGCTACGCAACAACGACATGGCATATCTCCGATGCAACCCGGGAAGGGGCGGCCAGCTTGCCATGCCCGGGGTTAACGCGCATTCACCGCCTGGCAACGGGCCGGGCGGGTGCCAAAACAACCGCCCAACTCGACGTTCACCACTTGCCGGCGCCCGGCACCGCGTGCGCCGCGGCGCGGCGGCGCATCAGCAGGTTGAGCCACTCCACCAGCACCGAGAAGCCCATTGCGGCGTAGATGTAGGGCTTGGGCACGTGGATCTCGATGCCGTCGAGGATGAGCACCACGCCGATCATCAGGATGAAGGCCAGGGCCAGCATCTTGACGGTCGGGTTGGCGTCGATGAAGCGGCCCAGCGGATTGGCCGCCAACAGCATCAGCGCCACCGCGATCAGGATCGCCGCGACCATCACCGGGATGTGCTGGGCCATGCCGACGGCGGTGATCACCGAATCCAGCGAGAACACGATGTCGATCACGGCGATCTGCGCGATCACCATCCAGAACACGCCCGAGGCCTTGCTGGTAGTGGGGTCGTGGTCTTCGCCGCCGGAGATCATCTCGCGGATTTCCATCACGCCCTTCACCAACAGGAAGATGCCGCCGAGGATCAGCACCAGGTCGCGTACCGAGATGCCCATGCCGCCCACGGAGAACAACTCACGCTCCATCCGCGACAGGAATGCCAGCGAGACCAGCAGCGCGATGCGGGTGATGCAGGCCACCGCGATGCCGATACGGCGCGCCAGCGGGCGCTGCGGCTCCGGCAGTTTG
>DATCVI010000131.1:0-5678 GCA_036566925.1 Stenotrophomonas sp.
CCCGGTGTTGGCCTTCGCCCAGTCCGACGAGACCGGCGCCGGTACCCGCGCCGTTGCCGAAGAGTTTCGCGCGCGTGGCGCCCAGGTGTGGGTGGCCGCGCCCGATGGCGATCTGCCGCTGGCCGCGCCGCCGCATCCGGCCTGCACGCCTTTGCTGACCATCCAGAGCTTCTACCGCGCGATCAACGCGCTGGCGCTGCGCCGGGGCCATAACCCCGACCTGCCGCCGCATTTGAACAAGGTCACCGAGACGGTCTGACGCCATGGCGATCGCGCTGCGCAACGGAAACGTACTTACCGACCACGGCTTCGACGCCAACGTGGTGGTGCTGGTCGAAGACGGCCGCATCGCCGCGCTGGTGGCGCCGGACGATCCGCGTGTGGCCGCGGCGGTCGCGGTGGACCTGCAAGGCAACACGCTGGTGCCGGGCTTTATCGATGCCCAGGTCAACGGCGGCGGCGGCTACCTGTTCAACAATTCGCCTGACGTGGAGGCCATCGCCGGGATCGCACGCGCGCACCGGCGTTTCGGCACCACCGGTCTGTTGCCGACCCTGATCAGCGACGATGCGGCAGTGATGGAACGTGCGATCGCGGCTACGGCCGAGGCCATCGATGCGGGCGTGCCCGGCATACTCGGCATCCACCTCGAAGGCCCGTATATCGCCCCGGCCCGCAAGGGCACCCACGATGCGAGCAAGTTTCGCGTGCCCGATGCCGCCGAAGTAGCGATGGCTGCCTCGTTGCGCAACGGTGTGACCTTGCTGACGTTGGCGCCGGAGCAGGTGCCGGTAGAGAGCATCCGCGCGCTGGTGGCCGCGGGCGTGATCGTGGCGGCCGGCCATACCGCCGGCAGCTATGAGCAACTGCGCGCCGGCCTCGATGCCGGCATCACCGGCTTCACCCATCTGTACAACGCGATGTCGCCGCTGCAGGGGCGCGAGCCCGGCGCGGTCGGCGCAGCGCTGGAAGACGAAAGCAGTTGGTGCGGCATCATCGTCGATGGCGTCCACGTGCATCCGGCCAGCTTGCGCGTGGCGCTGGCGGCAAAGCCGCGCGGCAAGTTGTTCCTGGTCACCGATGCAATGCCGCCGGTAGGCGCGGATGACCCCAGCTATTCGTTGTATGGCGAAGTCATCACCGCCGTCGACGGCGTGGTGCGCAATGCCGCAGGCGCGCTCGCCGGTTCGGCCTTGGACATGGCCACGGCCGTGCGCAACAGCGTGGATCTGCTCGGGCTCTCGCTGGAGGAGGCGGCGCGCATGGCCTCGACCTACCCGGCGCAATTCCTCGGCCTGGGCGACCGCTATGGCCGCATCGCGCCGGGCTACCAGGCCGACCTGGTGCTGCTCGATGAACAACTGCAGGTGCAGGCCACCTGGATCGCCGGCAGCGCCGACTGATGGCGGGGCAGGGCGCAGCGCGCCGCTATCCATCGGTCGATGCACTGCGCGGACTGACCGTGGCGGCGATGCTTCTGGTCAACAACCCCGGCGAATGGGGCCATGTGTGGTGGCCGCTTGAGCACTCGCCCTGGAACGGTTGCACGCCGACCGACCTGATCTTCCCGATGTTCCTTTTCATCGCCGGTGTGTCGATCGCGCTGGGCGTGGCGCCGCGCGCGATCGCCGGCGGCGACCGCGTCGCCCTCACCCGCACCGTGTGGATACGGGCGCTGCGCATCGTCGGCCTCGGTCTGCTGCTGCACCTGTTGGCGTGGTGGTGGCTGGATAAGCCGCACTTCCGGCCCTGGGGCGTGCTCCAGCGCATCGGCCTGTGTTTCGCGCTGGCCGGCAGTGTGGCCATCTGGTCCCGGGCACGCACGCAATGGGCGCTGATCGCGCTGCTGCTGGCGGGCTGGGCCGGGCTGTTGTGGCTGGGCGGTAGCCTGGCGCCCTGGCACAACCTGGCCAGTCGCGTCGATACCGCCCTGCTCGGGCCGTTGCTCTACGAATACGATGCCGCCACCGGACTGGGTCATGACCCGGAAGGTCTGTTGTCCACGCTGGGCGCGCTGGCGACAACGCTGCTTGGCCTGCGCGCCGGCGATTGGTTGCGCAGCGGCAAGACATCGTGGCTGGCTGTGGGCGGCATTGCTTGCGCGTCGCTCGGCTGGCTGTGGTCGGCCTGGCTGCCGTTGAACAAGAACTTGTGGACGTCTTCTTATGTGCTCTGGTGCGCCGGGCTGTCGATGTTGCTGCTGGCGCTCGCGCACCTGCTGATCGATCGTCGTGGCTGGCCGGCGTTGGGCCGCAGCTTCGGCGTCAATGCGATAGCCGCCTATGCTGGCTCGGCGTTGATGGTCTACGGGCTGTTGGCCCTGGACCTGTGGACGCCGATCTACGAGCACGGGTTCGTCAGCTGGATCGCACCGCTGGCCGGTCGCGAGGTTGCCTCTGCAACCTTTGCGGGGGTGTTCGTCGCGATCTGGTGGGCCATCGTGCGCTGGATGGACCGGCGCGGTTGGCATATGAAGATATAAAGCGGCGCCGACCTATACCGGCTCGGCGACGATCAGATAATCGTGGCCATGGCGCAAGCCGCCCTCGCGTGCGATGTAGGCCAGGGCGCGTTGCCGCAGCTCGGCGATCTCCTCCTGCAAGCGCACTGCCAGTCCGCGGCTGTCCAGGCGGGTGATGGCCTGAGTGCACATATCGAGCTGGCTGTGCACGAAGCGTTCGCGGTAACTGATCGCCATAACCTCGGCATCGACGACGCGCAGGTTCGCGCGCTCCAACTGCCGCAGGGTCCATTCCAGGGGATATTCGCGATAGGGCTGGTCACCGGCCAGCAAGAAGCAGGCGTCGCGCAGCCGGGCGATATCGTTGACCAGGCGCCCGGCGGGATCTTCGGGACGCCCGTGTACGTAGGGGTTGAGGCCGATTACGTACAGGCGGCCACCCACCAGCGGGCGCAGGCGAGCAAACAATTGATCCTGCCAATAGGGCGCATACCCCTCGATGGCCCCGAGCAGATAGTCGGCCAGGACCGTGTCGTAGCGCTCGCCCGCCAGCAGGTCGGGGTCCATCCAGTTGCCGTGCACCAGCCGGTCCTGGCAGCGAGCGGCCTGTGCGATTTCCCGCGCGGTACGTTCGGCCATGTCGTGCGCAGCGGTGACCGCTGTCCAGCGGCTCGTGGGTAGTTTCAACAGCCATCGCATCGATGCCGGGCCGGTACCTGCGTCGAGGAATGCGCCCCAGGGTCGCTGGCCGTGGAGCGCCGCCAAGCGGTCATATAGCGATGCTCAGAAACGGTAGCTGAGGCCGGCGCTGAAGTTGCGCCCGGGGAGCGGCGTCTTCGCCGAAGTGGCCATGAACGATGCGTGGTTGTAGTAGCGCTCATTCAACAGGTTGTTTCCGCTGAAGAACAATCGGGTGCGGTCATCACCCATGGTGTAGCTGAGGCTGAAATCGAGCACGTCGTAGCCAGCTGAGCGGTTTTCCTTGTGCGAGATGGAGAACCTGCGCTGCGGAACGACGTGGTAGAACGCCACTTCGCCACTGAAGGCGCCCTGCTCCCAACGTGCGCGCGCGCCAATCCGCGATGGTGGAATGCGCGGCAACTCGGCGCCGCTGCTGAAGCGCGCCCGGACCTGGTCGACGAACGCACCCACGCTCAAGTTCTCGCTCAAGCGGTAATTCACGTCAGCCTCAAAACCATGGAACTTGACGTCGTCCTGCCGATATTTGATCAGGGTGAACGAATCGATCCAGGCAAGCGGTCGGGCATAGATGTAGTTCTCCACCTGGTTCAGATAGGCGCCTGCGCTGAAATCCAGGTTGCCGGCGGTCTTGCGCAGAACGATCTCGTAGTTGCGGGAGGTTTCCTTGTCGTAGCGCGCGTTATTGTGCAAGCCACCGCAAGTCAAAGGATCAGGCAGCAGGCCGCATTCGTAGGTGCTGGTGGCCATGTGCGGCCCGCGCGCGTACATTTCCTGCGCATGCGGAAGCCGCTGCGAGCGCGCTGCCAGGAAGGTGAGCGAAAGGTCGGGTGCAAGCGCCCAGACAGCAGAGGCAGAGAAGGAGGTGGCCGTGCCTTTGAACTCCGGCCTGCCGCGTGGATCTTGCCGCGGCGTGTGCTTGAGCCATTCGCGGCGGCCGCCAAACTCGAGATGCCATTGTTCGTTCAGCCGGTAGTGCTCGACCAGGAACACGCCGGTGCTGACGGTGTCGATCGTCGGCAGGAACGCTTCTGCGCCTTGCGTGGCCAGGCGCGTGTCGCTGTGCTGCAGCCCGATCACGCCGGTGAGATTTCCGAAGGGCGCATGCTCGAGTTCGAGCCGGCTGTCGTAGCCTTTGTTGGTAAAGGTCGTGGCGATGGTTTCGCCTTCGAGCTCGTCGTGGCGATAGTCGGTGTGGTTGGCGCGGAAACGAATCTGCGCGATGCCGGGCAGGGGATCGGAGAACTCGCCGCGCAGATCCACGCGCTTGCTGCTCAAGTCGATCCAGGCCTTGTGCGACTGCCCCGGTGAGCTGTGTTCATGGGTATGCGCAGGCGCCGGGCCGCCGGGGTGCGTGCCGACATCGAAATGATGGCCCGCGCAAAACAGCCGGCTGCCACGCGGAGCGCATTTCTCGTAGGCGTGGCTGTGGCCGGGGATGCCGTAGTCGTCCTCACGATAGGAATAGGCCAGACCCAGGTAGCCGTTGTCGGTCACCCAGGACAGGCCGACACTGCCGTTCTTCGACTTGAGGAAGGTATCGGCAATGTGCGACTTGTCGAACCCTAGCTCTCGGTACGTCTTGGCACTCATTGCCGGCGCTACCAGCTTGGGCGCGCGGTAGTCGTCGCGGTCTAGCGAGGAGCCCTCGGCGTGCAGCACCCAGCGGTTGCCCAGCTGGGTGGATATTGCCGCGCCAAAGGCCTTCTCCCGGGCGACGCTGTTGCCGCGAATCACCAATTGGCCTTCCGAACCGTTGGCCGGCAGGTGGGTCGGGATCTTGTCGTCCAGGACATTCACCACCCCGCCGACCGCGCCGCCGCCATAGCGCAGCGTCGCCGGTCCCCGCAGCACCTCGACGCGAGAGGTGAGCAGCGGGTCGACCGTGATTGCGTGATCCGGCGATATCTCCGAGGCATCGATGATGTTCGAACTATCGGATAGCACCTTCACCCGAGGCGCAGTCTGCCCGCGGATCATGGGTCGGCTGACGGCGCCGAAGTTCTCGGCGCGCACCCCTGGCAGATGGGCGATGGCCTCGGCCAGGGTCGCGGCATCGCGGCTCAGGATCCTGTCACGCGAGACGATGTCGTACGGCGAGGCAATCTTGCTTGCATCTTCGGCAACGCCGTTGACGTTGAGGGTGTCCAGTGTTTTCAGCGGACGTGAGCGACGCTGCTCGGGGTCTTCTGCGGCCAGGGCTGGAGAGGCCAGCGCCAGGCCGAGCAGCGCCTGGCTAACGGCCCGGGCAATCTGCGGGTTGTAAGGGGTCATGGCATTTGTCCTCGAGAGCTGAAGGACAAATGTTATAAGGTAACAATAGTGGGAAGCAGCACGATTGCTGCATCGATTTCAGCCCATTTCCAAAAGAGGCAGGCCCGGCGGGCGGGTCAGGTATCGTTGCGTCGGAGTGTGCGGGCCGCGCCGATGGCGGCGATTCGCGCCTTGGCCAATGCCTCGCCGACCTGCGGGCCCTGCAGGCCGTCGCGCGCCACATCGCGTGCATTGATGGCCAGCG
>DATCVI010000132.1:0-4385 GCA_036566925.1 Stenotrophomonas sp.
CGGCAAGGGCTACGGGAGATTCCTTTCGAGGAAAGACAACATCAGCAGTGCCACCTGGTCTACTTGTTCATCGAGCGCGAAATGGCCGGCGTCCAACAGATGGATTTCGGCATCGGGCAGGTCGCGTTGATACGCCTCTGCCCCGGCGGGCACGAAAGACGGATCGTTCTTCCCCCATACCACCAGCGTAGGCGGCTGCCATTCGCGCAGCCAGTCCTGCCAACGCGGGTACGAGGCGATGTTGGTGCGATAGTCGTACAGGAGCTTGGTCTGGATTTCCTGCTGTCCAGGCTTGGATAGGTAAGCGAATTCGTCGTTCCAGGTATCGGGGTTGTATCGCTCTATGTGGGACGTCCCGGACGTATGGCGACTCTCCGTTGCCTCGCGCGAAATGAACGCATCGAGCACATCAGTGTGGGCCGCCGGTTCTGCCCAGTATCGCTCGATGGCCGCCCACTTCGGCCCCAGGCCCTCTTCGTACGAGTTGGCGTTCTGGATGATCAGTGCCTGCAGCCGTTCCGGCTGCGCCAGGATCATGCGCAAGCCGATCGGGCCGCCATAGTCATGCAGGTAGAAGCTGCATCGATCAATCCTCTTCTGCTCCAGGAAACCCAGCATCGTCCGCGCCAGCTGGTCGAAGGTGTACTCGTATGAGGACGGCGGCGGGGCGTCACTCTGGCCGAATCCCGGATAGTCAGGCGCCAGCACGTGGTAATAGGGGGCCAGCAGCGGAATCAGTGCGTCGAACTGGCGAGAAGAAGTTGGCAGCCCATGCAACAGCACGATCGTCGGCGCTTCCGGACGACCGGCCTCGCGATAGAAGACGCTTACGCCGTCGACTGTCATGCGTCGGTAGGTAATGGTCGCCGAACTGGACCATGGCAGGAGGCCGCTGCGGCGGCATGCTCCGGCGGTTCTGCTTGGATTGGTCATGCATGCACCTATCGATTGCGAGGATCTTGGTTGGCGTCGACATAGTCGATGCCAAGGGGGCCATGGCCGGTCACCTGGGTAACGTACTCACCCGAGCGCGCACGATGAAAGTGCGGGGTATGCGCAGGCAGAACCACTACACTGCCGGGGGCGTAGGCGACCAACTTCGACTCGTCGAAGCGGGTTCCGAGCCCGATGTAGAAGACGCCGGAGATAACCGTGTAGATCCTGTCTTCGGGATGGGTATGCGGCATGAGCTGGACGCCGGCAGGAACCTTGACCCGCACCACGTAGGGCTCCGGCTTCTTCGGGTCGCCGACCAGCACCGTCAGCCGGGACTGTGCCGGAAATCCCGCGAACGGAGCCCACTGGATGTCCTCCTGCAGGACGGCACCGAATGCGTTGTTCGGCAATCCATCGGCGCGCGCGGCGAATGCGGTCATGCACGCCATGAATCCCAACGCTGCGTGGATGAAGGTATTAGCTGAAATCATGGCATCGGCTCCAGGTCAGGTTGCCCGATCGGCGGCGATTGCCACGCCTCAGCCTGGCCCTTCGGCCGATGCGTTACCGCTGGTGGCACGTAGCTGTCGCAGTTGCGGCACTGCCATGCCATACCAGCCCCAGTTTTCCAAAGGTACTTCCTCGATTACCACGAAGGTTGAATCGAGTGGCTTGTGGAGGACGTCCAGCAACAGCTGGCTGACGCCTTGTATCAGCGCGGCCTTCTCTTCGGCCGTGGCCGCGTCGCGGCCGGGGCCGGATCCTTCGCGGGTGATCTGAATGTTGACGATAGGCATGTCGGTGCTCCTGGTGAGGGGCGGGTTCACCCGCCCCGAATGAGTCAATGGCCGGCGCTCTGGCCGCCGTCGACGTGGAGGATCTCGCCGGTGACGAAGTCAGCCGACTCCAGGAAGAGCACGGCCTGCGCAACCTCGGAGATTTCTCCCAGGCGCCCCACCGGATGCAGCGCCGCCAGCCATGCGTGCGTTTCCGGCGCATGCAGCGGCGTCTTGATCACGCCCGGCGAAACCGCGTTCACTCGGATACCGCGCTTGGCGTACTCGATGGCCAGCGACTTGGTCGCCGCGTTGAGGCCACCCTTGGTCAGCGACGCCAGCACAGAAGGAACACCGTCGATCGCATGATCGGTCAGGCTGGTAGTGATGGTGGCCACATGCCCACTGCCTTGTTTCTCCATCTGCGCCACGGCCAGTTGAGTGACGTGGAAGAAACCGGTCAGGTTGACCGCCACATTGTTCGCGTAATCCTCGGGGGTGAACTGGGTGAACGGCTTGGCCGTGAAGATGCCGGCGTTGTTCACCAATGTGTCGATACGCCCGAAGCGGGCCAGGGCTTCTTCGACGACCCGCTGCGCCACGGCGCGCTCGGAAATATCGCCGGGCACGGCAAGTACATCGGGGTCGGTGGAGGGCTGGATCGAGCGTGAGTTGGCGACAACGCGGTAATCGCGATCGCGGAAGGCCTGCACTAGGCCGGCGCCGATGCCCTGCGAGGCACCGGTAATGATGACGACTTTGCGTGAACTGCTCATGGTATTGCTCCGGTTGGAATGGGGATCGAAGTGCGCCCGGTGCAACAGGGCGCGCTTCCGACGCGCCTAATCTGGGCGCGCCGCGCTTCGTTGCGAAGCCACGCATTGCGGAAGACATTCTTCCGCGCGGCGGTGCAATCGCCGGATTAGTCGGCCGTGCGGTACCGGGGCGCAGGCGTGGTCCGGGACAGGCCCGGCAGCAGCGCTCGCCGCGCCGCCTCCAGGGCATCCCATTGGCCAATGTCCGGCAACGAGGGGAGGGTCGCAAACTCGCCCTGCGCCAATCCGGAAAGGGCGGCGTCGACCGCGTCGTCCGCGCGCATCACGATGTCGGCGGGCAACGCCTGGACTGGTGTGCCGGACAGTTCCCAGAAGTCCGTCGCGGTCGCGCCGGGCAGCACCACCTGCACGCGGATGCCCTGGCCGCCGAACTCGTGGTGGAGCGATTGCGAGAACGCCAGTACGTAGGCCTTGGTTCCGCTGTACACTCCGCCGCTGAGGACCTCCGGCGCAACCGCGAGGATCGAGCCCATGTTGACGATGGTACCGCCGCCGCGCGCGATGAATGCGGTCGCCGCGGCACGGGCCAGCCGCGTCACCGCGGTGACGTTGAGGGCGACCATCCGCTCGATGCTGGCAATGTCCAGGTCCTGCAGGCGCGCGGTGGATCCGGCGCCGGCATTATTGACCAGCATGCGCAGCGAATTATCCGTGAGCAGCGTGTCTTCGACCCACTCCACATCCTTGCTCCGCGTGAGGTCGGCGGCAATGGTGCGCACTGAGCGCCCGGTGGCGCCGGTGATTCGTTCCTCCAGCTGCTTCAGCTTCGCGGTATTGCGTGCGACGAGGATCAGGTCGTAGCCCTCGCGCGCGAGCCGGTCGGCATAGATCGCGCCGAGGCCGGAGGACGCGCCGGTGACCAGCGCGGTGCCTTTATCGTTGGTGCTCATGGAAGTTCTCCTATTGACGGCGCTCAAGCGCCGGCCGCGTCGACCACCGCCCGAGCGAACTCGCGTGGTGCTTCCTGCGGCAGGTTATGGCCGATGCCGCCGCTGAGCAGGCGGTGCTCGTAGCGACCGGTGAAGCGCTTGGCGTAGCTCTCCGGCGGCGGATGGGGCGCACCATTGGCATCACCCTCCAGGGTGATGGTTGGCACTGCGATCGACGGCGCGGCAGCCAGCCGCCGCTCGTCGTCGTCATACTTGGGCTCGCCATCGGCCAGGCCCAGCCGCCAGCGATAGTTGTGTATGACGATCGCCACGTGATCCGGATTCTGGAAGGACGCGGCGCTGCGATCGAAGGTGGCGTCATCGAAGCCCCACTTTGGCGAGGCCAGCTTCCAGATCAGCCGCGCAAATTCGTCCCGATTCTTGTCGTAGCCGGCGCGCCCGCGCTCGGTCGCGAAATAGAACTGGTACCACCACTGCAGTTCGGCCTCGGGCGGTAGCGGCGCCTGTGCGGCCTGCTGGCTCCCGATCAGGTAGCCACTGACCGAGACCAGCGCCTTGACGCGTTCTGGTCGCAGCGCCGCGACGATGGCCGCCGACCGTGCGCCCCAGTCGAAGCCTGCAAGCACGGCGGTGCGCAGGCGCAGCGCATCCATCAGCTGCACCACGTCGTCGGCGAGCGCCGCCGGCTGGCCATTGCGCGGCGTGTCGTTCGAAACAAAGCGCGTGACGCCATAACCGCGCAGGTACGGCACGATCACGCGGAAGCCGGCCGCGACCAGCAACGGCGCCACTTCGGCGTAGCTATGGATGTCGTAGGGCCAGCCGTGTAGCAACACGACAGCCTGGCCCCGGGCTGGGCCGGCCTCGGCATAGGCCACATCCAGCACGCCGGCGCGTACGCTCTTCAACGGGCCGAAGGGCGAAGAGGTCGCCGTCCTGGCCGGGCG
>DATCVI010000133.1:0-8025 GCA_036566925.1 Stenotrophomonas sp.
GGGCTGGCTGACCTGGCGCAAGAACGAAGCTCTTTCGCAGGACCGCCGCGACTATTCCAGTTGTGCGCTCAACGCCGCCGGTACCGCCTGCGGCGGTTCGGCCACGTCCGATCCAGCCACGTTCTTCTTCCTCGATGGCACGGCCGGCAACGGCTATGCGCGACTGGCGCCGGATGGCCATTGGCTGCGTGGCGCGGCGCGCCCCTACAACTATGCGCCTGCGAATTTCTACCAGCGTCCCGATGAGCGCTTCACTGCCGGCTTTGCACTCAAGTACGAGATCGTGCCGCAGTTCCAGCCATATCTCGAAGGCATGTTCGTCAACCACAAGAGCACGGTGCAGATCGCGCCCAGCGGTACGTTCTTCTCCGACGACCTGAAGATGTCCTGCAACGATCCGTTGCTGGGCAGCCTGTGCAACGACCTTGGCCTGCGCGGGCCGTCGCTGACGATGAACGTGGGCAAGCGCAACGTGGAAGGCGGCCCCCGCGTCCACAACTACGAAACGCAGGCATTTCGGCTGGTTACCGGCGCCCGTGGCGACCTCAATGAGCGCTGGTCGTACGACGCCTACTTCCTCTATGCGCGCAACGCCAGCAGCGACAATTCTCGCAATGATTTCCTCAAGGCGCCGCTGCGCGATGCCCTGCGTGCCTGCCCAGCGGGTTCTTTCAGCGGCTGCCTGCCCTACAACGTCTGGGTGCCCGGTGGTGTCACGCCTGCATCGGCCGCCGCGCTGACCGGAACCAGCGTGCGCGATTGGTCGACCACGCTCAAGGTGCTGTCCGGCTACGTCAGCGGCGACACGGGCTGGGCCTTGCCCACCGCGGCAGGCGAGACATTCAAGGTAGTCGGCGGCATGGAATGGCGTAGCCAGATGTACAACGTCGTGTCCGATACGCAAACGCGGATGGGCGCCTTTGCCGGCAGCGGTGGCCCCCGACCGGACGTGCGCGGCAGCTACAACGTCACTGAGGTATTCCTCGAAGGCGCGCTGCCTTTGGTCGTCGGTGCCGGCGCGCTCGACCGTCTCGGTACCGAGCTGGGCTATCGATACTCGGACTACTCCACCTCCGGCGGCGTCAGCACCTACAAGGTCGGCCTGAGCGCCGACCTGTTCGACAACCGGCTGCACTTGCGCGGCGGCTGGAATCGCGCCATTCGCGGGCCAGGTGTCGTAGAGATGTTCAGGCCGTTGACCATTTCGCTGTGGAACGGCAGCGACCCCTGCGCCGGTGCAAAGCCCGAGTTTTCCGCGGCACAGTGCCAACGCACCGGCGCGCTCGCCGCGCAATACGGTTCGATCCCGGCGGCCGCCTCATCGCAGTACAACCAGCTGGCGGGCGGCAATGCCGCGCTGAAGCCGGAAACCGCCGATACCTGGAGCGTCGGCGCGGCCTTCTCGCCGCTTCGCAACCTCGACCTGAGCGTGGATTACGCCCAGATCCGCATCCGCGACACCATTGGGAGCATTGGGCCGACCAACCTCCTGCGCAACTGCGGCCTCACCGGCCTGGCTTCACTGTGTTCGCAGATCAAGCGCAACCCCGCCAGCGGCGATCTGTGGCGCGGCGATAGCGCCGTGGACAGCGGCCATGTCCGCAACGTCGGCGGCAACTTCGGCAACGCCTATTACCGCGGCCTGGACTTCAATGCCAAGTATCGCCTGCCCGTCGGCCCCGGCAGCCTGATGGCCGACTTCGTCGGCACCTACCTGTTGCAGCACGAGAACGAGCCGATCCCCGGGGTGCCGAGCGCAACCTACGACTGCGTCGGGGTGATCAATGGCTCGTGCAATGCGCCCCGGTGGCGCCACGTCGCCAACCTGCGCTACACCTGGGACGACTACTCGCTCGGCCTGCGCTGGCGTTATCGCGGCAAGGTGGCTTACCGCGAGAACGACGGCGCCGCCGGCAAGTCCGACCAGCTCCTGGCCGGCAACGCCGGCATCGCCGCGGCCAACTACTTCGACCTCAACGGCTCGGTCCGCTTCGGCGGCAACTGGGAATGGACCGCGGGCGTCAACAATGTCTTCGACCGCAGTCCGCCGCTGGTCGGCCAAGCCTTGGCCGGCAACGGCAACTCGCCTGCCGGTTACGACCCCGCCGGGCGTTACCTGTTTACCAGCCTGAGCTACCGCTACTGACCGCGTGCCCCGGGGCCGGCATGCCCGTGCATGCGGCCTCGGGGCCTGGCGAGCGGGCGTCGGCCCTGGTTTCCGTACCCGCCCGAATGGGTATACAGTCCGGCCATCGCCCGGCGCCGTTGCCGGGCTCCGCGAACGCCCTGGGAGGGGACACATGCGCACACTTCGACACGCTCTACTGCTCGCACTGCCGTTGCTCGGCCTCGGCTTTGCGGCCAGCGCCGCTGACCACTCAGCCGCCGGCCGCTGGAAGACCATCGACGACAAGACCGGCAAGGTGAAGTCGATCGTGGAGATCAGCCAGGCCGCCAACGGCACGCTCAGCGGCAAGGTCGTGGAGATCCTGCAGTCCGATCGCGGCCCCAACCCGGTCTGCGACAAGTGCGACGGCGAGCGCAAGAACAAGCCGGTCAAGGGCATGACGATCCTCTGGAACCTCAAGGCCGACGACGCCAGCAACTGGTCCGGCGGCACCATCCTCGATCCGGCCAATGGCAAGACGTATAAGTCCAAGCTGGCCCTGCAGCCGGGCGGGCAGAAGCTGGATGTGTCCGGCTGCGTGATGTTCATCTGCCGCGCGCAGACCTGGGTGCGCGAGTAGGCTTCGGAGCTCGCGCCCGCCGGCCGCTCGCGCGGGCCACGACGCACACGACCCGGCTTCGGCCGGGTCGTTCGTTTGTGCCATGCGATAATCCCCGGTCCCCGCGCATTGCCAGGCCGTCATGTCCCGAACCGCCCTCGTCACCACCGCCCTGCCTTACGCCAATGGCCCGCTGCACCTGGGCCACCTGGTGGGCTACATCCAGGCCGATATCTGGGTGCGCGCCCGGCGCCTGCGCGGCGACAAGACCTGGTTCGTGTGTGCCGACGACACCCACGGCACGCCGATCATGCTGGCCGCCGAAAAGGCCGGGGTCACGCCGGAAGTGTTCATCGCCGGCATACAGGCCAGCCACGAGCGCGACTTCGCGGCCTTCGGCGTGGCCTTCGACCACTACGACTCGACCAACTCGGCGGCCAACCGCGAACTGACCGAGGCCTTCTACCAGCGCCTGGAAGCGGGCGGCCACATTGGCCGGCGCTCGGTGGCGCAGTTCTACGACCCGGCCAAGGGCATGTTCCTGCCGGACCGCTACATCAAGGGCATCTGCCCCAACTGTGGCAGCGCCGACCAGTACGGCGACAACTGCGAAGTCTGCGGCGCCACCTATGCACCGACCGACCTGAAGGAGCCGAAGTCGGTGATTTCCGGCGCCACGCCGGAATTGCGCGACTCGGAGCACTTCTTCTTCGAGGTCGGCCGTTTCGAAGGCTTCCTGCGCGAGTGGCTGGCCGGCGACGTCGCCCTGCCCGGCGTCAAGGCCAAACTGATGGAATGGCTCGACGCCGAAGGCGGCCTGCGCGCGTGGGACATCTCGCGCGATGCGCCCTACTTCGGCTTCCAGATTCCCGGCCACCCGAATAAATATTTCTACGTCTGGCTGGACGCCCCGATCGGCTACCTGAGCAGCTTCAAGACCTTGTGCGCGCAGCTCGGCGAGGACTTCGAACAGCACCTGGCCGCCGGCAGCGCCACCGAGCTGCACCACTTCATCGGCAAGGACATCGTCAACTTCCACGGCCTGTTCTGGCCGGCGGTGCTGCACGGCAGCGGCCATCGCGCGCCCACGCGCCTGCACGTCAACGGCTATCTCACCGTCGATGGCGCCAAGATGTCCAAGTCGCGCGGCACCTTCGTGATGGCGCGCACCTACCTCGATGTCGGCCTGGAGCCGGAAGCACTGCGCTACTACTTCGCCGCCAAGTCTTCCGGCGGCGTGGACGACCTCGACCTCAACCTGGGCGACTTCATCGCCCGGGTCAACGCCGACCTGGTCGGCAAGTTCGTCAACCTCGCCAGCCGTTGCGCCGGCTTCATCAGCAAGCGCTTCGACGGCCGCCTGGCTGCCGAACTGCCGGACCGCGCGCAGTACGACCGCTTCGTCGCGGCGATGGCGCCGATCCGCGAGGCCTACGAGCGCAACGACGCCGCCAGCGCGATCCGCCAGGCCATGGCGCTGGCCGACGAGGCCAACAAGTACATCGACGAGACCAAGCCGTGGGTGGTGGCCAAGCAGGAAGGCGCAGATGCCCAGCTGCAGGCCATCTGCACCCAGGGCCTGAACCTGTTCCGCCTGCTGGTAGCCGCGCTCAAGCCGATCCTGCCGCGCACCAGCGCCGAGGCCGAAGCCTTCCTGTCCGCGCCGATGACCAGCTGGGAAGACATCGCCCAGCCGCTGGCCGACGGCCACGTCATCCAGCCCTACACCGCCCTGTTCACCCGAATCGACCCGAAACTGATCGACGCCATGACCGACGCCTCCAAGGACACCCTCGCCGCCGCAGCCGCCCCTCTGGGAGCACCTGTAGGAGGGGCATCAGCCCCGAGTGCATCCGACGCCAAAAAGCCCGCCGCCCCCGAGCAAAAGGCCAGCACCGACACCGCCCACATCGCCATCGAAGACTTCGCCAAGCTCGACCTGCGCATCGGCAAGGTGCTGGTGTGCGAGTTCGTCGAAGGCTCGGACAAACTGTTGCGCTTTGAACTGGACGCCGGCGAACTCGGCAAGCGCCAGATCTTCTCCGGCATCCGCGGCAGCTACGGCGAGCCGGAAAAGCTGGTGGGCCGCAATGTCGTGTTCATCGCCAACCTGGCGCCGCGCAAGATGCGCTTCGGGCTGAGCGAGGGGATGATTCTTTCGGCTGGTTTCGATGGCGGCGCACTGGCGCTGCTCGATGCCGACCCGGCCGCGCAGCCGGGCATGCCGGTGCGCTGAGCGTGCTACTAGCGCACCCTGGCGTGCGCGACGCCTGACCGAGCCGCGCAGCCCTTTGCCACGCCATGAATCGCGCTATCCCCGACCTGGTCGAACGCCTCGACCGCCTGTTGCCGCAGACCCAATGCGGCCAGTGCGGTTTCGACGGCTGCCGGCCGTATGCCGAGGCGATGGCGCGTGGCGAGGCCGGGATCGACCATTGCCCGCCGGGCGGCGACGCGGGTGCGCGCGCGTTGGCGGCGCTGTTGCAGGTGCCCGCGCGGCCTTATGACCGCAGCCGTGGCGAGCACAAATTGCCGCAGGTGGCGTGGATCGTCGAGGCCGATTGCATTGGTTGCACCAAGTGCATCCAGGCGTGTCCGGTGGATGCGATCGTGGGCGGTTCGAAGCATATGCATACGGTGATCGCGCCTTTGTGTACGGGGTGCGAGTTGTGTGTGCCGGTTTGTCCTGTGGATTGCATCGAGCTTCGGGTCGTTTGATTTTTACGTGCGGCATTCGGGGGCAGGCGCTTTCCCGGACACGCCGTGAACCCATCCCTGGGGGCTAATCGGCGACATCCATGTCGCCGATTGTCCGGGAAAGCGCCTGCCCCCGAATGCCCGATGGTTCAACGTGGTTTGTGGGAGAGAACAGCGCCCACATCCGTCCCTGTCGGGACACCTTCTCCCGCCAGGCGGGAGAAGGACGGCTGGCATCTACGCGATCTGATAGCACGAGCTCTCGTCGATCACGTCATCCCACCTGGTGGAAAGCCCCCCTTCTGTTAAGGGGGGCGCGCCGAAGGCGCGGGGGATAGGCGAGGCAGAAGTGGGGCCCGAAGTTTGCAAAGCAAACTTTGGGGGCGCAGCCCGCGTAGCGGGATGTGCTACGCCGCGGGGGATAGGCGAGGCAATGCCGTACCGAAGTTTGCTACGCAAACTTCGGTGGCCTCTGCCCGCTAAGCGGGCAGAGGCCCGGCGGCGATCGACTAGATCGCCGCCGTAACCACGATCTCGATCTTCCAGTCCGGGCAGGCGAGCTTGGCTTCCACGGTGGCGCGTGCCGGGGTGAAGCCGGGGGCGACCCATTCGTCCCAGACTTCGTTCATCGCGGCGAAGTCGCCGATGTCGGCCAGGAAGATTTCCGCGCGCAGGATCTTGGTCTTGTCGCTCGCGCCCAGGGCGAGCAGCCGGTCGATTTCGGCCAGCACTTGGCGGGTCTGGCCCTTGATGTCGGCGCTGGGGTCTTCGGCAATCTGCCCGGCGAGGTAGCAGACGCCGTGGTGGACGGTCATTTCCGACATCCGCGGGCCGGTTTCGTATCGTTGCAGCATCAGCATTCCTCGGTCGACAAGTCGTTGCCATTGTCACGCGTTATGCGTGAGCGTGCAGGCTGCGGGCGGCGTGCCAGGTGCAGGCCGGTCCATACCAGCCAGGCGACGATCAAGGCGATCGCGCTCTTCTGGCCCAGGCCACGGGGTCCCAGCCGCAGGACGGCGTGCGTGAACAGTACCGCGAAGGCGACGCTGCCCAGCCAAATTGCGGCGAGGGCTTGCGGGCGCCAGCGCGGGTCGTCGCGCAGGCGCCAGGATTGCAGCAGGATCGCCGCGATCACGCAGAGGAAGGCGGACTGTGCGGCCACCAGGTGCACCGACAAGGCGGCGGCCGGGGCGTATTGCGGCAGGTAGCTGTCGCCGATGGCCACGGTCGCCAGACCCAGCGCGGCAGACCAGAACAAGCCCAGCACGACACCGCTGCGCGCCGCCGGCACCAGGCTGGCCTGCAGGGCCGCCGCCTGGATCGACATCGACAGGGCCAGCAGGCAGTAGGCCACGCGCAACGACAAGCCGTAGGGGCCGTGCAGGTAGGCGCTCAGTTGCGCCTGGGTCCAGGACAAGTCGCTGCGCAGCAGTTGCAACACCAGCACCCAGGCGAGGAAGGCGCTTCCGGTGGCGGCGGCCAAGGCGCCACTGCGCGCGATCCAGCGGGGCCACGGCTGCGAGTCTGACACTGCGCTCAACGACATCGACTTTCCTCCTGCTTGCCGCGGGCCGGGTCGTCCGTGTGGGCGGCGTTGGCCTTATGATGCGCGCCTGTCGCGGGGCCGCCAATGTCCGCTGCCCTCGATACCCTTCCCTCCTCCCGCGCCCCTGCCGCCCATGACGGATTCCGCCGCCACGTCCGCCCCGCATTCCGGCTGGCGACGCGCCCTGCCCGTGGTCATCAGCCTGGTCATCCTGGCGATGGCGTTGCGGGCGTTGTCGGCGGAATTCAGCACCCATGGCTACGCCGCCATCCGCAACGCCTTCCACGGCATCGGCGTGCGCCAGGTGGTGCTGACCCTGGTGCTGGGCTTGAGCAGCTATGCCTGCCTGGTGTTGTTCGATGCGATCGGCCTGCAACGCAGTGGCCGCCAACTGCATCCGGCGCGCATCGCGATCACCGCCTTCCTCGCCCACACGGTCGGCCAGACCTTGGGCTTCGCCGCGCTCACCGGCGGGGCGGTGCGCCTGCGCGGCTATGGCCGGGTCGGCCTGACGCTCGGTGAGATCGGCCAGGTGGTGTTGATCAGTACGCTCGGTTTCATCTTCGGCGCCTGGGTCTTGTTGGGCCTGGCGCTGGCGTTGGAGCCGGCCGCCGCGGCGCTGGCGTTGCCGGTCAGCCCGGCGGCGGTCGAAGGCATCGGCATCGGCTTGCTGGTTGGGTTCGTGGCGATGCTGTTCGCGGTCGGGCGCAAGGGCCGCACGCTGGCGTTCGGCGCGCACACGCTGTGGCTGCCCGACTACCGCACCGTGCTCGGGGTGACCGTGCTCAGCGTGATCGAGCTCGGCCTGGCCAGCGGCGCGTTGTATGTGCTGCTGCCGCCGATCCCGGGCACCGGGTATGTGGGCTTCGTTGGCCTGTATCTGGTCGCGGTGGTGGCCGGCCTGCTGTCCACGGTGCCGGCCGGGCTCGGCGTGTTCGAGTGGAGCCTGCTCAAGCTGTTGCCGGGCGTAGCGCCGGCGGCGTTGCTGGCGGCCGCGCTGGTCTACCGCGTCACCTATTACGTGTTCCCGATGCTGCTGGCCACGCTGATGGCGGC
>DATCVI010000134.1:0-21708 GCA_036566925.1 Stenotrophomonas sp.
TCGTGATCGGCTCCCTGTGGGTGATGCACAACATGAACATCAACATGATGCCGATGGGCTAAAGCCCCTCGAATTTGTTGAAGTTGCGAAGGCCGCCTCTGGGCGGCCTTTGTTTTTTTTCGGATGTTCGCGGACGCCCCACAGTTAGTCGCGCTTCGCTTTTGCTCTTCCTCCCACCACCAAGCCAGGCCATCGGGCGTGCGGGGGGTAAGCCCTTTCGGGACAATCGGCGACATGGATGTCGCCGATTAGCCCCCATGGATGGGTTTACGGCGTGTCCCGAAAGGGCTTACCCCCCGCATGCCGCACGCAATAACCGAACGTCCAACAGCCGCTTTGCAAATCCTGGCGCCAACCCTCGCCATGACCAATGGCATACGGGCCCCCACCCCCCGCCGCGTAGCATCGGCAAACTGCCCGCCAACCGCTTCCCCTCAGGAGCCCCATGAAGATTCGTGCCGCGCTGTCGTTGCCGCTGTTGGCCGCGATGTACCTCCCCACCGCCCAGGCCCAGACCGCACCGCCCCGCGACGTCCCCTACCAGGGCGTGCTGCGCATCGACGTCGATGCCACCGACATCGAACGCCGGATCTTCCGCGTCCGCACCACCGTACCGGCCACCCCCGGCCCGATGACCCTGTTGTACCCGCAGTGGCTGCCCGGCCACCATTCCCCCAGCGGCAGCATCGACAAGCTCGCCGGCCTCGTGGTCAAGACCAGCGACGGCAAAGTGCTGCCCTGGACCCGCGACAAATACGACGTCTACGCCTTCCAGGTCGAAGTGCCCGAAGGCGTGAGCGAGATCAGCGCCGAATTCCAGTTCCTGTCCTCGCAAGGCGCCGGCCAGGGCCGCGTGGTGATGACCCCGGAAATGCTCAACCTGCAGTGGAACAGCAACTCGCTGTACCCGGCCGGCTATAACGCCCGCAACATCCAGGCCCAGGCCAGCGTGACGCTGCCCAAGGGCTGGGAATACGCCACCGCGCTGGAGACCGAGAGCCGCGTCGGCGACAAGGTCACCTTCAAGCCGATCGACTACGAAGATCTGGTCGATTCGCCGCTGTTCGCCGGCAAGCACCACCAGCGCATCGTCCTGGCCGAAGGCAAGCAGCCGGTCGCGCTGAACGTGTTTGCCGACGATGCCAAGTCGCTGAAGCCGACGCCGGAGCAGATCAAGATTCACCAGCAGTTGGTCCAGCAGATGGACAAGCTCTACGGTGCCCGCCACTTCGACCACTACGAGTTCCTGCTCGCGCTGACCGACAAGCTCGGCGGCATCGGCCTGGAACACCACCGCTCCAGCGAGAACAGCGGGCCGGTCGGCTACTTCACCGAGTGGGACAAGAGCTGGTGGATGCGCGACCTGCTGTCGCATGAGTTCAACCATTCCTGGAACGGCAAGTACCGCCGTGGCGCCGACCTGGCCACGCCGAACTTCAACGTGCCGATGGGCGACAGCCTGCTGTGGTTGTACGAAGGCCAGACCCAGTTCTTCGGCCAGGTGGTGGCCGCGCGCTCGGGCCTGTGGAGCGCCGAGCAGGCGCGCGACATGCTCGCCAACGTCGCCGGCACCTATGACCGCGGCCGTCCCGGCCTGGCCTGGCGCAATATCCAGGACACCACCAACGACCCGACCATCGCCGAACGCCGCTCGCTGGCCTTCCGCAACTACCAGATGAGCGAGGACTACTACTCGGGCGGCCAGATGGTGTGGCTGGAAGTGGACGGCAAGCTGCGCGAGCTGACCGGCAACAAGCGTTCCATCGACGATTTCGCCCATGCCTTCTTCGGCATGAACAATGGCGAGTGGAAGGTCAACCCGTACACCTTCGAAGACATCGCCGGCACGCTCAACAGCATCGCGCCGTATGACTGGGCCACCTTCCTGAAGACCCGCGTCGAGGGCCACGGTCCGCTGGTCGGCGGCATCGAGGCGGCAGGCTGGAAGCTGGTCTACACCGACAAGCCGAACGAGGCGTTCAAGGCGTTGGAGACGCGCAGCAAGGGCGCCAACCTGACCTATTCGCTCGGCCTGGCCACCAATGCCACCGGCGTGCTCACCGACGTGCTGTGGGATGGCCCGGCGTTCAAGGCCGGCCTCGCTCCGGGCATGACGATCGTGGCGGTCAACGGCCGCGAGTACGGCAACGACATGCTCAAGGACGCGGTGACCGAGGCGAAGGACAACAGGGCGCCGATCGAGCTGCTGGTCAAGCAATCCGACCGCTACGAAACCGTGCGCATCGATTACCACGGCGGCCTGCTGTATCCGAACCTCGAGCGCATCGCCGGCAAGCCGGACCGCCTGACGCAGTTGTACAAGGCACGCTGATGCCGCGCCGGGCCAGCCGCAGGGGCAATACCTGGCTGGCTTGGTTGCTGCTGTTGCTGGCCGCCGGCGCGATTGCCGGCGCCAGCGTGGAAGGGCTGCGCTGGCTGCATTACCTGTGCAAGCCGGCGGCCACGCTGTTGATCATCGTCCGCGCCGGCAGCGGCGCGGGCGCCTATGGCCGCTGGGTGCGCCTGGGCCTGTGGCTGTCGTTGCTCGGCGACATCTGCCTGATGTTGCCGGTCGATGCTTTTGTCGCCGGGCTGTCGGCGTTCCTGCTGGCGCACCTGGCCTACATCGTTGCTTTTAGGCACGGTCTGCGCGCCATCGCGCTGGCGGTCAGCCTGCCGCTGATGGCGGTGTTCGCCGCCGCCAACCTGTTTGGCCTGTGGCCGCACCTGCCGGCGCCGCTGCGAGGGGCGGTCGTGGCCTACACCCTCGTCCTCGCCACCATGGCGGCATTGGCGCTGGCTCGCGGCATGGCGCCGCCACGCGGCGAACGCCGGCGCGCGCACTGGGCGGCGGCGGGGGCGGTGCTGTTCGTGGCCAGTGACTCGCTATTGGCCTGGGACCGCTTCGCCGGCCCGCTGCCCTGGGCCATAGCTGGCGTGCTGGCCAGTTACTACGCCGCGCAGTGGTGCATTGCTTCATCTATAACTGAGCGAAGCTCGCGCTGAGAGTCGATGCCTTGCTGTCGAATGGGTCTCGCCAGGTGAGATGAAAGGGCCGGACAATTCCTCGATTTCGGGAGGGACAACGGTGACGATTCAACTTTCAGCGGCAATCGACGATCTCAGGGCGGAGGCCAAGCGAGCCCAGCCGCGCTTGTTCCACCGGCGCAAGGAGGGAATGGAGGCGTGGTGCGGCGCGCTGGCGTGGCGGATCTACGTGGTCGGCGTGGCCTTGATTCCGGTCGCACTGTTCCTGGCGATTCTGGGGGGACGTACGTTGCCAGGCGTCCTCCTGCTATTGGTCCAGCTTTGCGGTCTTCTGGGCCTCGTGTTGGCCCTGATCGAGTCGGTGGCGATGACGGTGGCCCTATGGCGGCGCGAAACGCCAATGTGGTGCAGAGGTTCTGAGATTCGTCGCGACTTGGCTGCAGGCCTGCGGTCACGTCATATGCCCTGCATCTGGGATGAAGTGCGTATCCTCCTCCTTCACGAGAAAGAGCGAACTACCGCGAGATCGACTTTCCTGATGACATTGTTGGGCCTGCTCCTGGCGTTCTATCTGGCGGGCAGCACCCGAGACCTGACGGATATCTTGAAGGAAGCCACGGGTGGAGACTGGGGGACGCTGTCTTGGTGGTTTAGTCAGGGGATTCTGTTCGCGGCTGGAATCACTGTTGGCAGCGTCGCAGCGTTCGTGAAAACGAGCCAGGTTTCACGGATGCTGGAGCTCGTTGACTACATCCAACTGCAGGGGAGGACGTAATGAGTCGATCCAAAGCGCGCACCGCCTACGTCTGCGGCGAATGCGGCGCCGAGTACAACAAGTGGCAAGGCCAGTGCGGTGAGTGCGGGGCCTGGAACTCGCTGAGCGAGGTCGTGCTGGAAAGCGCCAGCGCCGCCAAGCAGCCGGCCGCGGCGCGCCGCAGTGGCTGGGCCGGCACCGTCGAGCCGCCGAAGATCACGCCGCTCAAGGACGTCCAGCACAGCGAACACGCACGGGTGTCCACCGGCATCGGCGAGTTCGATCGCGTGCTTGGCGGCGGCCTGGTCGAAGGCGCGGTGGTGCTGGTCGGCGGCGACCCGGGTATCGGCAAATCGACACTGTTGCTCCAGGCGCTGGCGAAGATGGCCGGGCAGTTGCCGGTGCTGTACGTCACCGGCGAAGAATCGTTGGCGCAGGTCGCCGGCCGCGCGGTGCGCCTGGACCTGCCGCTGGAAGGGCTCAACGCGCTGGCGGAAACGGGTATCGAACAGATCCTGCAACACGCCAGCATCGCGCGCCCGCGGCTGATCGTCGCCGATTCGGTGCAGACGCTGTGGAGCGAGACGCTCACCGCCGCGCCCGGTTCGGTGAGCCAGGTGCGCGAGAGTGCGGCGCGCCTGGTGCGCTATGCCAAGGAAACCGGAACCGCCGTGTTCCTGGTCGGCCACGTCACCAAGGAGGGCGGCATCGCCGGCCCGCGCGTGCTCGAACACATGGTCGATGCGGTGCTGTACTTCGAGGGCGATAGCGGCAGCCGTTTCCGCATCCTGCGTGCTTTCAAGAACCGCTTCGGCGCGGTCAACGAGCTCGGCGTGTTCGCGATGGGCGAGAAGGGGCTGAAGGAAGTGCCCAACCCGTCGGCGATCTTCCTGTCCGGCGGCAGCAGCCATCAGCCCGGCAGTTGCGTGATGGTCACCCGGGAAGGTACGCGGCCGTTGTTGGTCGAGGTGCAGGCGCTGGTGGACAGCTCGCCGCTGTCCAATCCGCGGCGGGTCGCGGTGGGCCTGGAACAGAACCGCCTGGCGATGCTGCTGGCGGTATTGCACCGCCACGGCGGCGTGCTGGTGGGCGACCAGGACGTGTTCGTCAACGTGGTCGGCGGTATTCGCGTGCAGGAAACCGCGGCCGACCTGCCGGTGCTGCTGGCGGTGCTGTCCTCGCTGCGCGACCAGCCACTGGGCGAGAAGACGATTGCCTTCGGCGAGGTCGGTTTGTCCGGCGAGATTCGGCCGGTGCCGAACGGCGAGGAGCGCCTGCGCGAAGCGGCCACACACGGCTTCAAGCGCGCCATCGTGTCCAAGGCGAACGCGCCCAAGGGCGGGTCGGTCAAGGGCATGGAAGTGATTGCAGTGGAGCGCCTGGCCGAGGCGATCGAGGCGGCCTGAGCCGGGCCGCGTATGGGCAGTGGCGCGGTCTTGTGACAAGATGCGCGCGCCGCGCGTGACGCGGTCCAATCAACTGACAAGGAGTAGGGGAAACATGGAGTGGATGCTGCTGCCAATCAAGCGCTACGCGGACTTCTCGGGACGTTCGCGGCGCATGGAATACTGGATGTTCGCGTTGTTCACCGTGCTGCTGGTGGTGGTCTTCGGCGCGCTGGCCCTGGTCGCTTCGTTGATCGGCGCCAGTGAAGAGGGCCCGGGTCCGGCCATGTACGTCGTGTTGTTCCTGTTGGGCCTGGCGTGGCTGGGGCTGATCGTGCCCTCGATTGCGGTGCAGGTGCGCCGTTTCCACGACCAGGGTCGCTCGGGCTGGTTTTGGCTGTTCAACTTGGTGCCCTACGTGGGCGGCATCATCGTGCTGGTCTTCATGTGCCTGGAAGGCGAGAAGGGCCCGAACGCCTACGGTCCGGATCCGAAGCAGATCGGCTGAGCCTTGTGCCGTAAATAAACAAAACGGGCGGCCCTGGGCCGCCCGTTTTGTTTGCAGCTCCGGCCTTGCCTCAAGGCTGCGGCGGCCGGTACTCGCGCAGCTTGGTGGTCGCCGTGCCGACTTCGCGCACGGCCTGCCGGAGCTGGTCTTCGCCCAGCCCCAATTCGCGCGCCCACCAGCGCAGCTCCCATTCCTCGGTGATGTTGACGTTGGCCATGTCCTTCGGCCGGCGTTCGTCGTCTTGGGTATTCATGGGCATTCTCCCGGGAGATAGGCGCGACGAGAATCAGCGCGTGGAAACCACTGCCTGCGCGCGTTCGTAGGCATGCGCCAGGCGCTTGCGCGCACCCGCCAGATAGGCCCGCGTCTGCTCGCCTTTGGCGACGGGCAACCATTGCGCGTCCATCAATTTCAGCGCATCGGAATAATCGGCGACGGTGGCCTTGAGGAAGGCATTGCGATAAGCGTTGAGGTCTTCCTCCATGCCGACCGAAGCGACCCGGGCCTGCCCGCGTGCGCGCAGGGCGGCCGATTGCTCGCTCGCTGCCGGCGAATGCTGCTGCACATCCGCCAGCGCGCGCTCATGGTCCTGCAGCATTGCGCGGGCAAAATTTTCGGCATCGCCGCCAAGATGACGATCCAGCGCCTGGCGGGCGAGGTCGATTTCGTTCTGCTCGAACGCCGCCAGCATGCCCAGGACCTGCGCATCGCCTTGCACTGGCGCGCCAAGGCCGGCACCGGGAATGCTGGCCGGCCGCGGCGTGGGCGCTACTTGCGGTGCGGTGCGCGAAGCGTCCGACCCTGGCCCGCCGCAGCCGGCCAGCCAAACTGCGGCGAGCAGCGCCAATGCAGTTGGCCGCAGGCAGCTCAAGCCCACTGCGCCTGCGCCGGCGACAGCAGGCCGAAAGCCGCCACGTCGGTTTCATTGGCGGCCTCGCGGCAACGCGCCTGCAAGCGGCGGGCACGTTCGTTTATCCGGACGTGTTCGCTGATCGGGGCGCTGGCGTAAAGGCTGGCAAGATGGAAGCCGAGGATTTCTTCGGCGCGTTCGCCCTGATCGGCGATCAGGTGCGGCACCAGGCGTTCGATGCGCGCCAGTTCTTCTTGGACTTGGTACGGCGTTTTCATGGAGTCTCCTGTTACGAGGTTGCGCCGAGCCGGCGCCAGCAGTCAGCGGCCAGTCGTTCAAGGTCCGGTTGCGAGCCGGGGGGCAGGAAATGTGTCTGCAAACGGTCGCGGAACATATCCAGTCGCTGCGCCTGGGTGGAGCGTGGCGCCTGGAGGTAGATATCGCAGGCCAGCTTGACGACCGGGGAGAGCACGCTGAACTTGCCGACTCCCAGTTGTTCGTGCGCGTGGCGTTCTTGCCAGTGCGCAATCTCGGCCTGCACATCGATGACGGAAGGATCCCTGTTCATTGGATTCAGTCGCACCGTAGGTGTTGGAGGAGAGTGGTCAGCGTAGCGGCAGCTATGTCAACGAATGATCATTGCAGCACGGCTTTTTAGCGGCGAACGCGCGCTGCGCGCAGTCGCCGAATGAATTGCTCAGTTTTGCCGCGGCGGCGTGATCCTGGTGCCGCGAAGCACTGCACGCTGCGCTCACCGCAGTGATTGGAATCTGTAATGCCCCTCGATGGAACGCGGCCATGCGCCAAGGACCTGCGACCCAGCACGATGAATCCGAGCGCGCGCCGCGCGACAGCGCCGGCACCGGCGTGGCCGCGGCGTGGTGGCATTCGGCGCATTTGGGATGGCTGTTGCTCGGTCTGCTGGCGCTGGCCGCGCTGGCGTGGTGGCTATGGCCCTGATGGCGGCGCAGGCGACGATGCCGGCGTGGCGGCAGGTGCATGCGCTGGCGGTGCGCGAATTGCCGGAGGATGGCCACGAACGCGCTACCCATCATTGGGTGGCCGAAACCGTCGCGCGGGTATTGGCGCTGCCTTATGCCGGGCTCGCTGGCCCAGGCGAGCGGGATACCGCCTCCTACTTCGTACCGGACGAGACGCTGGACGTCGCCACCGCCGCGGCGCTGGGCATCGCCGGCAGCGAGCAATTGCTGGGTGGCGTGGTCCCGTTCCCGTTCCTGGCGACCAAGGTGATCGCGCATCCGCTGGTGCCGGCCGCGCAAGTGGCGATCGCCGGCTGGGACGATGCGCTGGCGCAGGCCCTGGCCGCCGACACACTGCCGGGCTATAGCGCCTTCTGCGGCGAAGACGCAGTGCGCGCCTACACGCTGCTGCGCCGGGCAGGGCGGGTGCGGTTGAAACTGCCGACCGGCGTCGGTGGCCGCGGCCAATGGCTGCTACAGGACGAGGCCGACCTGCACGACGCGCTCGCGACCCTGCCGGAAGACTACCTGCCGCGGCATGGTGTCGTGCTGGAAATTCACCTGGCGCGGCTGACGACTTTCAGCGTCGGCGAAGTGGAGCTGCCCGGACGTTCGATCGCCTACCACGGCACCCAGGTCTCCACGCCCGACCGCGACGGCCGCCAGGTGTACGGCGGCTCGGACCTGCACGTGACCCGTGGCAGCCTGGCGCAGCTGCAGGACGCAGCGCTTCCGGCGGCTGCGCGCCACGCCGTGCGGGCCGCTCACGCTTTTGATCGCAAGCTGCGCGAGGCCTTCCCGCAAGCGGCGTTGTCGCGGCGCAACTATGACGTTGCCTATGGCGAGGATGCGGCCGGCCGCACCCATTGCGGCGTGCTCGAACAATCCTGGCGGGTGGGCGGCGCCACGCCGGCCGAATTGGCTGCGTTCGAAGCATTCGCGCTCGACCCGGCGCTCACCTGTGTCCATGCCGCCACCCGTGAGTTGCATGGCCAGCCGGCACCCGCTGGCGCGCGGGTCTACTACGACGGCGATGACCCACGGGTGGGGCCGCTGGTCAAATACCTGACTGTCTCGGCAGCATGAGGAAGCCGACTTGGAAGCCAAACTCTCCAGCCTGCATATCAACGTCGACAGCGACCAACTCGGCGGCACCCTGCTCACCCCGACCGGCATGCCCGGCGTGTTGTTCGTGCACGGCTGGGGCGGCAAGCAGCAGCACAACCTGGTGCGCGCGCGCGAAGCGGTCGGCCTGGGCTGCATCTGCCTGACCTTCGACCTGCGCGGCCACGAGGCCCTGGCTTCGATGCGCGAGACGGTGACGCGGCCACAAAACCTGGCCGACATCATCGCCGCCTACGACCACCTCGCTGGCTTGCCCTACGTGGACCCGGGCTCGATTGCGGTGGTCGGCCTGAGTTATGGCGGCTATCTATCGGCCTTGCTCACCCGCGAACGCCCGGTGGCCTGGCTGGCCCTGCGCTCGCCGGCGCTGTACCGAGACGATCACTGGGACGCGCCAAAGGTGGCGCTCAACCGCGAGCCCGGGCTGATGGATTACCGCCGCAGCGAGATCGCGCCGCAGGACAATCGCGCATTGGCGGCCTGCGCTGCCTACGAGGGCGATGTGTTGCTGGTGGAGGCCGAGTGCGACCAGATCGTGCCGCACCCGGTAATGCGCAACTACGCCAATGCGTTCTCGAAGGCGCGCTCGGTGACCTCGCGGCTGATCCGCGGCGCCGACCATGCGCTGACGGTGAAGGCGCACCAGCAGGCGTATACGCGCTACCTGATCGACTGGCTGACCGAGATGGTGGTCGGCAACCGCGTGGCCGTGGCCAGCGAACTGGTGGCCAAGCGCAAGCAGGTGGTGCATGCGGCCGGTGGCCAGGCCGATGCAGCGACGCCGGTGCACTTGCAGGCCAGCAGCTAGCCGGCCTGCGAGCCGGTCAGCCTGGCTGGATGCCCAGGATCAGTTCCAGCACGAACTTGCTGCCGAAGAACGCCAGCAACAGCAATGCCATGGCGGTCAGCGTCCAGTGCACGGCCTTGCTGCCGCGCCAGCCGTAGCGCCAGCGGCCGACCAGCAGCGCGCCGAACACCAGCCACGACAGCACGCTCAGCACGGTCTTGTGCAGCAGCCGCTGGGCCAGGAAGTCCTCGACGAACAGCAGGCCGGTGAGCAGGGTCAGGCTCAGCAGCACGAAGCCGACGGCAATCGTGCGGAACAGCAGCGTTTCCAGTTCGGTCATCGGCGGCAAGGCGCGCAGCCAGCGGTGGAAATCGCGCCGACGCAGGGCCCGCTCCTGCAGCCACAGCATGATCGCCAGCAGCGCGGCGATGGCCAGGGTGGCGTACGCCAGCAACGCCAGCCAGGCGTGCACTTCCAGGCGCCAGCCCAGGGCCGGGCTCGGCTCATGGCCGTGGCCGTGATAGGCGAGCAGCAGCAGGGCGGCCAACGGAAACACCACCACGCCCAAGGTGGCCATGCGGCCGCGCGCGCCCACCAGCGTGGTCAGCGCGGCCATGCCCAGGCCGACCAGGGACAGCGCGGCAAAGAAATGCAGGTCCGGGCCACCGGTCGTGCGCAGGGCCACCGCGACGTGGTAGCCGCCGTGCAGCAGCACCGCCAGCCCGCCCGGTAGCAGCCACCCCGGCGCAGCTGGCTTGCCGTCGCGCGCCACGCTGCCCACGAGCAGTGCCGTGGCAACGAGGTAGAGGGCAGCGGCGATGAATACGGTGGCGGTCATCGCCGAAGTTTCGCACACCGTGGGCCGCGGCCGCAGGGGCCAGGAGCGGCGCCTGCGCCGGTCGGGACGGGCGCTGCCGCTATAATCGGCGTCCGTTTCCCCCTGGCACTGTGCGCATGTTCGAGTCCCTCACCCAACGACTGTCCGGCACCCTCGAGCGTTTGCGCGGCCGCGGCCGCCTGACCGAGGAGAACATCCGCGAGGCCACCCGCGAGGTGCGTATTGCGCTGCTGGAGGCCGACGTCGCGCTGCCGGTGGTGCAGGCGCTGATCGAGCGGATCAAGGTCCGCGCGGTCGGCCAGGAAGTATTGAAGTCGCTCACCCCGGGCCAGGCGCTCATCAAGGTGGTGCGCGACGAACTGACCGCGGTGATGGGCTCGGCCGCCGCCGACCTCAACCTCAATGTGCCGGCGCCGGCGGTGTTCCTGATGGCCGGCCTGCAGGGCGCGGGCAAGACCACCACGGTCGGCAAGCTGGCCAAG
Organism: Stenotrophomonas sp.; assembly: GCA_036566925.1. Taxonomy (GTDB): domain Bacteria; phylum Pseudomonadota; class Gammaproteobacteria; order Xanthomonadales; family Xanthomonadaceae; genus Stenotrophomonas_A. Next base: position 10,698 of record DATCVI010000134.1, read on the forward strand.
CACCTGAAGGAAAAGCGCAAGAAGAAGGTGATGGTGGTCAGCGCCGACGTCTACCGCCCGGCGGCGATCGAGCAGCTCAAGACCCTGGCCGAACAGGTTGGCGTGCTGTTCTTCCCGTCCACGGCCGAGCAGAAGCCCGAAGCCATCGTGCGCGCGGCCATCGATGATGCGAAGAAGTCGTTCGTCGACGTGCTGCTGGTCGATACGGCCGGCCGCCTGGCCATCGACGAAGCGATGATGGCCGAGATCAAGGCCCTGCACGCGGCGGTCAACCCGGCCGAGACCCTGTTCGTGGTCGATGCGATGACCGGCCAGGACGCGGCCAATACCGCCAAGGCGTTCGGCGAGGCGCTGCCGCTGACCGGCGTGGTGTTGACCAAGACCGATGGCGACGCCCGCGGCGGTGCGGCGCTGTCGGTGCGCTACATCACCGGGCGGCCGATCAAGTTCGTCGGTACCGGCGAGAAGGTCGATGGCCTGGATGTATTCCACCCCGATCGCGTCGCCAGCCGCATCCTCGACATGGGCGACGTGCTGTCGCTGGTCGAGCAGGTCGAGCAGAGCGTGGACCAGGAGAAGGCCGCCAAGCTCGCCGCCAAGGTCGCCAAGGGCAAGAAGTTCGACCTCAACGACATGAAGGACCAGCTCGAGCAGATGCAGAACATGGGCGGCATCGGCGGGCTGATGGACAAGCTGCCCGGCATCGGCAAGATCCCCGATCACCTGAAGGACCAGGTCACCGGCAAGGAAGTGCCGCGGATGATCGCCATCATCAATTCGATGACCAAGAAGGAGCGCCGCAACCCGGGCTTGCTCAACGGTTCGCGCCGCGCCCGCATCGCCCGCGGCTCGGGCCTGACCCCGGCCGACGTCAACAAGCTGATGAAGCAGTTCCAGCAGATGGAAAAGATGATGGGCAAGCTGGCCGGCGGCGGCATGAAGGGCATGATGCGCGGCATGCGCGGAATGATGGGTGGCATGGGCGGCATGGGTGGCCGCGGCGGGCTGCCGTTCCGCTGATGGCCGACTCTGCGCGCCAGCGCGCCGAAGCCTTCGCCGCCCGTCATGGGCTGGCGATGCCGGTGCTGCTCGCGCCAATGGCCGGCGCCTGCCCGGTAGTGTTGTCGGCCGCGGCCGCCAATGCCGGGAGCATGGGCGCGATGGGTGCGGTGTTGTCGCAGCCCGGCGATATCGGCCAGTGGCTGGCGGATTTCCGCGCGCTCAGTGCCGGGCCGGCGCAGGTCAACCTGTGGATCGCCGATCCGCCGCCGCAGCGCGATGCCGCGGGAGAAACGGCGATGCGCGAATTCCTCTCGCAATGGGGTCCGGCGGTCGCGGCAAGCGCGGGCGACGCAACCCCGGCCGATTTCGATGCGCAGTTCGACGCCTTGCTGGCGGCGCGGCCGGCCGTGGCGTCCAGCATCATGGGCGTGTTCACGCCGGCGCAGGTGCAGCGCCTGAAGGCCGCTGGCATCGCCTGGTTCGCCTGCGCCACGACCCTGGATGAAGCGCGCCAGGCCGAAGCAGCCGGGGCCGATGCGGTAGTGGCGCAGGGCTTCGAGGCCGGTGGCCATCGCGGCGCGTTCAATGCGGCGGCCGCTGAGCGCCAGCTGGTCGGCTTGTTTTCCTTGTTGCCGCGGCTGGTCGACCACTTGTCGGTCCCGGTGATCGCCGCTGGCGGCATTGCCGACGGTCGTGGCATCGCCGCCGCGCTCACCCTCGGCGCCAGCGCAGTGCAGATCGGCACCGCCTTGCTGCGCTGTCCGGAGGCCGGCCTGCCCAGCGCCTGGGCCGATGCCCTGGCGGCGGCCGAGCCCGAAGACACCTGGCCCACGCGGGGCTTCAGCGGTCGCCTCGGTCGCGGCCTGGCGACGCCGTACGTGCGTGCCTTGGCCGACGCCGGCGTGCGCGTGCCGCCCTATCCGGTGCAGCGTGGCCTGAGTGCGGCAATGCGGGCCGCGGCCACGCGCGACAATCGTCTCGATGGCCTGCAGGCCTGGGCCGGGCAGTCGGCGTGGATGGCACCGGCGCGCCCCGCCGCTGAACTGCTGCAGGCATGGTGGCAGCAGGCGCAGGCGCTGTTGCCGTGAGCGTGCTGCTGTTGAACGGCGAGCCGGCCGATGCACAGGCGCTGGCCGCCGCGGCGCTGGTGAACTACGGGCACTTCACTTCATTTCGCTGCGTCGAGGGCGCGGTGCGCGGCCTGGACCTGCACCTGCAGCGGCTGCAAGAAGGTACGCGCGCGCTGTTCGGCAGCGAATTGGACCTGGCCAGGGTACGGGCCGAGGCGAGGCGCGCGTTCGAGCAGGCCGGCCATGCCGATGCCTGGCTGCGCTTGACCGTGTTCTCGCGCGCGTTCGATTTCCGCGCGCCGCTGCGGGTGGTGGCGCCCGACCTGCTGGTCTCGGCCAGCGCGGCCAGCGATTGGGTCGGCCCGCCGCTGCGGGTGCAGACGGTGCGGTTTCGCCGTCATCGCCCGGAGCTCAAGCATGTCGGTACGTTTGCGCTGTTCGACCTGCGCCGCCAGGCTGTCGCCGCGGGTTGGGACGATGCGGTATTCGTCGACGACGACGGCACGATGATCGAAGGCAGTACCTGGAACCTCGGGCTGTGGGACGGGCAGGGGTTCACCTGGCCGGCCGGGCCGGCGCTGCGTGGGACCGAGGAGCGGCTGATCCAGCAAGGCCTGGCGGCGCTTGGGGTGGCCCAGCAGGTGCGGCCGGTAGGCCTGGCTGAATTGGCGGGTTTCACCGCAGCGTTCGCCTGCAACGCCCGTGGCGTGCTGGCGATAAGCCAGATTGACGGGCACGCACTGGCGGGCGAGGGCGGGTGGGAGGCCCTGTTGCGGCAGGCGGCGGGGGTTTCTTCCTGGCAGCCGCTTTAGCGGGGCAGGGTGGGCGACTTGGCTTGGGCCGGGGGCGCCGCTATAATCGCCGGCTTACCTCGCCATCCTGGCGACTGGGCAACACAGGAACTACTCAAATGGTCAAGATTCGCCTGACCCGTGGCGGCGCCAAGAAGCGTCCGTTCTACCACATCATCGTTTCCGACGTGCGCGCTGCGCGCGACGGCCGCAACATCGAGCGCCTGGGTTACTACAACCCGGTGGCGCAGGGTGCCGAGCAGCGCATCGTGCTGGACCTGGCCCGCGTTGACCATTGGGTCAAGAACGGCGCCCAGCTGACCGACAAGGTCCGCAACCTGGTCAAGGAAGTGGCCAAGACCCAGGCCGTCGCGGCCTGAGTCCGGAGGCGCCGCCTCGCGGCGCCATCACACGCATGATGAAAGACACCGAGCGCCGCATCCTGCTGGGCAGGATTGTCGGCGCTTTCGGCATTCGCGGCGATGCCAGGCTCGAGTCCTGGACCGAGCCGCGACTGTCAATCTTCCGCTATCAACCCTGGATCCTGCGCGCGCCGAATGGCGAAGAGCGCGAGATGACCGGGGCGCGTGGCCGCGAGTCGGGCAAGCACCTGTTCGCAACCCTGCCGGGCGTGACCGATCGCGACCAGATCGAAGCCATGCGCGGCACCGAGATCTACGTCCCGCGCAGCGCGCTGCCGCCGCCGCAGCCGGACGAGTATTACTGGGTCGACCTCGAAGGCTTGGCGGTGAGCACCGTGGAAGGCGTCGAGCTGGGCACCGTCTCGCACCTGTTCTCCACCGGCGCCAACGACGTGCTGGCCGTGCGCGGCGACCGCGAGCGGCTGATCCCGTTCCTGCAGCCGGATTTCGTCAAGTCGGTGGATTTCCAGGCCAACCGCATCGTGGTCGACTGGGACCCGGACTTCTGATTTCCCCGCCGGCGTCCCCGGCACGCCTCGGATCGACCCGGCCATGCGCATCGACGTCCTCAGCCTGTTTCCCGAATTCATCGCGCAATGCGCGGCCTTCGGCGTGGTCGGGCGTGCACAGGAGCGCGGCCTGCTCGAACTACAAGGCTGGAATCCGCGCGACTACGCCACCGGCAATTACCGCCGCGTCGACGACCGCCCGTTCGGCGGTGGCCCCGGCATGGTGATGATGATCGAGCCGCTGCGCGCCTGCCTGGAGGCCGCGCGCGCCGCGGATGCGCGCCCGGCGCCGGTCATCTACCTCAGCCCGCAAGGGCGCCCGCTGACCCAGGCCCGCGCCCGCGAGCTGGCGCAGCTGCCGCGGCTGGTGCTGCTGTGCGGCCGCTACGAAGGCGTGGACGAACGCTTCCTGGCCAACGCGGTGGACGAGGAAATCTCGATCGGCGACTACGTGTTGTCCGGCGGCGAACTCGGCGCGGCGGTTCTCATCGATGTCGTCACCCGGCTGCAGGAGGGCGCCTTGAACGACGCCGAATCCGCCGCCCAGGACAGTTTCGAGGGCCCGCAGGGGCTGCTGGACTGCCCGCACTTCACCCACCCCTCCAGCCACGAATGGGGCGAGGTGCCAGACGTGCTGCGCTCGGGCAACCACGCCGCGATCGCCCGTTGGCGGCGCCAGCAATCGCTCGGCCGGACCTCGCTGCGGCGGCCGGACCTGCTCGACGAAGCGGCGTTGGACAAGGCCGATCGCAAGCTGCTGGAGGACTTCCGCCGCCAGGCCGCCGATCCCGGCGGGGAGCCCGGCGCCTAGTCCCGCAGGCTGGCGCCCCGCCAGCGCTTCCGGTATGATGCCGCGTTCCCAGGGCCCCTCGTGGCCACTCGGCGAGCCTGCAACACCCACTAATTACAAACGTGCGGCGCAATTCGGCGACTGCATGAGCCCAAGTTGTCGAACCCGACACGATCACCCCGAAAACAATCGGTGCACCCATGAGCAAGCTGAACAAATCCATCGTCGCGGAATTCGAGTCCGCCCAGATCACCCGCGAACTGCCGAAGTTCAGCCAGGGCGACACCATCGTGGTGAACGTGAAGGTGAAAGAAGGCAACCGTGAGCGCGTCCAGGCCTATGAAGGCGTGGTCATCGGCACCAAGAACGCCGGCCTGAACTCTTCGTTCACCGTGCGCAAGATCTCGCACGGCTACGGCGTCGAGCGCGTGTTCCAGACCCACAGCGCGATCATCGACTCGGTCGAAGTGAAGCGCCGCGGCAAGGTTCGCGCCGGCAAGCTGTACTACCTGCGTGGCCTGGAAGGCAAGGCTGCCCGCATCAAGGAAGACCTGGCCGCCGCTGCGCAGGCCAAGCTGGCTCGCCAGGCTGCCGCCAAGGCCGAGTAAGTTTCGACGCGCGGGCGCGAGCCTGCAGCGTTGTGCAAAAAGCCGCCCGCAAGGGCGGCTTTTTGTTGTGCCGTCGTGCCGAAGCATGCGCTGTTGGTTGCCTATACATGCGTGATGGAGAGAGCCCCCTTCTGTTAAGGGGGCGCGGCGACAGCCGCGGGGATAGGCAGCCACGGAGTCGGGGCCCGAAGTTCGCACAGCGAACTTTGGGGGCTAAGCCCGCGTAGCGGGATTAGCTACGGCGCGTTGTCAGCCACCGGCGAGGGCGGCGAAGCCGGCACCTCGGCCGGTACCGCCACTTCCTCCGGATGCGGCTTCACGCGGGGCGTCAGCATCCGCGCCTTGCGCCAGCCGCCCCAGCGGTAATACGCCAACGACATCAGCATCGCGCATGCCGCACTGGTCGGAAAACTCCACCAGATCGCATCGGCGCCCAACGCCGGCGTCAGCAGGTGCGCGAACGGCACGCGGATCCCCCATAGCGACAGTCCCAGGATCAGCAGCGGCGGAATCACCGCGCCGGTCGCCCGCACCACGCCGGACACCACGAAGGTGACGCCGAACAAGAGGAACGACCAGATCGAGATGTGGTTGAGGTGGCGCGCATTGTCCAGTGCCACGCCGTGTTCGGGGAGGAACAGGGCCAAGGTCCAGCGGTCGAGCAGGATCAGCGGCACGATCAGCAGCCCGGTCATCAGGAAGTTGATCGCCACGCCGTTGCGCGCGGTGGCATCTACCCGGTCCCAGCGCCCGGCGCCCACGTTCTGCGCGGCCATCGACGAACATGCCGCGCCGATCGCCATCGCCGGCATCTGCACATAGGTCCACAGCTGCAACGCCGCGCCATAGCCGGCGGCGGTATCGGTGCCGTAGCCGTTGACCATGGTCATCATCGCGATCATCGCCAGCGAAATCAGCACCATCTGCAGGCCCATCGGCACGCCCTTGACGATGAGCGCGCGCAGGATGTCGCCATCGATGCGGAACATTGCCATGTCGTGGCGGCCGAGCCACAGCAAGTGGCGCTTGCGGCGCATGTACAGCAACAGGCCGCTGAGGGCGATGGCCTGCGCGCAGAACGTCGCCCACGCCGCCCCGGCGATGCCCAGCTTCGGCAACGGACCCAGGCCGAAAATCAGCAGCGGGTTGAGCACGATGTCCAATGCCACGGCCAGCAGCAGGAAGCGGAACGGCGTGCGCGAATCGCCGGCACCGCGCAGTGCCGCCGACAGGAAGGCGAACATGTACAGCAACGGCATCGCCAGGAAGATCACCCGCAGGTACGCCTCGGCCAGCGGCAGCGCTTCGCCCGGCGTGCCCATGGCCGCGAGCATGTGCCCGGAGAACCAGAAACCAAGCGCGGCGATTACCACCGACAGCGCGAAGAAGAACGTCGCGCTGGTGCCCATCACCCGCCGCGCCTGGCGCACATCGCCGGCGCCGATCGCCTGGCCAATCAGAATCGTGGCGGCCATGCCGATGCCGAACACCGAGCCGATCAGGAAGAACATGATGTTGTTGGCGTTGGCAGTCGCCGTCAGCGCCGACTCACCGAGGAAACGGCCGACCCACACCGCGTTGACCGAACCGTTGAGCGATTGCGCCATGTTGCCGGCCAGGATTGGCAGTGCAAACAGCAGCAGGTTGCGCCCGATCGGGCCTTCGGTGAGGTTGGCGGGTTTGCGCATGAGCTCCGGGCCAAGGGGGACGACGGCGCACACTACCACCGGCACTGTGAGCCGGGCAGCGTGGCCGATGGCATTTGTGGGGCCGCGAGGGTCGCCTTAAGATAACTACAAGCGCGGAACACGGCGCCCGCCTGCCCGGCGCCAGGGCGACGGACCAGGAACCTGTGCATGGGAAGCAAGTTCGCGTATCCAGTCCTCTTCGCGCTGGTGGCATTGTCGCTGGCCGGCTGCGCCAGCGATGGCAGGGACAGTGTGGCCGGGACCGCCGGTAACCGCCCCGAATGCCTGGTCGGTGACGACCCGATCACCACCTCGCGCGACAGCGGCCTTTCCGCCCGCGCGCGCGACTGCGGCACCGACCGCAACTTGCGCTGGTCCAGCGAAGACCGCGCCAAGGACGACATGAAGGTCGATTTCGGCAAGCGCGATCGCTGAATCGGTTACCGGCTGCCTGCGTCCAGACTTGAATCCGGCAAACTCACCTGCAGATAGTCAAACCGTCCTCGATTCCGTTCGCGCATGACCGAAACCGCGTCCCACCCCCCGCTCGATGCTGTCCGCCTGGATATCTGGTTGTGGGCGGCGCGCTTCTACCGGACCCGCAGCCTGGCCAAGCAGGCGGTGGAGACCGGCAAGGTCGAGATTGGCGGCCAACATCCCAAGCCCTCGCGCGCGGTGCGCATTGGCGAAGCGCTGCGGGTGCGTCGCGGCGAAGAAGCCTTCGAGATCCAGGTGCTGGGTCTGAGCGATGACCGCGGTCCGGCGCCGGTGGCGCAAACGTTGTACGTGGAGAGCGAGGCCTCGCGCGAGCGCCGCGCGCTGGCCCGGCAGCAGCGCATCGCCGAGCGCGACGGCTATCGCGCGCCGGAGCATCGTCCCGACAAGCGCGCACGGCGGTTGATCCGCGCACTCGGCGATATCGACGCGCTATAAGTGCAAACGAAAACGCCCCGGCCTGGCCGGGGCGTTTTCGTTTACCGCCACCCAACTTCAAGCGACGTCGAAGCGGTCCAGGTCCATTACCTTGGCCCACGCGGCGACGAAGTCGCGCGCGAACTTTTCCTGGCCGTCGGCACTGGCGTAGACCTCGGCCAGTGCGCGCAACACCGAGTTCGAGCCGAACACCAGGTCCACGCGCGAGGCGGTCCACTTCATCTCGCCGCTGTCGTGGTCCTTGCCGACGAACCCTTCGCGAGTCTTCGAAGTCGGCGTCCATTCGGTACCGGGGTCCAGCAGGTTGACGAAGAAATCGTTGCTGAGCACGCCGGGGCGATCGGTAAACACGCCTTCGCGCGCGCCGCCGACATTGGCACCGAGCACACGCAGGCCACCGACCAGTGCGGTCATCTCCGGCGCGGTCAGGGTTAGCAATTGCGCACGATCGATCAGCAGGTGCTCGGCCGCTACCGCAAAGCGCGACTTGAGGAAGTTGCGGAAGCCATCGGCGACCGGCTCCAGCGGCTCGAACGATTCGACGTCGGTCTGCTCCTGGCTGGCATCGACGCGGCCAGGCGTGAATGGCACGCGCAGGTCCAGGCCACCTTGCTTGGCCGCTTGCTCGACGCCGACATTGCCGGCCAGCACGATCAAATCGGCGAGCGAAACCTGTTTGCCGCCGCTGTTGAACTCGGCCTGGATGCCTTCCAGCGTCTTCAGCACCGCGCCCAATTGCTCGGGCTGGTTTACCGGCCAATCCTTTTGCGGGGCGAGCCGCAGGCGCGCACCGTTGGCGCCACCGCGCTTGTCCGAGCCGCGGAAGGTCGAGGCCGACGCCCACGCCGTGGAGACCAATTGCGAAACGCTCAGGTCGGAGGCGGCGATCTTCTGCTTGAGCGCGGCAATGTCGGCTTCACCCAGCGGCGGCTGCGTTGCGTCGGGCAGCGGGTCCTGCCAAATGAGTACTTCGGCAGGAACCTCCGGGCCGAGATAACGCGCGCGCGGGCCCATGTCGCGGTGGGTGAGCTTGAACCACGCCCGCGCGAAGGCGTCGGCGAAGGCGTCGGGGTCTTCCATGAAACGGCGCGAGATCTTCTCGTAGGCCGGGTCCATCCGCAGCGACAAATCGGTAGTGAGCATCGAGGGCGCGATGCGCTTTTCCTTGTCGTGCGCGTGCGGCACGGTGTTGGCGCCCATGCCGCCCTTGGGTTGCCACTGGTTGGCGCCGGCCGGGCTCTTGGTCAATTCCCATTCGAAGCCGAACAGGTTCCAGAAGAAGTTGTTGCTCCACTTGGTAGGCGTGCTGGTCCAGGTCACTTCCAGGCCGCTGGTGATGGTGTCGCCGGCCTTGCCGCTGCCGAAGCTGTTGTGCCAGCCCAGCCCTTGTTGTTCCAGCTCGCCGGCTTCCGGCTCGCGGCCAACGTTGTCGGCCGGGCCGGCACCGTGGGTCTTGCCGAAGGTGTGGCCACCGGCGATCAACGCCACCGTCTCTTCATCGTTCATCGCCATGCGCGCGAACGTGGCGCGGATGTCGTGCGCGGCGGCGATCGGGTCGGGATTGCCGTCCGGGCCCTCCGGGTTGACGTAGATCAGCCCCATCTGCACGGCAGCGAGCGGATTCTCCAGGCGGCGGCCATGGTCGGTGCGGTCGTGCTCGTGGCCGTGCAGTTCGCCATCGGCGACCAGCTGCGCCTCGTCGTCGCCCGGCTCGCTCTTGGCGTAGCGAATGTCGCCGCCCAGCCAGGTGCGCTCGTTGCCCCAATACACGTCCTTGTCCGGCTCCCAGGTGTCTTCGCGGCCGGCGCCGAAACCGAAGGTCTTGAAGCCCATCGATTCCAGCGCGACGTTGCCGGTGAGCAGCAACAGGTCGGCCCAGGAAATCTGCTGGCCGTATTTCTGCTTGATCGGCCACAGCAGCCTGCGCGCCTTGTCCAGGTTGACGTTGTCCGGCCAGCTGTTGAGCGGGGCAAAGCGCTGCTGGCCGCGGCCGCCGCCACCGCGGCCATCGCCGATCCGATAGGTGCCGGCGCTGTGCCAGGCCATGCGGATGAAGAACGGCCCGTAGTGCCCGAAGTCGGCCGGCCACCAGGGCTGCGAGTCGGTCATCAGCGCCTTGAGGTCGGCCTTCAGCGCGGCATAGTCGAGCTGCTTGAAGGCCTCGGCGTAATCGAACTGCGGGCCAAGCGGGTTGGATTTCTCGGAATGCTGTTGCAGCAGATCCACGCGCAGCTGGTCGGGCCACCAGTCCCGGTTCGTCGTGCCGCCGCCGGCGGATTGATTGAAGGGGCACTTCGCTTCGACATTCATGGGATTCCACCTTGGGTTGCAAGCGCTAACCAGTCCGGCACGCCGGACGCCTGGGTTGGAGTACTGCTTTCGCGGGGGAGGCTTGCGCGGTGATCCACGCAAGAACAAGCGTGGTCGGATGCGCTGCCGCACACCCGGAGCGCATGACCCCGAGTGCGAACGACAATAGCAGCGATATCGAACAGGCCCATTCGAATAAATCGAACGGATTGATAGCCTCGCCCTATGGCGCGACGCGCCGCACAAGTTTCAGCGGGTGTTGCCGAACAATCCGCTGCCGAGCTTCATCAGGTCGCCGACGCCGAGTTCGCCATCGCCATCCTGGTCGAGCACGCTGCCGAGCAGGCCGGACACGCCGCTATCGGCACGCGCCTGCTGTTGCTCCTGTCCCAGCGCCTGGCTCAACTGGCCGGCGTTGGCGTTGCCGCCGCCGAGGAAGCGCTGGGCGAGGAAGGACAGCACGATCGGCGCCAGGATTTGCAGGAGTTGCCCGGACTTGCCGCTGTCCAGGCCGGTGACCTGGCCCAGGCCGCTAGCCGCCTGCGGTGCGCGGGCGCCGAAGATGTGGCCGAGGATGCCGGCACCGTCGGTCTGCGGGCTGGCCCCGCCCCCCAGCACCGCGCCGAGCAGGCCGCCGATATCCATGCCGCCGCCGCCGGCCGGCGCGTGATCGCGCTGCAGGGCGCCCAGCAAGGCCTGCGCGCCTTCGGGTTGCTGCGCGTTGCGCCCGAGCGCGCCCATCAGCAAGGGCAGGGCGGTCGCCACGGCGCCCTGCGCCTGCTCGGGCGCCAGGCCCAGCTGTTGCGAGACTTGCTGCAACGGGGCGCCCTGCAATTGCGCCAGGAGTTGTTCGGTCAGGTTGGCGGGGGTCATGTCCGTGTCCTCGGG